>JBBRMX010000029.1:0-23616 GCA_038230615.1 Thermomicrobiales bacterium | reverse complement strand
GTCGCCGCCGCGAGCGTCTCGATGCCGACTGGCCCACCATCGAATTTGTCCACAATCGCCGTGAGCACGCGACGGTCGGTGTCGTCCAACCCCAATTCGTCGATATCGAGCATCGCTAAGGCGGCGCGGACAACCTCCACTGTCGCCACGCCGTCCGCCCGCACCTGTGCGTAATCGCGCACGCGCTTGAGCAGGCGGTTGGCGATACGCGGCGTCCCACGGGCGCGGCGGGCGATCTCCATACCACCCTCGCGCTCCAAGTTGGTGCCGAGGATGCGCCCCGACCGCTGGATGATGCGGTTCATGGACGGTTCGTCGTAGAACTCCAGCCGCTGCACCGCGCCGAAACGGTCGCGGAGCGGGGCAGTGAGCAGAGCGAGGCGAGTCGTCGCGCCGACTAGCGTAAAGGGGGGCAGATTGAGGCGCATCGTCCGTGCGCTCGGCCCCTTACCGAGCGTCACATCTACCGCAAAATCTTCCATAGCGGTATACAGCACCTCCTCCACGGGGCGGGCGAGGCGGTGAATCTCGTCAATAAAGAGCACATCGCCCTGCTGGAGATTCGTCAGCACCGAAACGATGTCGCCGGGGCGTTCAATCGCGGGGCCGGATGTGATGCGGATGCCGACTTCCAGCTCCGCCGCGACAATCGAAGCGAGCGTGGTCTTGCCTAACCCCGGTGGGCCGTAAAACAGCACATGATCGAGGGCTTCGCCCCGCGCCCGCGCCGCCTCAATCGCAATCTTCAGGTTTGCTTTGACCCGATCCTGCCCGATATATTCCGCGAGGCGGCGGGGGCGCAGCGTCGAATCAAGGTCGAAATCGTCGTCGTGTTCCTCGCCGCCTACGATGCGTGTGTCGTCCGTCGTCACCATCGTTGCTCCTCCTCACGTCACGGATACCGCGCTGTGAGGTTCAGTATATCAGCAATCGCGCCAAAATGCGAACGCATGTACGACAATTATTCTCGTACATCTCCCGTATCTCCGGCGTCTCCTCCGCCCTTTGCGGCAGTGGACGTATGCCCCGTCTGCTGCACATCCTCAAACCGACCGAGGATAAAGAGCAGCGACGAGAGGCGATTGAGATACGGCAGCACATGGGTATTCGTTACGTGTCCCTCATGGGCGAGGCGCGTCACGAGCCGTTCGCCACGCCGAATCACCGTGCGTGCGACATCGAGCGTTGCGCCTGCGAGGGTGTCGCCCGGGACGACAAACTCGCGCTGCACTGGCACGCGGGCAGTCCACGCATTCGTGGCATCCTCTACGCGCCGCACATCTTCGATGGTCATCTCGTACGCGGTGGTTTTGCCCTCGACCGTCGCCAGTTCCGCCATCAGGCGATAGAGAGTACGCTGCACGTCCAGAATCGCGGCGCGAACTTCGGCAGAGGTCGCGGTGGCGCGGGCAAGACCGAGGGCGGCAGATGCTTCGTCGAGCGTTCCGTATGCCTCAGGTTGGGGGTCATATTTCGCCACCCGCGCGCCGCCAATCAGACTGGTGTAGCCATCATCGCCGCGCCCGGTGTAAATCTTCTGCACGGTGCTCGTCGCCTTTCTGTGTTCCGATAGTGCACGGGGGTTGGAGGATAGTGCGCGGTGCGATCCCGGCGAAAAACCCATGTAGTGTAGTGCGCCCCGCCGCACTGTACGAACATTACGGGCATCGTACCATAGACCGCCGATGCGGGGTACGGAATGTGCGAAGCGCGATATACTGCATCGGTACACGCAGCACGCAGCACAAAGCACGCAGCGCGAAGGGAGTATTGCCGTGGTCATCGGGGTGTCCGCACCGTCGCCTACCATCGTCCCCGCCTTCGTGCTGCCCGATCAACACGGAACGCCGTTTCGCAGCACGACATTACGCGGTCGGCGGCATCTCGTGCTGCTCGTGCTGCCCGATACCGACGACGCGACACGGGAGTACCTCGGCACCTTCGCCGCACACCACGATGCGTGGGCGTGGTTACATACACAACTCCTCGCACTGCTCCCCGCGCCCGCTGCGTTCGTCGGAGATATGCCGTTCCCGGTATTGCATGACGAGGACGGGCGTGTCCGCACTGCGCTTGCGGTGCGGGACAGCGCGGCGGTGATTGTGGCAGATCAGGACGGTCGCATCATGCAGATGCAGCACGCGCCGACCGCCGCCACATTGCCCGATGTGGAAACGGTGCTGGCGTGGGCGTGGGATGTCGCCAAGCCAAAGGGCGGCTGAGGGGGTACGTCATGGTCGCCGGTGGCGACTACCGAGCCGGACGCCGTGCCGCAGTCGGTCGGGCGATTTGCCATCGGAACCACGCGCCGCGCCGCCTATCGTTCCCGGCGTAACACAGGCTGAGTGCTACACGAGACAATTACACAATTGTGTACGCTGCACAATTGCACGGGTAACGACACGATACGCTATACTGCACATTGTCATGCACCGAGGTCATACACCGAGGGGACGCGACACCCCGGACGATTTGCCCCGGATTGCCCTTGCACACACGAAGGACCGACACGATGCCACGGGCGATGGTTGAGGGGATGCCGAAGTTGACGCGCCGTGCCGGGTTGCGGCGGGCGATTGCGTGCCTGCGCGGGGCGCGTCACGTGCTCATCACGACGCATTTGCAGCCCGACCCGGACGGTCTCGGTTCCGCACTTGCACTCGCGTCTGCGCTGACACGTATCGGCATCAGCGCAGAGGTCGTCATCGGCTCTACAATCCCCATCCGCTATCGCTTCATGGACGAAGGCGGACAAGCCCACATCCTCAACGACGACGAACCGTTGCCCGATGCCGATGTCGCAGTGATTCTCGACCAGAGCATTGGCTGGGAGCGGTCGGGCAAACCGGGTATCGCTATCGGTACCCGCCGTGCGGCGAAAGAATGCACGGTGATCTGCGTGGATCATCACCCGCACGCGCAATTGACTGCGGACATCGCCGTCATTGACCCCGCCGCTACTGCCTCTGCGGTGCTGATCTACCATCTCATTCTCCAGATGACGCACACTCTCACGCCGCAGGAAGCGGGATGGCTCTACCTCGGCATTGTGACGGACACGGCGTCGTTCCGCTTCCCGAACACCAACGCGGAGGCGTACCGCATCGTCGCGGACCTCGCGGATCGGGGTGCGGACGAACGAGGGCTGTACGCAACGATGTACGAAGATACATCGGTTCCCCGATTGCGGCTGCTTGGCGAGGCATTGCAGGGGCTGCAACTGGCGGCAGAGGGCGAACTCGCCGTGATGACCGTGACCCGCGAACAATTCGCTGCGTACGGGCTGAGTGTCGAGGACGCGCCCGGTTTCGCGGACCACGCCGCGACGGTCGAGGGGGTCGAGGTCGGTGCCGCGCTGCTCGAATACCCCGGTCATCGTACCCGCGTCGTTTTGCGGGCGAAAGGCACGATTCCCGTCGGGGAGATCGGCACTGCGCTCGGCGGTGGTGGTCATACCTTCGCCGCCGCTGCGGTGGTGGATGGAGACATCCCGGACGCCCTGCGGCTGCTTGTGGAAGCCTGCTTTCCCTACCTTATCTCCGACGCGCCGAACGCGATTGACCCCGCCGCCGATTGACGGCACGTCATCTCTCCTGTTTTCCCGTGACGAATCCGTGACGAAAAGGAAAAAAGCCAATGCGCGAAGACCACGGGATGCCCATCATCAATATTACCGGGGAGCGCGTCGCGCTCGGCCCGCTGCGGCGTGATCTGCTGCCGACCTATCAGCGGTGGGTCAACGATTTCACGGTGCTGCGCGGGCTGGCGATCCCGCCCGCACCGATGACGCTGGAAGAGGAAGCCGCGTGGTACGATCACGGGCAAGGGGCGAATAGAGTGCAGTTCACGATCTATGAGCGCGAAACGTGGCGACCGCTCGGCAACACCTCGTGGCACGAGATCAATTACCGCCACCGCACTGCTTCCTTCGGTATCTTCATCGGGGAGAGTGACGCACGCGGGAAAGGCTACGGCACCGAGGCGACGCGGCTGATGCTCGATTACGCCTTCACCGGGTTAGGGCTGCACAGCGTGCTACTGACCGTCTACGCATTCAACCTCGGCGCACAGCGGACATACGAAAAGGCGGGCTTTACACTCGTCGGGCGGCGGCGGCAGTGCCACATGATGGGCGGCGTATTGTGGGACGAAATCTACATGGACTGCCTCGCCAGCGACTTTGAAAGCCCCGTCCTCCAGCATATTCTCACGCCGGACACGCCACGAGGCTAACCGCTGCGGCACATCTCTGGTGGTATACTGACGGCATCGCATCGCATTATTCAATCAACCACACAGCAGACAGCGGAGCAAGGCGATGGACGGGCGGCATGTGCGGCAGGTATTGCGGAGGGCAGCGCGGTTACGTTGCCCAGTCTGCGGCAACGGACGGCTGTTCGATGGCTGGAATGCGCACGCGCACTGCCCCTCGTGCGGCTTTCTGCTAGAGCGCGAACCGGGCTACTGGACGAACGCGGTCACCCTCAATTACATGCTCACGGGCGGGCTTGCTTCGATGCTCGTTGCGCCGCTCGTGATGCTGACGGGCTGGCCGATCCCGGTGCTGCTGGCAGTCGGGTTGAGCACTGCGGTTGGGCTATCGCTCGGCTGCTACTGGCATATGAAAGCATTGTGGGTAGCGACTGATCTGCTCATCCGCCCGCCGGACATGTTCGAGCAACTGTCCGGCTTCCTCCGCACCGAAAAGATACGGGTGCCGGTTCACGACGACGCAGCGTAGGGCGTGGTGAGCGCAGGTTGCTTATTTCCCCAATGTCCATAGCGTTGGTTGCTCGGTTGGGGTGCTGGCGCGGGAGGCATTCTGCCAGCGTGCGAACCGTTCGCGCAGAGTCTTCTGGAAATAGATGAAATTCCCTGCGACGACAATGAGAAGCGCGACGCCGCCAAGTTTCGCCCACATCTCGCCGATATTCCCGCCGCCGCTGTCCGGTGCCGTCGCGCCCTGCAATTGCGCGACGCCGACGCCGTGTTCATAGGTCATTTGCCCGCCAAAGTAGCCCGTGGCGGTGAGCGCGACAATGACAAGCACGCCGAGTGCAAGATAGCCGTACGCGCCGGAACCGCGTAGCCCGTTCATATTGCCGATACGGACGCCGATCAGCACGAGTGCCAGTGTGATCGTTGCGGCGGCGGTCAGTTCGTGGCGTGTGAGGATGACCCGCGTCGCGGCATCTTTCACATCCTCCTCTGGCCCGCTGAGGGCAGCGAGGGCGGCACCGATCCCCCCCGCCACCAGCAATGCGAACCCCGCTTGGGTCAGCCCCGCCCGCCGGAACACCACCCCCACTGCATCTAACACCACGCTGGCGACCAACAACGCGATAGGGAAATGGACAACTGCCGGATGCAAGGGGATCATGACCGCTCCTTGTGATGAATGATGCGAGAATGTGCCGTTACCCGCCCAGAGAAACACCGCGAGACGTGCTACCACGCACACATCACTGCGGTGCAATCCCTGCCCGCCGCTTCCAACGTGCCGTCCAGCGGGCGATTGCGGCGTACACTGCATCGGGCGGGCCATGCGGCGTCCCACGACGCGGCGCGAGATCGTGCGCCATCGCCGCCCCCGCCCACGCATAAAACGGAGCAAGCCCCGCAAGCCGCCGTCCCGCCTGTTCGCGGTAGCCGCGCCGCCAACCTGCCTCGAACACCCGCAAGACAGTCACCACAGCGACACGCGCCGCACGCGCTTCCACCGCCCCATTCAGCCGCAGGATCGAGAGCGTCCGTGCCCAGTCTGCCCGCGCATCTCCGACACCGACATTTGTCCAGTCCAGTACGCCCGTCACGATGCCGTTCTCCACCATGACATTGCGCGGGTGATAATCGAGATGCAGCAACGCGGGCGGCGCGGTAGCACCGATGCGTACACGATCCTGCAACGGCATTTCGCCGTCTCCGGCAAGGGAAATCCACTGCCCATCCCGATCATACAGCGCGTCCGGCACCGGGAGTGCGTGCATTGCTGCTTGTGTCTGCCCAAATGCGATGCCGAGCGGATACGCCCGCCACGGTTGCCGCCGCAGCGCATCCCCCACTGTCTCACCACGACACCACGCGAGCAGCATCGCGGGGCGACCGTGCCAGACGGCGAACTGCTCCACGGTAGGAACCGGGAGACCGACCGCCCCCGCCATTCGCATCGCCGCGATTTCCCGTTCCGCCGCAGCGGTCTGTGTGGGGCGCATCACACGCAATGCAGAGACGCCCCCACCATGCACCACGCGCCAGATCGCGGTGTCTTTCCCGCCCGTCACGGGAGTAATCGTGGTTGCGTCGTGAATGCCGAGCGCGGCAAGCACCGCGCCGGGGTCGAGAGCGGGGGCACTATTAGTCATCGTCGCGCTATACCGACTGCTGGACAATCCGCATCGCCGCGCCGAGGCGGTCGAGGTCTTCCTCGGTATTGTAGAAGCCGGTCGAGATGCGGAGCGCGTTCGGGTTGTTGATGTATTTCACCACATCGCGGATCGTCACCTGATGCTCCGCGTAGAGCCGGTTTTTCAGGTCCGCAGGGGTGATGCCATCTACCGTGAAAGTCAACAACCCTGCCTGCCGCTCTTCGGGAGTGACGACGGTCACACCGTTCATCCCTTCCAGCATCGTCCGGGCGTACCGACCGAGATGGGCGATGCGCTCGTGCGCCCATTCCAAACCCACGTCGTCCTTGATCCACTCGGTAGACGTGCGCTGTCCCGTCAGCATAGGCAAATTGACACTACCGACATCGAACCGCCCCGCGCCTTCGGCAGGTGCGTAGGTACCGCCGTAGTAATCGAGCGATCCCATGCGCTGCCCGAAGCCGCCCACGAATGTCTGTTCGATCTCGCCGATGCTCTCCGTGCGGGCGTAAAA
The DNA here is from genome assembly GCA_038230615.1 of Thermomicrobiales bacterium. Taxonomy (GTDB): domain Bacteria; phylum Chloroflexota; class Chloroflexia; order Thermomicrobiales; family JALYUS01; genus JBBRMX01. The sequence goes on along the minus strand of JBBRMX010000029.1, from coordinate 16,737 downwards.
TACGCCGGTGCCTTCCGGCCCGCACATCCATTTCTGACCGGGGCAGGCGTAGAAATCGACCTCAAGCGCGTGCATATCGAGCGGCACTTGCCCGTACGATTGCGCGGCGTCTACGGTCACGAGGACATCGTGGCTGTGCGCCATCTGCACGATCTCTTGCACGGGCAGCACTGCACCCGTCGTGTACGAGATATGCGAAATGGCGATCATCTTTGTGCGCGGGGTGATGAGCCGCTCGAACGCGCCGACAATCTCTGCGGTCGTGCCGCCCCCAAGCCCGATGTCCGCCACCCGCACCCGTGTGCCGTATTTCCGCTTCGTGAGGAAGGTCGGCAGCAAGCCACCGGGATGCTCGATATTGCTGGTAATGATCTCGTCGCCGCGCTGCCACCGGTAGCCCGCGATGGCGATATTCATGCCGTCCGTCGTGTGGCGCGAGATGGCGAGTTCGGACGGATCGCAGTGCAGCACACCCGCCGCCGCCCGCTTCAGTTCGTCCGCCGCCGCTTTGAGACCGGGGTAATGCAGCGGGCCAATGCGACCGTTGAGAAGTTCGTCTTCTTGGACCGCCTGCATCGCTGCTACCGTGCGGCGCGGCAGCGGCCCACAGGTGCCAGTATTGAGATACACCGTCTGCTGCACGGCGGGCAATTCCTGCCGTATTTGCTCGACTTTCGTGTCAACCGCGACCGCCATAATGGACCTCCCTAGACGTATTCGTTGTGTGTCATTGTCGGCAGTATCGCACGTCTCCCGCCTCGCCGGAACACCCGTCGCAGATCATCGGCAAGACCACAAAGGCATAGACAGCAGCCGCGCCGCCGTGCTATCGTTTCGTCTGTTCGTGTGCTCATCTCTTTGGTCAACAATGCCTGCCGCCGTCGTGCCATCCACCGCGGCGGCACGAACGAAGCGCGGGGATATGCTACAGATCGAAGGCGTCTCGAAACGGTTCGGCGGGGTCGCCGCCCTCACCGATGTGCATATCGCCGTCCAGCCGGGGCAACTCTTGGCGATCATCGGGCCGAACGGCGCGGGTAAATCCACCCTCTTTCAGACGATTGCGGGGCAGCACACACCGGACACCGGACGCATCTTGTTCCGGGGCGAACCCATCGAGCATCTGCCCCCGCACGAGCGAGCGCGGCGCGGCATTGCGATCTCGTTTCAGGATGTACGCCTCTTCCCCGAAATGACCGTGCTGGAAAATGTCATGGTCGGCACGCACAACAGCGGCAGACATGGTTTCTGGGAGGCAGCATTGCGCCTGCCCCGATACTGGCACGAGGAACGTGCAACCCGCGACCACGCCCGTGCGATTCTTGCCCGCGTGGGCATGGAAGACCGTGCCGCGATCACCGTGGAGAATCTGCCGTTCGGCGACCAGCGACGGGTGGCGATTGCACGCGCACTCGCAACGGACCCCGTGCTGCTCCTGCTCGATGAACCGGCAGCGGGGCTGACGACGAGCGAACGCGGCGAGTTGTCCCGTCTCATCCGTGCGATCCGCGATGGCGGCGTGACGGTGGTGCTGATCGAGCACGATGTCAACCTCGTGATGGCGTTGGCGGATCAGGTCGTCGTCTTGGAGTTCGGGCGCGTGATCGCGTCCGGGACGCCGCAGGAGGTGCAGCACGATCCTCGCGTGATCGAGGCATACATCGGGGCGGAGGTACCTGCGGCATGACGATCTACGAAGCATCGTTCGTCCCGCTGCTCGATGTGCGCGATCTCGTGGTGCGATACGGGCGCATCGAGGCGGTGCATGGCGTCTCGCTCACGGTTGGGCGGGGCGAATTCGTGGCGATTGTCGGGCCAAATGGCGCGGGCAAATCTACCCTCGTCAATACCGTGGCGGGTCTCATCCGGCCTGCACGCGGCACAATCACCTATGGTGGGCTGTCCATCGGGGGCGACCCTGCCCGCGCCATCGTGCAGCGCGGCATCGCGCTCGTGCCGGAGGGGCGGCAGGTCTTCGCGGGGCTGACCGTGGCGGACAATCTCGCCCTCGGCGCGTACGGGCGGTTCTTCCGCTCCCCCTTCCTGTTCGACGGGGCGATGCGTTTCGCACGGGGCCGGCGCACCTTGCAGCAGGACGCCGAGCGCGTCTACACCCTTTTCCCCAAACTCCACACCTTGCGCGACCGCAACGCCGGGACGCTCTCCGGTGGTGAGCAGCAGATGCTCGCCATCGGGCGGGCATTGATGAGCGATGCCAAACTGCTGATGATTGACGAACTCTCGCTCGGTCTCGCCCCGATCATTGTGCGGGAGATTGCGGGGCATCTACAGACGCTCAATGCGGCGGGGCTGACCGTGCTGCTGGTGGAGCAAAATGTCAATCTCGCGTTCTCGCTGGCGCAGCGTGTCTATGTCCTCGAACAGGGCAATGTGCGAACATCCGGCACCCCGGACGAACTACGGGCGCAACCGGATATCCGCCGTATCTATCTCGGCAGCCCTATCGAACCGGCAACGCTACCCGCCACACCCACTACGACGACCGCGACTATGACCACGAGCACGATGACGGCAATGACCGCGACCGACGAAGGAGCAGGGCGTGTTTAGCGCATTCGGGCAGTATCTCGTGTCGGGCATCGCAACGGGGTCGGCGTTTGCACTGGTCGCGCTCGGCTTTGTGGCGATTTACCGCGTGACACATATTGTCAACTTCGCGCAAGGGGCATTTGCGATGCTCGGCGGGTACATTATGTCCAGCATGGTGCATCGCTTCCCCGGCCCGCTTGCCGCTGTGATCGCGCTCGTCCTCATGGCAGTGATCGGTGTCGCGGTCGGGTGGGTCGTGATCGGCAACGGCAGGCTGCCGATTATCGCCTCGCTGATGATCGCGCTCGGTCTCTCCATTCTCATCGAAGGGTTGTGCCTCTCCATCTGGGGCGATATTCCGACGACCTACGATGGCGTGGGGGACAAGGCAATCTCGCTCGGCGGTGCGCTCATTCTGCCCCAACAAATCCTTGTAGTTGTGGCGGTGGCGGTGGTCTTTCCGCTCTTTCAACTCTTTTTCAACCGCACGTACATCGGCAAGGCGGTGACGGCATGCGCCCTGAATGGGCGGGCTGCGCGGCTCGTCGGTATTGACCCGCGCACGATGGCACTGCTGGCGTTCGCGGTGGCAGCAGTGGTCGGTGGGCTGGCGGGCATCCTCACAACACCCTTGCAGCCGCTGACGAGCGATGTAGATGTCAATATCGCCGTCAATGGCTTCGCGGGGGCAATCGTCGGGGGGTTGATCTCGCCCGCAGGTGCAGTGATCGGGAGCCTCATTCTGGGTATCGCGCAGACGATGATGGCGGGGTACTTCGACCCTTCGTATCAACTCGTCGTCGCGCTGCTCGTGATGATCGCCGTGCTGGTTATCCGCCCGGACGGATTGTGGACGGGTAGCCCGCTCCGGCGTGCACGAACAGGGCAGCCCGATATCTCCACCGAAACGGGAGCGAAACCCGCATGACGACAACACCCGTACCCATCGCTCCTGCCCCCATGCCCGCATCGCTGCGCCGCTTCGCCTTCCCCGCGTTTCTGCTCGTCTCGGCAGTAATCGTCGGGCTGCTACCGCAGATACTTGCGCCGGATGTGCGTATCACGGTGGCGTTCGTGGGGCTGTATACCATCGTCGGGGCAGGGCTGACATTGCTGATGGGCTTTGCGGGGCAGGTGTCGCTCGGTCAAGGGGGGTTCTTCGCGCTCGGTGCGTACACCGTCGGGCTGCTGGTGGCGCGGGCGCACTGGTCGCCGTGGATCGCACTGATCGCCGCGCCTCTCGTGACGGTCGTGCTTGGTTTTGTGGTCGGGTTGCCGCTCCTGCGGCTGCGGGGGCATCATCTCGCGGTGGCGACGCTGGCGGTGGCGATTATTGTCTACACATTGCTAAACAATCTGCGTGGGATCACGGGCGGCCCGATTGGATTGCGTGGCATCCGGCAGCCGTCGCTCGGCGATACCGTCCTCACGGCGGACGCGCTGTACTATCTCATCTGGCTCGTGGCATTTGCTGCATTGGTGGTGGCGTCCAACATCGTGCGGTCACGTCCGGGGCGGGCGTTGCGTGCGCTGGCGCAGAACGAGGGTGCGGCGGAATCGGTCGGCATCAATGTGCGTCTCTACCGCCTGACGATCTTTGCGATTGCAGCGGCATTCGCGGGGGCAGCGGGCGGGCTGTTCGCGCTCTATTTCAAGTTTCTCTCGCCGGACAGTTTCAAGCCGTCGCTCTCGGTGCTTTTTCTTATCATCGTGGCGGTCGGGGGGTTGGGCAATGTGTACGGTGCGCTCGTCGGCTCTGTGGCGATTGTCGTGCTGACCGCGGTGCTGAGGCGCGTCTCGACCCGCCCGGACTTCCCATCGCAAGCCCCGGTGGTGCTGCAAACCATCGTGTACGCCCTCATCCTTGTCGGCATCATGCGGTTCATGCCACAGGGGTTGCTCCCGGAAGTGGCGGGGTGGTTCCGGCGGCGCATTGCCCGTTCCCGCCCGCCACCGGAGCGGGGAACGGAGCCGCACCCAGAGCCGTAGCCGACCGTCTAGCCGCCAAGGTCGCCAAGAACATGCAACGGCGAGCGTGGTATGGTTGCGCCGTTCGCAACGAACAGCGACCCATATGCAGGAGGGGGACGACCGATGGAAGGCATCACGGGTATCGGACATGTGGCGATTCGCGCACGCGATCTGGACACACTCTTGGCGTTCTACACCGAGACGCTCGGCTTGCCGGAGATGTTCCGGTTGCGTGCCGATGACGGCGTCGGGGTGCGCTTGGTGTATGTGCGGGTGACGGACACGGTCTTTCTGGAGTTCTTCCCCAATGGCATGGGCGACGGCCCCGCCCCGCGTGAAGCGGTGGGACTGAACCATCTCTGCCTGACGGTAGACGACATCGAGCGGGTCGTGGCGCAGTTGATCGAGCGGGGTGTGGTGCTCACGCGCCCCCTCGTGACGGGGCTGGACGGCAACCGCCAAGCGTGGATAGACGACCCCGAAGGCAACCGCATCGAACTGATGGAAATGTCCCCCACCTCCAAGCAAGCCGAAGCCATCGCCCGAATGTAAGGGGAAGTGCCGAGGAGCCAGTGACGAGGAAGTGCTACAAACGCACTTCCTCGCTGCTGGTTATTGTTACGTCGGTATGTGCTTACGCCGTTGCTTTCTTCAAGCCTGCTGCCATTTCTTCGGCACATTGCGCGGGGGTGGACTGACCGAGCAGCACCTTCTGGAAGGCGGGTAGCACGGTCTGCTTCTGCCAGCCCGCATTCCCGACGAACTGCGGCGCGATGGTGCCGTAGCCGAGCGATTCCGAGGCGGCAGCGTAGATTTTATCGCCCGTGACTTTCGCGTCCATCCCGGCGGCAGTGTTCGCAGGGAAGTAGCCCGTCTCTTGCAACAGCGCAACCTCGGCGTCTACTTCGGTCCACTGCGAGACCCACGCCCACGCCGCTTCCAGTTTGTCGTCTTTCGTACCGGTGGAGATGCCGTTGTACTGCGGCGTGACATCGGTGATACGGGTGACGGGACCGGCGGGGAGCGGGAAGGTGCCGATCTTGTCACCGAGCACATCGCGCACTTCCTTGAGGGAGCCGGTGTGATGCATGACCATAGCAGTTTGCCCCGTCTTGAAGGCGGTCATGATCTGGGCGTAACTGTCGTTCGGGGCGGAAGGCGGGGCGGCTTTCGACTTGGTGAAGAGATCGGTGTAGAACTTGATCGCGTCGGTCGTCTTGGCAATGTCAATCGCCGGCTTGCCCTTGTCGTCCACGATGGGCGAACCCCATGCCCGCATCAGGGTGGAAATCCAGCCCTCGCCGCCGTCGCCACCGCGCAAGCCGAAGCCGTAGCGGTTCTTGGAGGGGTCCGTCAGTTTGATCGCCATGTCGCCGAACTCTGCCCATGTCTTCGGGGGGGCAGTGATGCCCGCATCCTTAAAGTAATCCATCCGGTAATAGACCCAGTTGACGAACATGAAGGCGGGGACGCCATAGGTCTTGCCGTTTACTGTGCCTGCCTGCCAGCGGTTATCGGGGAAGTTTTTTCGCATCCCGGCGGCAGTGATGCGGTCGGAGAGGTCGCGCACCGCGCCCATCGCCACCATGTCATTGACACGGTCTGCGGAGATCATCAGCGTGTCCGGCAGGGTCTTCGCCTGCGTTGCCGCCGTGACTTTCTGCATGAAGTTGGCGTTGGGGATATTCTCCTGCGTCAGTGTCACCATCGGGTACTTCGTCTTGAAGCCGGCGATGACGCGCTCCATACCCGTCATCTCAGTGTCGCTGGTGAAGTGATGCCAGTAGTTGATCGCCCCGACTGCTTTCGCACTATTCGCGGCAGGGGCTGCGGGCGCGGTCGTTGCGGCGGTGCCGCCCGTTGCCGGTGCGGTGGTTGCGGCTGCTGCGGGTGCAGTTGTCGCTGCTGCGGCAGGTGCAGTCGTTGCGGCGGCTGCCGGTGCGGTGGTCGCTGCCGCTGCGGGGGCTTTGGTCGGTGCAGCCGTCGCGGCAGGCACGGCGGTTGCCGCATCGCTCCCACAGGCGGCAAGCACTGCGGCAGCACTCAATGCCGCTGCGCCCGCCACGAATTGTCGCCGGTTGAACCGTTTTGTCGTGTCGCTCATGTCGTCCGTTCCTTCCGATACTGATGTACTGTTGCTGCTCGACGCAGACCCCGACGATGACGCTGGTGTGTACACGATTGGTATGCCGCGATGCCCTCCATTCGATGCTGCTGCTGCCGGGGTATGGGGTGCAGATGCTATCCCTTGACCGCGCCCGCCGTCAGCCCACGGATGAGCGACCGCTGGATGAACCCGAAGAAGATGATGATCGGCAGGATGCTAATCATCCCACCCGCGCAGAGTTGCCCCCACGGAAGTTGGAACTCTCCGACCATCAGTTGCAACCCCACCGGCCATGTGCGTGACCCCTGACTGGTCGTGAGCATGAGGGCGAGCAGGAACTCATTCCACGCGCTGACTGCCACGAAGACTGCCGTTGCCACCAGACCGGGGCGGGCAAGCGGCAGCACGATCCGAAAGAGCGTCCCGACGCGCGTGCAGCCATCAATGCGGGCAGAATCTTCCAAGTCCTGCGGGATGGCATCGAAGAAGCCCTTCAGCATCCAGATCGTCAGCGGCAAGAGGAAGGTCGTGTATGCGAGTGCCAGCCCGAAATGGCTATCAAGCAAGTGGAGGCTTTTCATCATCACAAAGAGCGGGATGAGCAGCAGCACCACCGGAAACATCCGCGCCACGAGGAAAAAGAGCAGCAGTTTGTTGCGCCCCGGAAACTGGTAACGCGAGATACTATACGATGCGAACGAGCCGAGCAGCAGGCAGATCGCTACCGTCATCACCGCGACAATCGCGCTGTTGGCGATCAGTTTGGGAAAGCCGGAGCGACGCCAGAGTGTGCGGTAATTGTCCAGCGTGAAGTGCTGCGGGACGTACTGCAAGGTCGCGGAGACAATATCGTTCTCTGCCTTGAACGAGGTAAGCAATGTCCAGAGCAGCGGCGCGAGGGCGAAGACGACGAGTGACAGGAGAATCGCGTAGGTCACGCCGTCCAGAAAGCGGTTGGTGCGTCGTTGGGAGGCAAACATCGTGCGCTACTCCTTTGTTGCCCCGGAAACCCGGACGTAGACCACCGTAAATGCCATCAGCAAGAGCAGCATCACCACCGAAATACTCGCCGCATACCCGAAGTTGAAGGCGGTGTATGCCGTCTGGAAGGCGTAGAGCGAAAGCACTTGCGTCGCATTCCCCGGTCCGCCGTTCGTCAGTACGATGAGCAAATCGGGCGAGTTGACCAACCCGATGACGCGCAGCACTACCGTCGCCACGATCACCGGCGTCAGGAGCGGCACAGTGATATAGCGAAACTGCTGCCAGAGCGATGCGCCGTCAGTCACCGCTGCCTCGAACAGTTCGTCCGGGATCGCCTGCAACCCCGCGAGCAGAAAGAGCGTGAAGAACGGAAAGCTGCGCCACAACTCGACGACGCTCACCGCCAAAAGCGACGTTGCGGGGTTGACGAACCATGCCTGATAGCGGTCGAGGATGCCGACTTTCACGAGCAAATCATTGATGACGCCGAGGCGGGAATCGAGCATCAACGCCCACATATGCCCCGCCACCACCGATGGGAGGAACCACGGGATGAGGATGAGCAGCCGCATCAGGTTTGAGCCGCGCACATTGCGGTTGAGCGCGAGGGCGGTAATCAGCCCCAGAATAAACTGGCTCGTCACCCCCACCGCGACCCATATCGCCGTATTGCGGAGCGCGACCGCGAAAACATCATCTTCCAGCAGCGCACGGTAATGCTTCAACCCGACGAACGGCGTACCAAGGTCAGGGCGCGTCAGCCGCATCTCGCGGAAACTGAGCACGATACCGGAACCGATAGGGTAGACGATGATACCGAGCAGCAGCAGCATACTTGGCAGCAGCAGCAGGTATGCCCACGCCCGCCCCTCCGAGAGCGACACGAGACGGCTCAGCAATGACGGCACGGGCGGTTTCTCCCGCGTGGAGAGGCGCGGCGCGGGAACTGATTGTGTGCTCATGCGGTTCTCGTGTCCATGTGCATGTTCGTGTCTGGCGTCGGTGCGGGCATCGTCGCTCCTCCTGTGGCTTGGGTGTGGGCGTTCGTCGTATTCGTCGTCGGGTGTTGTAACGCATCGAGCACTTGCCGCACCGATAGTGCGGTATATTGCACATGGTCGCGCATCGCACGCTCGGCGCGGTCGGCATCCCCCGCGACGATGGCGGCGACGATTTCCGTGTGTTGCACCTGCGCGGTGGGGAGCGTCCCGGCGTGCTGCGCGAAGAGCCACATGACTTCCCGCTGCATCTGTCGTGTTGCTCCGACCACCGCCGCGAGATACGGGTTGTGCGCTGCTTCTGCGATCGCGGCGTGCAGGTGCATATCAGTCTCCGAAAAGGCGTCCCAATCCTGCGCCGCGACCGCCCGGCTGTTCGCATCGAGTGCGGTGTACACCCCCGCGAATGCCTCTGCGTCCGTCTGTTGTGCGGCAAACCGTACCGCGACGGCTTCCAGTTCCTCACGGAAGGCGAACAATGCCCGCACCGATGCATCGTCCGGCGTGACCGAAAATGTCAACGCACGCGAGATCATCGGCGTTGGGTCGGACGCGAGATAGACGCCACTGCCATGGCGAGATTCGAGCATCCCGCTCCCTTCGAGCAACTTGATCGCCTCGCGCACGATGCCCCGGCTAACGCCGAACTGTTCGCTCAGTTCGCGTTCGCTCGGCAATTTCTGCCCGCGCCGCAACCCGCCCGCCCGGACATGCGCCTCGATCTGCCGCACGACGCCTTCGGACGAGCGCACGGCGGTTACCGTCGTGAATGCCACTCTTTGTGTCCCTCGCCAACCTGCTAAATGCCGAGTGCAACGATGCAAAGTGGTCGGGTGGTTGTACCAGTTCAGATGCGCCGAGGGTACCGTGCGTCGTGCGGCTTGTCAAGCATTCGCGCACATAGTCGGTCACACGGCTGGTCACACGGCGGGCAATAGGAACGGCCCGCGCTCGTCCTGCGGGACACGCTCCCCACCACGCTGCACGGCAATCACCGTCACCGGCTCACTTCCCGCCCCCGCCAGCAGCCGCACGAGGCTGGCACTGAGTGGCACCCCGCTCGTCAGCAACACCCACGCGCTATCGGGAATCGCATCACGCGGCGGCCCGACAGAGACCCACGCGAGATGTGGCGCACCGGCACACGCAACACGCTCCACCCCACGCCGCAGCCCCGCCGCGAATGTCGCCGCGCGTGCGGGGTCGGGCGCGGTCGGGGCATAGTGTCGCCACGACTGCCAGAGGGCTTCGGCATCGTCCGGGTTCAGCCGCGCCAGTTTCACCGCCACTGCCGGATACATCGCAGCGTCCGGCAATGCCAATGTGTACGTAAACCACGGGCGGTATTCGTCGTGCAGATCGTCTCGGTCGTTCATACCGGGGATGGTCGCACACCCACCGTGCGGGGGCAACCCGCGATTGCTGCTTGCGTGCAGACCACTTCTGTGCTACGAACTACCTTCAGATACTGTGCAATCATCACCGGGAGAGAAAACCGATGCCAGCCGAACCGCGACCCCTGCGCCGCCGCGCCCTGCTTGCCCGCGCCGCACTCCTTGCCGGGGGAACGATCGCTGCCGCGTTTGCCGCCCCCATCACCGGAACCGCAGCAACACCGCCCCCGACGCCTACACCAACATTGGCACCGACAGCCCCACCGCGCACCCCTGCCCCGGCAGTCGTCCGGCGTACTCCCGTGACCCTTCGTATTGCCCGCTTCGGCTCCGACGACACCGCCCGGTATGAGCGGGAACTCTACGCGGACTTTGCCCAGTTGCAACCCGATATTGCTCTCGACATCTACGCCGTCAACACCCCGGACTGGAACGGCTATCTCGACCGCATTATCGGGCAGATCAAATCTGGCAACGCCCCGGACGCCGCCTTTGTCGCCACCGAAGGAACACAGGTGCTGGCGGGTCAGGGCTACGCCGCGCCGCTTGATACCTATGTGATGCGTGACCGTGAAGAACTGGGCGAATATTTCCGCGATGTTGCCCCCGTGCTGATCGAAGCAATGATGGTAGACGGGCATCTCTACGAACTACCGAGCGATTTCAACGCCGCACACATCTACTACAATGCCGCCGCGCTCACCGCGAAGGGCATCCCTCTCCCCTCCGACATATGGACGAAGGATGATTTTGTCGCCACCGCTACCCGCGCAACCGAGCGCACGAACGGCGCAACCCGCACATACGGTTTCGCGTGGACGAACCGCCTGTGGGGTGGTGCCATGCCGTGGTTTTTCGTCAACGACGGCAATATTCTTACCGAGGAAAAAGTACGCGGCGGTGACTGGCTCTGGCAGACATTCTACAAAGGCGATCCCGCCGTGAAAGGGCGCAGCGGTGGCTGGCGATGGGCGCACTCCCGCGCCAACGATGCCCGCAATGTCGAGGCACTGCAATTTCTGGTAGACCTCACCTACCGCGACAATGCCGCCCCGCCCGCTGCCGCCGCCGATTCCCTTCAGTCGCAGACCCTCCAACTCTTCGCCAACCGGCAACTGGCGATGTTTGCGTCCGGGGCATATTCTGTCTCCGGTGTCCACGATGCGAAAGTGCCGCCGGGAGATTACGATGTCGCACTCATGCCGAAGTGGCGCACACGGCGGCATCAACTGGGCATCGGCGGCTATGTCATGCTCCCCCAAGGGCGCAACAAAGACGCCACATGGGAGTTTCTTAAATACCGCATACGCAAAGAGACCATCGCCGCGACCGTCAAAGGCGGCGCGACCACCCCCGCCCGCCGCTCACTGGCGACCACCGATCTCTGGACGCCCGACCTCGGCCCGAAAAACTGGCGCGTCTTCTACGATGTAGTAGATACCCTGCCCGACACCGCCCCGATCCCCGCGCCCCCACAAGCGAACGAAGTCACCGCGATCTTCACGCGCTCCATTGGGCTGGCGATGACCCGCCAACTCTCGCCACAAGCCGCCCTCGACCGGATGCATGACGAACTCGCCCCGCTGTTCGAGGGCTGAGCAGAAACCGAGGAACCCACGTGCTGACGGGCAGGTGCCAACACACCGCACCGTGCAGCCTCCCTTCTTTTCCCTTCAGTAAAAGCAGGGATTTGGCATTGCGTATTTGCGGTTTCGATTCGGTTTCGACTGCGCGTTCGCATTCTCATTCTCAAATTCCGTCACCGGATTTGAGAATGAGAATGAGAAAGACCGGCGAGGCGGCAAGGCGGTGAGACGGGAAAGGGAGTGGGAGAAAATGCGAATGCGCTTTCTACCACAAGGGAGACAACGAAACAAAAAGCAATGACGATGGCAACAACGACGACAACGGCAGTGGCAGCGGGTATCGGAGGATGCGGCGCATCACATGTCACAGGCGGGGACGTAGCACGGCAGCCACAGGATCGCCCGGAGAATGTCCGGTATCGCCGCCTGCGCTGCTTCTTCGCCCCCAGTATGCAACATCTCTCACACGCCGCCCACGCCCGTTACAACATTGCAATGGTACGGGAGGCAGTCACCGCATAGAGCGGGTCGCCGCTGCGTGTGGCGTTGCGTTGCGCCGTCTCGATCCGCTCGAAGCCCCGCGCCGCCATGAGATATGCCCGTACCAATTCGAGATGCTGCGCGTCGTCCGTGCTGAGCCACACCGCAACCGCTTTCGTCGGGAAACACCGGTTCGAGAACGTGATGGCGAAGATTCCGCCCGGTCGTAACACCCGCGCTACCTCCGCGAAGACCGCCACGGGCTGCTGCAAATACTGCACCGATACCGCGCAGAGCACCGCATCGAACGACGCATCATCGTAGGGCAACGTGGCATCGCGGTTCAGGTTCTGGACGGCATAGGCATCGAGTTGCGGGTTCCGCGCCAGTTCGTCCGCATTCATGCCAAGCCCGACGACACTGCGGGCAAATGCTCCGCGCGGCTCCGGGAGATGCGAGTAATAACTGCTCATCAGATCGAGCACATCGGCATCGGGACGCAGAATCTCACGGTACAAGGTAGTCGTCGCGGCAATCGCACGCGCATCAATGTGCGCCACGAGGCGGGGAGCGACATAGAATGCCGCATCGTCGCGCTCGTCGTTGCGGCGATAATACTCCGGGGCAAGAATTTCAGCGGGCAGATCAGCCATTGAATCACCTCTCGACGAAATGCACGGGGAGGACGCAACCGGTCGCAAAACTGTACCACCCGGCGCGGCACGCGGCATACCGACGCACCAAAGACACACGACACACAACGAGTTGCGCCGCAGCCACTAGATAAAGAGGCGAATGGGCAATCGTTGCCGATACCCCTCTCCTTCATTACACTGGACGCTGCACAAAACCCGCCCATCGCAGCCCGCCAAACAGGAGCGACCGCCGCATGACGTTCCCCACCGACCAGTACACGCCGTTTGGCTACCTCCACAGCCCCGAACACGTCGCCCGCGCATGGAACGATGCGAGTGGCGGCACCATCCGCACAAGCGAAACCTACCTCGGCATCGGGTGGGGATACGTCCACCCCCGCCGTGCGGTTCATCTCTGCGCCGCTTTCCGCCCCGACAATGCCCCCCCGCTGCTCACCCGCGCCGACTGGACACCCCACGGTCTCCACGCCTCCCACCATTCCAGCCAGTTGATGACCTTCTCTGCCACCATACCGGGCGGTACACTGCGGCTCACCTATTTTCGGCTGCGGGCGGGAGTGCTCGTCGCCCACGCAATCATTCGCGCCAATGCGGGCGGCGGCTGCGCAGGACGGTGGGGCTGGCTTCTCCAGAATGACCGCACGGCGGGGACATGGCGGGCGTTGGGAGACCGCGCCCTGCTTATCGGGCCGGAACCGCACACCCTGCTCCTCTCCGAACAGACGATCCCGCGCCTCAGCCGGTCGCCCCTCCCCGGCGCATGGGAGCACGTCCAATTGCGTGCCGGAGAGACATGGGAAGGCTCGGCAATGCTCGTCAATATCCCCGTGCCGACCGATGTGGGGACATGGTGGCGTTCCGCTCTGAAAATCGAGGAGCAGAAACAACGCGCCGACGATGCATTCTGGGATCGCGCCCCTCGCCTCGCGGGAGACTGGCCGGCACACTGGCGGCGCGGTTGGGTATACGACATGGAGACGACGCGCCTGCTGCTCCAGCCCCCCGGTGGGGTGTTCGGCGGCGAGTGGCCCTCATGGATGGCACCGTGGCCGCGTGCAGTCCTTGCCGAAGGCGTGTTGGACCTCGACCGCCTCGGTCTTGCAGAACCCGCACGGGCGCAGGACGCCTTGCTGACATTGCTGCGCGATACCCCCGGCGACCAGATACCGTGCGTCTTCCGGGGCGGAGAGCCGAATATGGTTGCCTCGGACGGGGCAGTCTGCGGCACATCGCCCGCGTGGTGCCTGCCCTTCGTCCACATCGCACGGCTACTGCGCCGCCAACCCGACCCCGGACGGATGCAGGTACTGGCACCCTATCTTGCCCGCTACCTCCGCTGGTGGCTCACCGAACGCACCGATGACGGCGGCTGGCTCTCGTACCACTGCACATGGGAATCCGGCGAAGACGATAACCCCCGCCTCGACCCACGCGGCACCGGCGACGGGGTGATTCAGGGACGCACCCGCCCGGTAGAGTTACACGCCGCGATGTCGCTTTCTGCCCAGATTCTGCGCGACCTTTTTGCCGTTGTCGGCGACGATGGGTCCGCCGCTGAGTGGGACGCCGTTGCACGTGACTACGCCGCCCGCACCCAGACCTTATGGGACGGCGACACCGGGCGGTTCCGCGATTGGGATGTCGCGGCGGGGCGATTCATCGAGGGGTCGAGCACCTACTGGGAGACCGACCCGAACCGTTTCTCGCCCATGTCCCTCACCCCCGCCCTGCTCGATCTCTCTCCGGCACAGCAAACCGCCCTCCGCAGCGAACTGGCGCACTACGATACCGCGCCATGGCGATGGTGGCCCTCGTGGAGCGGCGTGCTTTGTGATGTTGCCGCCGCCCTCGGCGAAGATGCGTGGGCGGCGCAGTTCGTCGCCAAGATCGCAGAGCGCGTCTACACCGAAAACGACCGCCGCACGCAATCTCCGGACGAACGCCCCACTCCGGGTGTCGCCCGCGAATACTGGCCGGAACCGCTCACGAAATTCACCGGCAATGACGCCTACGGTTGGGGCGCGGAGACGCTTTCGCTCGTCCTGCGGCATGTCGTCGGTCTGCGGGAGGACGAAACGGGCTGGCGCGGTATCCACTTCACCCTCGCCCCCGGTCTGCCCGCGAACTGGCGCGGCACCTTCACCCTCGCCAGCACGCACTATCGCGGTGTCGTTTTCGATCTCACCTATTATGCAGCCGATGATGGCACCCTCACCGCCGCACTTGTCTCCACTCCGCCGCTTCCCTGCCGCATTACCGATGCTGCCGGAACGACGCTGCTCGACACTCCTGCCGACCACCCCGCACGCTTCCCTGTCGAACGCGGCGGGCGATACGCCGTGACGCTAGGGGTAGATACCGCAACACAGGGGTAGCGGTCAGCCCCGTATTTCGTTACACTGCATCGCTGCCACCGCCGTGCGATGCAGCGCGGCGGGGAGCGCAATGGGGCGCACGCGAGGAGGAAGGTGAGGCACGATGGCGACACAACTGTACATCGGTACGGAGCGCGGCTTGTTCACTGTCGTCGAGGGCAAGCGCGGCTGGCGCGAGGCGCACGGCACCCTCACCGGCAGGCGCATCGTCGCCCTCGATTACGACCATTCCAGCCCGAACTACCTCTTTATCGCGGTAGACAACGAGGGCATTTACACCAGCAACGATGCGGGCGACAGCGCGATTATCCGCGTTGGCGGCGACGCGCACAGCGTATTCGTGCGCCGCGATGCTCCGAAAATCGTCTACGCGGGCATGGATCGCGCATTGCTGTACGCCAGTGGCGATGGCGGCACGAACTGGGAAAAACTCGACGGCATCCGCGAACTCTGGGGAACACCCGAAGAACTGGCGAGGGTCAACCGCCCCGCCGGTGTCGTCCGCGCCGCAGTCGCCTCCCCGAACGACCGCTATAGCATCCTTGCCGCCATTGACCCGGACGGTCTCGCTCGCAGCACCGATAACGGGCATGTCTGGGATTTCGTCCCCCGCGCTCCCACCCACATCCACAGTCTCGCCGTCAGCCCCGCAGACCGCACCGTGATCGCCGCTGCCACGGATACCGGCGTCTCCCTCAGCACTGACGGCGGCACGACATGGACGGCGCAATCTGACGGGCTGCCCGCAGGCATCGCCACATGGGTGAGCATGACTGCCAACGATCTCTACACCGTCACGGGCAATACGCTCTACCGCGCCAACCTTCACGGCGGTGGTTGGCAGCCGGTCCCTAGCGCAGCACAGGTCGGTATCTGCGCCATTGCGGGCGACGACAACGATGCACGCCTCGGCAGCGGTCTGTTCTACGGTTCCGCAGCGGGCATCGTCATGCGGAGCCGCGACAACGGGCAATCGTGGCAGGAGGAGATCACCGGTCTTCCCCCGATCACCTGTATTGCTGTCACGCGGGACTGATACCAACGCCTCCCCGCACAGGCAGGTATAGGACGCTGCTTTCCCGATCATAGAGAATACCTATCATACCCACGTAAAACGGTAGGCAATGCCTGCCGTTTTATTGTGCGAATGCAATGGAGATGGTATGTTTGATGAACGCATGATGATTTCGTTAAGGAGCAGAGGCAGTATATGGACGCGACGGATTTTGTGATCCGCGTTGGCGGCGAGTCGGGCGACGGCATGGTTACCATCGGTGACATTATCACGGTAGCAGCCGCGGAGAGCGGCGCGTGGGTGCATACCTTCCGCACCTATCCCGCCGAAATTCGCGGCGGTCCCGTGCTGTTCCAGTTGCGAACGGACATCACGCAGGTGCTCTCGTACGGCGATCAGGTAGATGTGCTCGTCACATTGAACAAAGAGGCGTGGACGCTGCACCACAATGACCTGCGCCCGGACGGGGTAGTGCTGTACGACCCCTCCGAGTACACCCCGCCATCGTGGTTCACCGGCACGAAGTACGAGATTCCCGCCGTCGAACTGGCGAACTCGGTCGGTGCGAAACGCGGCAAGAACATCGTCATCATCGGTGCAATTGCCGAGTTGTTCGGGCTG
>JBBRMX010000028.1:0-23677 GCA_038230615.1 Thermomicrobiales bacterium | reverse complement strand
TGGCGACAGTGGCAGGTTGCGGTACGCCCCGTCGTCCCCTACCGCTCTTCGGTGGTGGGTCGTTCTCTGCGCCGGGAGGGGGATACATTGGCGGCGCGGGCGTGTAGCCGCCTCGGTCGCGGTCTTCGTATTGCGCGGCGGGTTGTCCGTAGCCACCCTGCGGTTGCCCGTAGGGGTCCTGCTGCTCGCCGTAACCGCCTTGTACCCCATATCCCCCTTGCGGTTGCCCGTAGGGGTCTTGCTGACCATAGCCACCCTGCTGCCCGTAGCCGCCTTGTGGTTGCCCGTATGTTTCCTGCTCATAGGGACCGCGTATCGGGCGGGGGGCGTTGGGATCGTCGTACTCGGCGGGAGTTTCCCACGGATTCTGCGTCGTGGGGTCGGGTGTGGTACCGTAGCCTGCGGCGGGTACGCCGTAGCCGCTGTAGCGCGGGTCGGTCTCGTCGGCAGATGCGGCGGGAGGTGTGCCGTAGCCGGAGCGGGAATTGTCCCATGGGTTACGGACATCTTCATTGCCGCCCGTCGCGCCGGCGTACCGCGCACCACCCTGCGTATTCTGTCCGGCGTTATACTCGCTCTCCTGTGGGGCATAGCCGTCGTCGTCGGATGCAGGAGCGCGGGTGTTCGTGGTACCGGATGCGCCGCCATACGGTGTCGCTCCACTGCTCCACGCATCGCCGCCGCGCGGTTCTGGCAGGCGGCTGAAAGCGTCTCCCCCGCCCGCGAGCAGATTGACCCCCGCATTCGGGCCGGTCCCGTCCGCCCCTTCCCAGTAATCGCTCAACCCGCGTGAACAGTCGAGATCGTCCTCCGCGACGAGATGCGACTGCTGCGGTGCGTACAGCAACGGGTTCCGGCACCACCCCTTACGCCAGATGGGGGCAGGCTCATAGAACTTGCAGGTGCTACACTTGCGTTCGGGATCTGCCATTGTTCCCCATCCTCCCGGTAGATACATCTATTTCGACCGCTCAACACTCTCGTGAACGGTTGGTCTCGGTCTTCGTGACTACTTGCGTTCGGCACAGCGTACCACGTCGGTACACTGCCGCGCTATCCCCCGACAGTATATGCATTATGTTCACTTGACGGCAAGCGGCAGTCCGTTACACTCTCGGCATGAGAAACCGATTCGTGCATTGTGCTGTCCCGCTTTTTCTCGTGTGCTGCATGTTGCGGGCGGCGTTCCCCGTTGCGGCGGTGTCGGCACCGTTCGCGCCTACATTGCCGGCCACGGTGCGTGGGCAAGACCCTGCTGATCCGCACCCCGCAACGGCGGATATTGCGCCCCTCGCGGCGGACTACACGATCACGGCGAAGATCAGCCCTCTCGATAGCGCGGGGCGTATGCGCGTGGACGGCACCGAGCGCGTGCAACTGACGAACCGCACAGGGACGCGGGCGGGTGCGGCGATGTTCGGTGTCACGGCTGCCCATTACGGCTGGTTCACGCTCGACGGTGCAACGATAGACGGCGTGCCTGCGGCAGTAGATCAGGCAGAAATCCGCCTCTCGTTCCCTGAATGGCCGGGGATCGAGGCGGGCGAATCGCGCACCATTAGTTTCGCCTTTCACTTGTTGATCGGGGACGGTGGCGACGGGTATGACGCTACGCGGCGCGATGGCGATGTGCTGCGGCTCGGCTACTGGTTCCCCATCCTGACCGACGATCACGGGTATCACGCGCAATTCGACGCCGTGTATACCGCGACGGGTGATTTTCATGTGTCGCTCGATATTCCTGCAGATATGGTGCTTGCCAGTACGGGCGTCGTCGGGTCGCGCAGCACGGCGGGCGGGCGCACGATCTATGCGATAGACGCCCCGAGGGTGCGCGATTTTGCCGCGCTGCTCTCGCCGGACTACGACGTACTGCGTGGCACAACGAAAACGGGTGTGGCGGTGGAAATCTATACGGTTGCTGCGCAGTACACGCAGAACCCTACAGTGCCGCAACGTATGCTGGATGACGCAATCCGCAGCATCGAGCAACTGAGCGCGTGGGTTGGGCCGTATGCGTATCCGGTCTATCGCATCGCGGATGCGGGACCAACGATGCCGGGGGGCTTGGAGACGCCAATGCTTTCGATGGTAGGATCGCGCATTCGCAATGTGGATGTGCTGGTGGCGCACGAGACCGCGCATCAGTGGTTTTACGGCATGATCGGCACGCACCCGCAGACCGACCCGTGGGTTGACGAAGGCGCGGCAAGCCTGTTCGAGCGGGCGATTTACGACGGTGTTGACACATCCGCCACACTGCCCCGTACCTTGCCCTGCGAGGTGAATATCACGGTGTGGAACACCCTCAGTGACGAAGACGCGACGTACTGCGCGTATAACGGCGGGCGCAAAGTATACGCCGTGATGCGCGACGTGATGGGAACGGAACGCTTCCTCGCTGCCCTGCACGACCTCTACACCGCGAACCTCTATGGCATCGTCACCGCACGCGATGTGCTGGCGATTTTCCAGAAACACAGCGCGAAAGACCTCCGTCCCGTCGTACGCCCCTATTTCTCGTACGACTGGCTCGATACCCTGCTGCCCCCCGGCGTCTGACCACACGACAGAATGCGGTTACTCGTTTGTCCGTTTTTCGTGTTCGCAGCGCAGGTTTGTCTGCTATCGTGTGGGGAGACGATGATTTCGCACGAGAGAGGAAAGCGTAATGCAGTTTCGGTCATTGGGGCGTACAGGGTTGAAGGTATCCACGATCTGTTTCGGCGGCAATGTCTTCGGGTGGACGGCGGATGAGGCGTCGTCATTCGCCGTGCTCGATGCATTCGTGGCGGGCGGCGGCAATTTCATTGATTCCGCCGATGTCTACTCGCGCTGGGCACCGGGCAATACGGGCGGCGAATCCGAACTCGTGCTGGGCAAATGGATGAAGGAGCGCGGCAACCGCGACGCGCTGATCGTTGCGACGAAGGTTGGTTCGCCGATGGGCGACCACGCGAACGAGCGCGGGCTGTCGCGCCATCACATCATGGCGGGGGTGGAAGCATCGCTGCGCCGCCTCCAGACCGACTATATTGACCTCTACCAGACGCATCAAGACGACGCGACCACGCCGATGGACGAGACTGCCCGCGCCCTCGATGACCTCGTGGCGCAGGGCAAAGTACGCTATCTCGGTGCGTCGAATTTCAAGGCGTACCGCCTCGCACTCGCCCTCGGTGCAAGCGAACGCGGCGGATACGCACGCTACGATGCGATCCAGCCCGTCTATAGCCTCGTCAATCGTGCGACATACGAGCGCGAACTGGAACCGCTCTGCGTCGAGCAGGGTGTCGGCGTGATCACGTACTCGTCACTCGGTAGCGGCTTCCTGACAGGTAAGTATCGTGCGGGGCAACCGTTGCCGCAGACGCCGCGTGCGGGCGGCATCGAGCGCAATTACATGAACGAACGTGGTTACGCGGTGCTGGGTGCACTGGACACGGTCGCAGCGGCGCACGGCGTCACCCCGGCGCAGGTGGCGTTGGCATGGATCATCGCCCGCCCCGGCATCACTGCGCCAATTGCCAGCGCAACGACAGTCGCGCAGACACACGACCTCATCGCCGCCGCCGACCTCGCCCTTACATCCGACGATATCACCGCCCTCGACGCGGCAAGCGCACCGTTCGCGCCGTAAAAGCAGTGAGTAGCGAAGAATCAGCAACGCGCAATGCACCGTTCCCGCGCGTTACTGATTCCTCGTTCCTTCCCCTCCCGCATGCGTGGGCAGCGATGTTACAATTCGCAGCATGACTACTCCCGATGCTCGCACAGTTGAACGCGCTTTCGTCGTCGGGACGGCGGGGCATGTGGATCATGGCAAAAGTTCGCTCGTCCGCGCCCTGACGGGAATTGATCCCGACCGCCTCGCGGAGGAAAAAGCGCGGGCGATGACGATTGATCTCGGCTTCGCGTGGCTGACGCTGCCATCGGGGCAGGAGATCAGCATCGTGGATGTGCCGGGACACGAGCGGTTCATCAAGAATATGCTGGCGGGTGTCGGTGGGTTAGATGCGGCAATGCTCATTGTTGCCGCCGATGAAGGCCCGATGCCGCAGACCCGCGAACACCTTGCCATTCTCGATCTGCTCGGTATCGAGCGCGGCATCATCGTGCTGACGAAAGCCGATAGCGTAGACGACGATTTTCTCGCCCTCGCGGAGGAAGCGACCCGCGAAGCCCTCGTGGGGACGACACTTGCCGCCGCGCCCGTTGTTGCGACCTCGGCGGCGACGGGCGTAGGGCTGAACGCGCTGAAAGATGCGCTCGATGGTCTGCTTGCCGCGACGCCGGTGCGTGCGGCGCACGGGCGTCCCCGATTGCCGGTGGATCGTGTCTTCTCGGTGAGCGGGTTCGGCACGGTGGTGACAGGGACGCTGCTCGATGGCACGCTCTCGGTCGGGCAAGAGGTGGAATTGCTGCCGGACGGCGTACGCGGACGGGTGCGCGGCGTGCAGATGCACCGTACAAAAGTAGCGCAGGCGATGCCGGGAAGCCGCGCCGCCGTCAACATCAGCGGCGTCGCAGTAGAGGATGTGCGGCGCGGCGATGTGTTGACGGTCCCCGGCTGGCTCGTGCCGGTGTCGCTTCTCGATGTGCGGTTGCGGCTGGCGACGGGTGCGCCTGATCTTGCACAGAATGATGCGGTGGATGTGTTCGTCGGGGCGTCGGAGGTGGCGGGGCGGGTCACATTGCTCGACGCGGATCGCCTGCGGGCGGGCGAAATAGGATGGGTGCAACTGCGCCTCGCGCAACCCGTCGCGGTAGTACGTGGCGACCGCTTCATTGTGCGCCGTCCGTCGCCGGGATTGACCATTGGCGGCGGCACCGTGATCGAAACCGCACCGCGTCGTCACCGTCGGTTTCACCCCGAAACGCTCAGCCGTCTGACAAGCCTCGCACGGGGCACGCCCGCCGATCTCGCCCGTCAAGTACTGGCGGTAACAGCGCGGACAGTGCGCGACGTGATTGCGGGGATGGGTGCGGACGATGACGACGCGCGTCGTATCCTCACCGACCTCGTTGCGGTGAGCGAGATCATTGCGCTCACGGACGGCGACGCGGATACCCTTGCGCCGGAAACCCTGCTCATGCTCGCAACGGCTGCAGATGTGCTTACGGTACAGGTGGCGGGATTGCTGGCGGCGTATCACGCCGAGAACCCGCTGCGGCGCGGCATCCCCCGCGAGGAGGCAAAGTCGCGGTTGCGACGTGCCCCACACCTTTTCGATGCGTTCGTGGGCTATTTGGCGCAGCGCGGCGTGATCGTCGCGGAGGGCGGGCAGACGCCGACGCTGCGCTTGCCCGACCATATCCCCACGCTGCCGCCCGCGCAACGCGCTGCCGCCGACGCGCTGCTTGCGGCACTCGTGCGGGAGCCGTACAACCCGCCCGACACCGCGCCATTTGGGGTGACTGCCGAAACACTCGCCTTCCTTGCAGATGCGGGGCAGATCGTGCGTGCCGGTGACGGCGTAGTGTTCGGACAGGCGGCATACGATGCGATGGCACGCACCGCCCTCGCGCTGATTGATACACAGGGCGGCGTGACCTTGGCGCAGTTCCGCGATGCGGTCGGGACGACGCGCAAGTACGCACAGGCGGCGATGGAGCATTTCGATACCCGCCGCATTACGCGCCGCGTTGGTGATACGCGGATGCGTGGCCCCGCTGCCCGCGACATCGTGCCGCGCCCGGAATAAGGCAACATCGCGTGTGCCGCATCCACTGCGTATGCACGAGGGGCTAGACGCGCCGTGACCGACTTCTCTCCGGACGAAAATACCTCGTACAATCTGAACGTGTGAGTACTCCGGTGCGACGTTAACCGCCCGATGAAATGGCGTCGTCTCTGACTGCCTGTGCTACACTACCGCACGCGATATGATGCTCGACGCTAGAAGGACGCTCCGATGGTACAGACACATTCTTCCGAACTCACTGCCGATGCATTGCTCGACACGCTACCGCCCGTTGCCGAGTATCCCGATGCGCATGGACGGTTCGGGAAGTTTGGCGGGCAATACGCTCCCGAAACACTCATGCCCGCCCTCGCGGAACTGGAAGCGGCATATGAAAATGCCCGTAATGATCCCGCATTTCTCGCCGAGATGGGCGAACTGCGGCGGCATTACGTCGGCAGACCGACTGCGACCTATCATGCGAAGGCACTCTCGGACAAACTGGGCGGGGCGCAAATCTGGCTGAAGCGGGAAGACCTCGCCCATACCGGCGCACACAAGATCAACAACGCGCTCGGTCAGGGGTTGCTCGCCAAGCGCATGGGCAAGCCCCGCGTGATCGCGGAGACGGGCGCGGGGCAGCACGGCGTCGCCACCGCGACGGTCTGCGCGATGCTCGGTCTGGAGTGCGTCGTTTACATGGGTGAAGTGGACATCGCGCGGCAGTCGCTCAATGTCTTTCGGATGAAGTTGCTCGGTGCGGAAGTAGTGCCAGTCACGAGCGGTTCGCGCACCCTCAAGGACGCACTCAATGAAGCGATCCGCGACTGGGTAACGAATGTAGAGACAACCTATTACTGCATCGGCACCGTGGCGGGGATGCATCCGTACCCGATGATGGTACGCGATTTTCAGGCGATCATCGGGCAAGAAGCGCGGGTGCAACTGCGTGAACAGGCGGGAAAATTGCCTGATGTCGTTATCGCGTGTGTCGGTGGCGGCTCGAATGCGATGGGGATGTTCCATGCGTTCGTGCGCGACACGGCGGTACAACTGATTGGCGTCGAGGCGGCGGGCGAGGGGATGGAATCCGGCAAGCACGCTGCGAGCATCACCGCAGGGCGCATCGGTGTACTCCACGGTTCCCGCTCCTATGTCATTCAGGATGCGGACGGACAGATCATAGATACGCATTCGATCTCGGCGGGGCTGGATTACCCCGGTGTCGGCCCGGAACTGGCATGGCTTGCCGATGCTGATTTCGCGCAGTTTGTCGGCGCGACCGATACCGAAGCCCTCGACGCGCTGCAACTGCTCTCGCGTACCGAGGGAATCATCCCCGCATTGGAATCGGCGCACGCCATCGCGCATGCCGTCCGTATCGCCCCGACGATGCCGAAAGATGCCGTCATCGCCGTCTGCCTTTCCGGGCGTGGTGACAAGGACATGGGGACCGTCGCGCAGGCACTGGGAGTGACACTGCAATGAGCAATGTGCAACATGCGTCGGGTAGTAAGGCGCGGTCTTCTGCCTTGTCCGGTGTCGGGCGGATTCATGCAGCATTCGCGGTGGCGAAAGCGGCGGGGCGGGCAGCATTTATCCCGTACATCACCGTCGGGCATCCCGACGCGGCAACGGTAAGCGCGGTCGTGCCTGCACTCGTTGCGGCGGGGGCAGACATCGTCGAACTCGGCGTGCCGTTCTCCGATCCGCTTGCCGATGGCGTCGTGATCCAGCGCAGTACGCAAACCGCCCTTACAAACGGTACGACGCTCGATACCTGCCTCGATGCGGTGCGAGACCTGCGGGCGGCGGGCGTCACGGTGCCAATTGTCTTCCTCGGCTACACCAACCCGATCATGCAGCGCGGCGAAGCGGCATTCGCCGCAGCGTGCGCGGCGGTAGGGGTGGATGGCGTAATCGTCGCAGACCTCCCGCCGGAGGAAGCGGGCGTGTTGCGGGCGGCGTGCGATGCACACGGCGTCGCGCTGATCCCGATGCTCGCGCCGACGAGTACGGAGCGGCGCATCGCGCAGGTTGCGGCGTTGGCGACGGGGTTCGTCTATTGCGTCGGGCTTACCGGGGTGACAGGGGCGCGGGTCGCACTGGCGGACGATCTCGGCGCGTATCTCGAGCGGGTGCGGGCGCAGGTGCGCGTGCCGGTCGCGGTCGGATTCGGGATTTCGCGTCCGGAGCATGTCGCGGCAGTCGGCGCGATGGCGGACGGGGTAATTGTCGGGAGCGCATTAGTGAAAAAATTGGACGAATTGCCGCCGGACGAACGCGCCGCCGGTGCTGCTGCATTCGTCCGCTGGTTAGTAGGGAGTGCCGAGGGCTGAGGACTGAGGATGAGTGTACCGATCTATCGCGTGTGATATCGTGCGCTTCGCTGTGAGCCACGATATGCGGAACGGCAACCTCGAACCTCGAACCTCGAACCTCGGTACTTAGCGCGAACGGAGTGAACGAATGTCGGTACGGGGCATCCGAGGGGCGACGACCGCGACTGCGAACACGGCGGAAGAGATTATGGAAGTGACGCAAGAGCTCGTCCGTGCTATCGTCGCGGCGAATACTCTCGATCTTGCAGAAGTGTCCAGTGCATTCTGGACGACAACGCGAGACCTCAATGCGGAATGGCCCGCTGCTGCTGCCCGTCAAATCGGGTGGGGCGATATTCCGCAGATGTGCGCCCATGAGATGGATGTTCCCGGTGGGTTGAAGATGGCGGTACGCGTGCTGCTCCATGTGAATAGCGAGAAAGCGCAACGTGAGATGCGCCATGTGTACCTACGCGGTGCGCGGGTGCTGCGCCCCGATCTCGCGGAGGAACCCGCCGCGGCGTCGTAGCATCTCCGTCCTGTAGTGCAGCAGGTGCTGGAAGTGTTGCGGTGTTTGACGGCACGCGCCCTGCGGTAGTAGCCTCAGGTATCGTGCCGCAACACCACGATGTGTAACTGCCACGGAAGGAACGGGTTTTTCCATGTCCACTGCCCCCGCCCGCGCCGCGCTCGACTCGCCACATGCGAAGAGCGATGCCGCGCCTGCGCCGATCCGCCGTAACGCCGCGCCGATTCCGGAGAACGAAACGCCGCAAATGCTGCGACGGACGGTGTTGCGCCTCGCATGGCCGAGTATCGTAGAAAACTTGCTTCAGTCCGCGATGCAGATTGCGACGACGGCGATGGTGTCGCGGCTCGGTGCGGCGGCGATTGCAGGCGTTGGGGTCTCGAACCAAATCCTCATCGTCGGGATTTCGACCTTTTTTGCGGTCAGCACCGCCACGACTGTGCTCGTTGCCTTCCATATCGGGGCGCGGGAGCCGGATCAGGCGGCGCGGGCGGCGAAGCAATCGTATTTCCTCGGCGGCATCCTCTCGCTGGTCGCTGCATTGCTCGGCGTTTTCTTCGCGCCTCAGTTGATCGCGGTGCTTGGGGCGTCGCCGGAAGTCGTTGCGGAAGGCGGGCAATTTCTCCGCATCGAATCCCTCGGCACGATTTTCCTCGTTACCATGCTCATTAGCAGCGGCATCATGCGCGGAACGGGCGACACACGCACGCCGATGCTTGTGACGCTCGGTATCAATGGCGTGAATGTCATCGTGTCGCTCCCGCTGATTTTCGGTCTGCTTGGGTTGCCGCATCTCGGTGTGACGGGGGCGGCAATCGGCAATATCGTGGCGCGGATGATCGGCGCGACGATCCTCGTTTCGTTCGTCTGGCGCGGGCGGCGCGGGGTGAGCATCGCGGGTCGGGAGGGGTGGAAACCTGATCTCGTCACGCAGCGGAAGTTAATTGGCATCGGCTTGCCGAGTATGCTCGAATCGCTCTTTCGCTCCGGCGGCACCCTGCTTTTTGCGACGGTGATCGTGAGCCTCGGTACCCAAGCATTCGCGGCGCAGCAGGTGGCGAATCAGTTCTGGCAGATGGCACTTTTCCCCGGCTTCGGCTTCTCGACGGCGGCAATGACGCTATCGGGGCAATCGCTCGGCGCACGGCGGCTCGACCGTGCGGCGGCGGCAACGTGGATCGCCACGCGCTTCTGTATCTTATGGATGACCGCAATGGGCATCGTCTACTTTGTTTTCGGGCCGTGGCTCGTTATCCCGTTCAGCGCAGGCGACCCACACATTACCGAACTCTCGTCGCAGGCACTAAAAATTATCTGCTTCTCACAGCCGATCCAAGCACTCGGTCTGACACTGGCGGGCGGGTTGCGCGGCGCGGGCGATACGCGTTGGCCGATGTTTTCGACGGGTATCGGGATGTGGTTGATGCGCGTGCCGGGGGCATATTTCTTCGGCGTCATACTCGGTCTCGGCATTCCCGGCGCATATATCGGGCTGATCCTCGACGCGATCCTTGTCGCTGCGCTCAACTTGTGGCGGTATCGCAGCGGGCGATGGCAGACGACCCGCACCCTCGCCGCTGCGCCTGCCCGATGAACAGACCAATGCGACGGTTGCCGCGGTGCATACCGAGGGAGTACTTGCGGCATAATCCTTGCGGGAAGTAACGGGCAATGCCCTTCTCAGAGGGCGGGCGAAACACTAGGAGGGCGCGATGGGACGGGCAATCTGGATGGGCGTGAAGTTTACTGTGGGTATCCTCTTCGGCGCGGTTCTCGGCGCGACGCTCTCGGCGTATGTCGCGGGGGCGGCAGACCCGGTCGGGAAGGGCGAACGGATCGCGGACGGGTTCCGGTCGCGCATTGACGCCGCGAGGGCAGCGGGCGATGCAGCGGCGATGCAGACCGAAGCCGCGATGACGCAGCAATTCCGCAACCGCGTGAACGACCCGGACGCCCTCATTCCCCCGACGCCGCTGCACCCGACGCTCTAACGGCACACTATCGCCGCGATAGTGCGATATTGATCGAGAGTGGGCGGGCAAATTCTGCCTGCCCGTTTTTGTGTGCGAGGGCTGAGTAGATACAACCGTGCGGCAATATCACACGATGTGAAAGGGGCGCGAATTGGCAACGGAAATGACGGCGGACGGTGTGCGTCCGGTGGTGCTCGTGATCATGGATGGGTGGGGCGATGCGCCGCCGTCACCGGGGAATGCAGTGACGCTGGCGGACACTCCGACGTACGACCGCCTCGTCGCGGATGCGCCGTGCGCGATGCTTACTCCGTTCGGGCGTGAAGTCGGGCTACCGGAAGGGCAGATGGGAAACTCCGAGGTCGGGCATCTCAATCTCGGTGCAGGGCGCGTCGTGTATCAATCGCTCACAAAAATTGATCTCGCTATCGAAGACGGCACATTTTTCCGCAATCCTGCACTTGTCGGGGCGGCGCATTATGCGAAAGCGCACGGCGGCACCCTGCACCTGCTTGGCTTGATCGGCACCGGCGGTGTTCATGCACAAGACACCCATCTGCTCGCATTGTTGCGGTTGGCGAAGGCGGAAGGGCTATCGCGTGTTGCCATTCATGCGTTTCTCGACGGGCGCGACACGCCGCCTTCGTCCGCACGCGGCTACATGCGAACACTGGAAGCGGAAATAGCGAAGATCGGTGTCGGGCGGGTCGCAACAGTATCGGGGCGGTACTATGCGATGGACCGCGATACACGATGGGATCGCGTGCAAAAGGCGTACGATGCGCTGACGAGCGGCACGGGCGATACCGCGCACTCCGCAGACGACGCTATCGCCCGTTCGTATGCTGCCGGCATCACCGACGAATTTCTTGTACCTACAGTCATTGTCGACAATAAACAACCCATCGAGAAAATTGTCGACGGCGACGCGGTGATTTTTTTCAACTTTCGCGCCGACCGTGTCCGCGAGTTGTCACATGCGTTGGTAGACGATGCATTCGACGGCTTCCCGCGCGCCGCGCACCCACATGTCTATTTTGTGACGATGACGGAATACGAGCAGAAATTGCCGGTTGCGGGTATTGCGTATCCGCAGGACGACATCGCGGAATCGCTGGCGCAGGTCATCGCGGAACACAGCTTGGGGCAATTCCACGCGGCGGAGACGGAAAAATACCCGCACGTCACGTTTTTCTTCAATGGTGGGCGCGAGGAATCCTTTCCCGGCGAATCACGTTCCCTTACGCCTTCCCCGAAGGTGGCGACGTACGATCTCCAACCGGAGATGAGTGCGCCTGCCGTCGCGGATGCAGTCGTCGCGGCGATAGCGGGCGGGCAGTATGCCTTCGTACTCGTCAATTTCGCCAATGCCGATATGGTAGGGCATACCGGGGTGTTGGCGGCGGCAATCGCAGCAGTGGAAACGGTGGATGGGTGCGTCGGGCGGGTGCTGGCGGCGGTAGATGCGGCGGGCGGCGCGGCACTCGTTACTGCCGACCACGGCAATGCGGAAGAGATGATCGCCCCGGACGGCACCCCGATGACCGCCCATACAATGAACCGCGTGCGCTGCTTTCTCACCGGGGCGGGTGTCCCGGCGGGAGCAATGATGCGCCCCGCCGGACGTCTTGCGGACATCGCACCGACGGTGCTTGATCTGCTTGGCATCCCACAGCCGAGCGTGATGACGGGCAAAAGCCTGTGTGAGTAACATAAGCGATTTGCTCTCGTGCAGACAGTGCGCTACCTTATAACGTAACGGTATCAGCCGGATCGAACGACCACAGAACAGGAAAGGTGAAACACATGGCAGACATTGCGCAGTTTCTCGACAAAGCGCACGAGCAGAAGGAATTCGCGGAACTTGCGGATAGCCCGGTAGATGCCTTGCAAGGTGTCTCCGCAGGCGACATGGAAGCCCTGACGAAGGCCCTCGGTGTCAAGACCGTCCGCGATCTCGCTACGAACAAGTACGTGCTGATCGCGCAGGCAATCGTTGGGCTAGCCGGGGTGAAGAAGTAACAACGCTATCTCACGCGAAAAGCCGCCGTTCCCGATAAAAGGAACGGCGGCTTTTTGCGCGGGATTCGTAGTGCTCTAATGCCCTGCACGGAGGTGTGGAAAGGCGTGGCGACCGGGATACACCGCCGATTCTTCGAGTTCTTCCTCGATGCGAAGGAGTTGGTTGTACTTCTCCACGCGATCTACGCGAGCGGGCGCACCTGTCTTGATCTGCCTTGCGTTGGTGGCGACGACAAGATCGGCGATGAACGCATCTGCCGTCTCGCCGCTACGATGCGAGATCACCGCCGCCCACCCCGCACGGTGCGCCATCTCGACTGCCTCGAAGGTTTCGGTGAGCGTGCCGATCTGGTTGAGTTTGATGAGAATTGCATTGCTCGACTGCTCGGCGATGCCGCGTTCCAGAAAGGCGGTGTTCGTCACGTACAAGTCGTCGCCCACGAGTTGCGTGCGCGTGCCGACTTGGGCGGTAAGTGCCTGCCAGTTTGACCAGTCGTCTTCCGCCAGCGGGTCTTCCATCGAGACGATGGGGTACTGGCGCACGATGTTGTCCCAGTACGCGATCATCTCGGCAGGAGTGAGGCTGCGCCCTTCGCCCGCGAGCGTGTAAATGCCGTCTTTGTAGAACTCCGACGCGGCGGGGTCGAGGGCGATCATGATGTCCGATCCCGCATCGTAGCCTGCCGTCTCGATTGCCTGCAAAATCAACTCGATAGCTTCCTGATTGGAACCGAGCGAGGGAGCGTATCCGCCTTCGTCGCCGACTTGCGTAGGGTATCCTTTGTCATGGAGCACGCTTTTGAGTGCGTGATAGACCTCCGCACCCCACCGCACCGCCTCGCGGAACGACGACGCCCCGACGGGCATTACCATGAATTCCTGCATATCTACGCTGCTGCCCTCGGCGTGCTTGCCGCCGTTGAGAATGTTCATCATCGGCACGGGCAGCGTGCGTGCGCTGGGGCCGCCCAGATAGCGGTAGAGCGGAATATCGAGGGCATTCGCGGCGGCACGGGCGACCGCGAGCGAGACGCCGAGGATGGCATTCGCCCCAAGGCGGCTTTTGTTCTTCGTGCCGTCGAGGGCGATCATCAGGCGGTCTATCTCGATCTGGTTGAGTGCGTCCAGCCCGACGACTTCTTCCGCAATGGTGTCGTTGACATTCGCAACCGCTTTAAGCACACCTTTGCCACCGTAGCGGCGGGGGTCTTTGTCTCGCAGCTCGACTGCTTCGTGCTGCCCGGTTGACGCGCCGGACGGCACCGCCGCCGAACCTTTGATGCCGTCTCCGAGGTAGACATCCACTTCTATCGTCGGGTTCCCGCGCGAATCGAGAATTTCCCGCGCAAACACATCTTCAATGATCGTGCTCACTGTCCTTGCCCCTCCTGCATCCGTGTATCGTCGCCGAAACGGAGTGTAGGGTACCACAGCAAATGGGTAGGGAGCAGCAAAACTGGCGCAGAAACGCCGTGGCGTTTCTCGACCGCCACGGCGACTGTACGCATATTTGCCCGGTTTGTTTGCCCGCGCCTACTTGCACTCCGGCAAGAGCGGCTTCTGGATGAACTCCGGGCTGCACTGCGGGCGATACGCGCCGATCTGCCCCGCGAGAATCTGCCGCCCCAACTGACCGAGTTCGATCGCGTACGGGGAGTCATTGAACGCGGGGTGGAACTCGAACCGTGCACGCTCAAAATATTGCACGCTGTATACCTGCCCGTCGGTCGGGCTTGGCTCAACCATCTCCTCGGAGATGGGATAGCCGAAGATCGCAACGCCGCCGTTGCGCTCCCAGAAGGTCTTGAAATATCCCTGCAAAGCGTGCTGCGACTGTGTGAAGTAGGCGCGATCCAGCCCCGTCGGCACGAGAGGTTGCGGCGAGAACGGCGGCTCGGTGCGCCCCGCCGTCACGATGCGCCCCACATTCGTCAGTTGCACGACGCCCGCAGTGTTCGCCGCTTCCGGATGCGACTCGAAACGTGCCTTCTCGAAATATTGCACGACCAACTTGCTTGCAGGGTCTATCGTGTCGTTCGTCAGAGGGTAGCCGAAGATGAGCGATGTCCCGTTCGTTTGCCAGAACGAGAGGAAGGTGTACCCGACGATGTAGCCCGTCTGAGGGAAATATTGGTAGTCGGCGCGGACTGCTACGGCGGGCGCGGGATCGGGGAATGCAACGACTTGTGCCGCCAACCCGCCCCCTTGTGACCAGACTACTGTGCTGCCGCTTACTACGGGCGATACCGCATTGTCACGCGAGGTGGCGACGAGGAATCCCGTGTGTCGTGCGAGATCGTAGCCGCGCACCGACGTGACGCCGGATGCATCGGCGGAGAGCGTCCACACGGCGGTTGTGCCATCGAAGCCGATGCCCGTCACGCGTTGATTCTGCCCACCGCCCACCGGCACTGCCTCGACCGCGTTCGTACTGAAATCGTAGATCGCAATGCGGGTGTTCTGCACGACTGCAACACGGTTCTCCGCGTACGCGAAGATCGGTGCGCCGCCAAAGGCATCGTTCACTGCCAGCCGCTGCCCATTGTCGAGATTGAATAGGATGAAGCGATTCAGCCGGGCAGGGTCCGCAACCAGTTGCGGGAAGACCACGCGCCGCCCGGAGACGCGCGGCACACCGAGCGTCTCGCCCATTAAGCGTTCCGGCGGGATTCGCCCCGCTTCGGCAACGGCGTTGCTTGCGCGATCCCACACTTTGACGACGATCCCACCGCTGTCCTGCGCTAGCCACGCAACCACCCCTGCCGCGCTCACTGACGGCGCGAAGACGGCGCGTGCATCCCCGACTGGCACGACAAACCGTGTGCCTGTCGCGGTATCTAGCCCCGCGATGCCCACCGTCCCCTGCTTCCAGACGACGAGCGACCCTGCAACATCCGGTTCGCTGGCACCCGCCGCCGGGATGGGTAGGGCTTGCCGGGTAGCGAGATCAACACCGAAAACCCCTTCCGGGGCTTGCCATACGAGCAGTTGCCCGCTCAGACGCGGCGCGGTGAGCGTGCCGGGACCGACCGGAAGCGTTGTTGGCGCGACTGCCGGTCCATCCGCACGGACGACCGATGCGAACGGCAGCAGCAACCCGCACACGAGAAACAGGACGCTCCACCGTCGCAGCAATGCATTCCCCATTCGTGTCATCCTCGTTCCGCTTGTTTTCCCGATTCATCCGCGTGCAGTCTAGGGGAACTGCCGCAGATGAGCAACTGTAAAAAATCTGTGTGGGAAAGGGATGAGAAGGGCAACGCTTGGTGTTGACGCGCTCTCGTAGTGCGGCTACGCTCACGCACGAAGGAGGGAACAACCTATGGGTAGATTCGACGGCAAAGTCGCCCTTGTGACGGGCGCGGGGTCGGAGCGCGGTATTGGCAAGGCAACTGCGCTTGCACTGGCGTCCGAGGGGGCGCATGTCGTGCTGACGGATGTAGACGCGGCGGGGGTCGAGCGGGCAGCTGCTGATGTGGGAACGCACATGCCGGCCCTCGGTGTCGTCGCGGATGTGCGAAGCAAGGCGGACATGACCCGTGCAGTTGCGCAGGCGGTGGCGACCTTTGGCGGGCTTGATTTGCTCGTCAACAACGCGGGCGCAACTCGCCCGACAAAGGTCCTCGACATTACTGAGGACGAGTACGATTTCATTCTCGGCGTGAATCTGAAGGGGACATTCATCACCACCCAATGCGCCGTCCCCGCGATGCTGCGACGTGGTAAGGGCGCGATCGTCTCGCTCTCGTCGGTGTCGGGGCAGCGCGGTGGTGGGGTCTTTGGTACCTCGCATTACAGCGCGGCGAAGGCAGGTATCGCGGGGCTGACTCGCGCTCTTGCCCGCGAACTGACCCCGCAGGGTATCCGCATCAACTGCGTCGCACCGTCGCTCGTTGGCACCGATCTGTTCGGTAGCGCGATCACCGAGGAGCGCAAGACGGAACTCGCCTCCGGCACGCTCACGGGGCGTATCGGTACCGTGGAGGACGTGGTAAACGGTCTGCTCTTTCTGCTCGATGACCGGAGTGAATATCTTACCGGTGTGACGCTCGACATCAACGGCGGGAGCCATTTGCATTAGTCAGTCGTCGGGTATCGGTCGTCGTTAAGGAAACGCACGGATGCTTGCGCAGTGTGCGCCCATTACCTGATGACGACCGACGAGCCACCACCGATTGTGCCATCGAAAGGAGCAATGGATGGCGAAGTTTCGGGTCGGGGTCTCGGCGGATTTCAAGACGCGGGCGGCGAATCTGCTCGAACCAGTGCTGGCAGAGAAATTCGATCCCATCCCGGAGATCGAATACGAGTTCATGCCCGAATTGAAACCGACCGTCACTCCCGACCAGATTGCGGGGTACGACGCGATTCTCAGCCTCTCGGTGCGGATGCCGCCGGAATCGTTCGCGGGTGTCGAGCGGTTGGCGGTAATCGCACGGTGGGGTGTCGGGTACGACATGATTGATGTGCCCGCTTGCACCGCGCACAATGTCGCGCTCTGCATCACGCCGGATGGCATCCGTCGCCCGGTTGCGGAGGGCATCATCGCCCTGCTGCTCGCCGTGACGAAGCGCATCACGATCAAAGACCGCATGGTGCGCGAAAACCGCTGGCTCGATGTGCCGAAGTACATGGGCGTCGGGTTGCAGGGGCGTACGCTCGGTTCTATTGGTATCGGCAATATCGGCGGCGACATGTTTCGTCTGCTCCGACCATTCGACCTCGGCAGGATGCTCGCATACGATCCGTACACGACACCGGAACGTGCCGCCGCGCTCGGTGTCGAACTGGTGGACCTCGATACGTTGCTCGCGGAATCGGATTTCGTCTGCGTCAACTGCCCGCTGACTGCGGAGACGCGCCACCTGATGAATGCCGAGCGGTTCCGGCGCATGAAGCCGACTGCATTTTTCGTCAACACCGCGCGTGGCCCCATCGTGGACGAAGACGCACTTGTCACCGCCCTGCGCGAAGGGTGGATCGCGGGTGCTGCCCTCGATGTCTTCGAGCAAGAGCCGTTGCCACTGCCAAGCGCGTTGACGGAGTTCGAGAATGTTATCTTGGCACCGCACGCGGTTGCATGGACAGACCAGTCTGCACGGGGCAATGGCGGGCAGGCGTGCGACAATATTCTCAGCGTTTTTCGCGGGGAAATACCACACTATACAGTAAATGCGGATGTCGGCGCGAAGCCTGAGATGCAGGCAAAATTGGCGGCCCTTCGGTCGCGATGGGGGTAGGCAATGAAAGATAATCGGTTCAAAGCGGTGCGGACGGCGGGAAAAGTCCCGGTGGGTCATATGATTTCGGAGTTTCCCTCCGCCGCGCTCGCGGGCATCCTTGATGTAGCGGATGTGGATTTCGCCCTCGTGGACATGGAACATGCGGGGCTGACCGCCGAGCGGCTGGCGGATTTTTGCGCGTGGTTTCGCGGGTCGTCGGTCGCGCCGTTCGTGCGGGTGCCGCAGTTGCAGTATCACTTCATCGCCCGCGCCCTCGACCTCGGTGTGTTAGGCGTGATGATGCCGAATGTTCGCAATGCGGCACAGGCGCGAGAGTTCGTCCACGCTGCGAAGTACGCCCCGATGGGCGACCGTGGGCTTGGTCTCGGCTCGGCGCATTCCGGTTTCCGCCCGATGCCTGACCCCGTTGCGTACATGGCATACGCGAACGAGAACACTACGCTCATCTGCCAGATCGAGAGCCGCGAGGCGGTGGAAGACCTCGAAAACATCGCTGCCACCCCCGGTGTAGATGTGATCTGGGTCGGGCATTGGGATTTGTCGCAGTCGTACGGCATTCCCGGTCAGTTCGACAATCCTATCTTCCTCGATGCCGTCAAGCGTGTGGTGGAGGTCGGGCAGAAGCACAATCTCGGCATCGGGGTGCAGCCCGCCAATCTTACGATGGCGGAGCGATGGATGGGCTACGGATTCAACGTCATCTCCTACCGCACCGACGCCGCCCTGTATCAGGAAGCGATCACAACGGGCGTTGCGGGCGTGCGAAAGTTGGCGGAGAAGTAACAACGTCCGTCCGTTTAAGCGTAGGTGGCGCGAATTGCGCGAACAGGAAACCGGAAAGTGGGTACACGGTGGCAGTCATCCGTCTGGACATCCAATCGCGCCAGCCGTATACGGACGGGAAACGGTTCGGGGACGCGGGCGCGTATGAGCGGCTGGACGGCACGATTCATTTCGCCGTGAACCCCGCGCACGCTGCAAATCGCCGCATTGTTGACCTCGATACGGCGGCGCGGGATGCGGACGGGCGCGTCCATTTCTCGGCGGACTTCTGCTTGCTCCAACCGACTGACGCGGCGCGGGGCAATCGCCGCCTGCTATTTGAGGTGCTGAACCGGGGCAAGAAACTCGTGCCGCGCATGTTCAACCACGCCGACCCGGAGGAGACACCCACCAATGCGATTGACCCCGGCGATGGCTTCCTGTTTCGGCATGGGTACAGTGTGGCGTGGTGCGGCTGGCAATGGGATGTCGCCCTCTCCGATGCGCTGATGGGGCTGGATGCGCCCGCTGCGTTGGATGACCACGGTGCGGAGATCGTGGGGCAGGTGCTCGTTTGGCATCGCCCGAACGAACCCGCGAATGCCCTGCTCCTTGCAGACCGCGACCACGCCCCGTATCCCGCCGCCGACGTGCACGACCCCGATGCCGTGCTCTCCGTGCGCGATTCTCCGGCTGGTCCTGCGACGGTCATTTCCCGTGACCGCTGGCGGTTTGCCCGCGATGAGGGCGGCGCGGCGGTACCGGACGATACATTCGTCTGGCTCGATGGCGGCTTTGTCCCCGGCAAGGTCTATGAGGT
The DNA here is from genome assembly GCA_038230615.1 of Thermomicrobiales bacterium. Taxonomy (GTDB): domain Bacteria; phylum Chloroflexota; class Chloroflexia; order Thermomicrobiales; family JALYUS01; genus JBBRMX01. Next base: position 4,323 of record JBBRMX010000028.1, on the reverse strand, counting down.
GGTCTATCGCACGCGGCGGTGTCCCGTTGTCGGGACGGGGATGCTCGCGGTGCGCGATACCGTCGCCTTCCTGCGTTCCGATGCGCGGGACAATCCGTGCGCGGGACGCATAGATACCACATACGGCTTTGGCATGTCGCAGAGTGGGCGATTGCTGCGCCACTTCCTCTACGATGGCTTGAATATGGACGAGCAGGGGCGGCAAGTCTTCGATGGGTTGTTCATTCATGTTGCGGGGGGGCGACGCGGCGAGTTCAATCATCGCTACGCGCAACCGTCGCAGCAGCATATCCCGTCATTCGGTCATCTCTTTCCGTTCGCGGACGATGCGTACACCGATGCCGCAACCGGCGTCACCGACGGCCTGCTCCACCGCCAGCGCGAGATCGGCGGCGTCCCGAAGATCGTCACGACGAACACCGATGCCGAATACTGGCGTGGCGATTGCTCCCTCATCCACACCACCCCGGACGGCACGCGGGACATCGAACCGCCGCCGGAGGTGCGTATCTACCATTTCGCGGGGACACAGCACGGTCTCGGTACATTGCCGCTCCACGACGGCGGTTCGCCGGACGGTGCACGCGGCACGCATCCGTTGAACTCGGTGGATTACATCGCCCTGATGCGTGCCGCACTCGTGAATCTCGACCAATGGGTAACGGCGGGTATTGCACCGCCGCCAAGCCGCTTCCCGCGCCTTGCGGATGGCACTGCGGTGCCGATGCCCACCGCGCTCGCGCCGTTCCGCACAATCCCCGGCGCATCGGTGCCGGTATCGGAGACACTGCCGAATATCCGCCATCTCAGTCTCGGTGCGGAGGCGGCGCACGGCGTTGGGCGGTATCCCGCAGTGATGGGGGAGCCATATCCTGTCTTCGTCTCTGCTGTGGATGCGGACGGCAACGAGATGGCGGGCATCCGTCTGCCCGATCTTACCGTACCGGTGGCGACGCAAACGGGCTGGAACCCACGCCACCCCGCCACGGGTGCACCGGAGCAGCTCATCCCGATGCAGGGAAGTACGCTGCCCTTCGCCGCGACTGTCGCAGTGCGCGAGCATCGCCACGACCCGCGCCCCGCCATCGCGGAACGCTACCGCGACCGCAACGAGTACCTTGCCCGCGTCCGTGCCGCTGCCGATGCGCTCATCGCGGATGGCTTCGTCCTCGCGGACGATCTGCCGTTACTCATTGCCCTCGCCGCCGAACGCTACGATGCCTTCGCGGTGGAGTAGCGTACCGCATCGCATCTGCTGGCTATGCATTGATGCGTCGTTGGAACCGCGCAAAAACTTGACGGTGCGCGGGCGTGCTGGTAGTATCTACGAACGGTGCGGAATGCCATCCGGGGGAGTGTCGGAATTGGCAGACGAGCATGACTTAGGATCATGTGCCGCAAGGCGTGAGAGTTCGAGTCTCTCCTTCCCCACCCGTTAACAATTCAGCGAGCGGAAGTGGCTCAGTGGTAGAGCATCTCCTTGCCAAGGAGAAGGTCGCGAGTTCGAATCTCGTCTTCCGCTCCATTTTTACGCCCCCGTGCGGGCGGAAGTGGCTCAGTGGTAGAGCATCTCCTTGCCAAGGAGAAGGTCGCGAGTTCGAATCTCGTCTTCCGCTCCATTCTTTTGCCCAAAATCCAGCGGAATAGACCAGCCCTGCTTGCCCGTTACACGATGCAATGGAGGGATGCCGCATGAGTGACGCACCAACGGTCAGCCGCGATGATCTGATTGCCTTTGTGATTCAGCACACTGAGAAACCACACAACCGGGGCGAAATGCCCGACGCGACTGTGTCCTACACCGGTGGCAATCCCGGTTGCGGTGACATTGTGACGATGTATCTCAAAATCGGCGATGACGAGCGTATCGAGGATGTTTCGTTCACTGCCGAGGGCTGCACTATCAGCCGTGCAGGTGCGTCGTGGATCACCGATCTCGTCAAAGGGAAGCGCGTGGACGAGGTCGAAGCGATGGAATATCAGCCGATCATGGAAACCTTCGGGCGCGATGTGATGGCGACCCGCCCCCGTTGCGCGACGCTCGGTTTCAGCACCGTGAAGACCGCCGTGAAAAAATACCGCGATGACTACCGCCGTGCGGTACTTGCGGGCGATACCGAGTCCGCTTGACGCCGCGCCCGCATGATTTATGATACCTGCAGTTGAGAAAATCGCGGCACGCCCTTGACGGAGCGGAAGTGATGCCCGATACTGCCATAGTTGATATTGTTGCAAAACTTGGTCAACTTTCGATGTTCGGAAGGAGTACTCTATGCGTGCGATTGCGACGACCCCGGCAACTGATGTGCTTGTCTCTACCCAGTGGGTGGCGGATCACCTCCATGATCCCTCGATCCGGCTGATCGAGAGCGACGAAGATATTCTCCTGTACGAGATGGGGCATATCGAGGGGTCTGTGAAGATTGACTGGACCGGCGATTTGCAGGATGCCACCGTCCGCGACTTCATCGGCGCGGAAGCATTCGCCGCCTTGAATAGCCGCCTCGGTGTCTCGAAAGAGACGACGGTAGTTTTCTACGGTGATAAGACGAACTGGTGGGCGGCATATGCCTACTGGTTCTGGAAAGTCAGCGGGCACGAAAACGCGAAGATCATGGATGGCGGGCGGCAGAAGTGGGAAGCGGAAGAGCGTGGTTATACCCGCGATACACCGACCTACGCGCCGACGCACTATGAGGCAGGCACGCCGCATCCCGAGTATCGCGCCCTGCGTGACGAAGTGCTCGCGTTCATCGGCTATGGGAACGGCGGTCATGGCGAGAACCCGCAGGGGCCGCTCGTGGATGTGCGCTCCCCGCAGGAGTTCAGTGGCGAACTGACGCACATGCCTGCGTACCCACAGGAAGGTGCATTGCGCGGCGGGCATATCCCCGGCGCACGCAGCATCCCGTGGGCGAAAGCCGTTGCCCCGGATGGCACCTTCAAGCCCCTCGCCGAACTGCGCGAACTTTATGAGGCGCAGGGTGTGACGCCCGATAAGGATGTTGTTGCATACTGCCGCATCGGGGAACGGTCGAGCCACACATGGTTCGTGCTGCACGAACTCCTCGGCTACCCAAATGTCCGCAATTATGACGGCTCGTGGACCGAGTGGGGCAATGCCGTCCGTGTCCCTATCGAGCGGTAGAAAGCGGGAGTGACGCGTACTCAGTAACGAGTAACGAGCGATACGAATACGTTGCTCGTTACTCGTTACGTTTCTGTCCCGGTGTTCGCCTTGCCCGCAATCCATTCCCGCGCTATTATTTCCGATGCGGTTGCACGCCGCATCTTCGTGCGCGTTCAGTTTCAAAGGGGAGAAAGCGTTGAAAGTCACTGCCGAGCGACTTCCGGAAAGTCAGGCACGCCTCGAAATCACTTCCGATCAGGACGAATGGACGCAGGCGGTCGAAAAAGCGACCCGGCGTGTCGCACAGCAGGTGACAGTGCCGGGATTCCGGCGCGGTAAAGCCCCCCGCACCCTTGTCGAACGGCACATCGGGCGCGGCGCAATCATCAACGAAGCCAACGGCGATCTGATGGACGATCTCTATCGCCGCGCCTTGGAGCAGGAAGACCTTACGCCCGTCACCCGACCGCAAGTCGAGGTGCTGGAAAACGAGCCGCTTTCGTTCCGCGTCTCTATCGAGGTATCGCCCACGGTGGACGTGGCGGGATACGAAGATGTGCGCGTTGAACCCGTTCACATTGAGATCACCGATGCCGAGGTAGACGAGCAGATTAACCGCGCTCGCGAAGACGCCGCCGCATGGGTGGATCCGCCCACTGCCCGCCCCGTGCAGGAAGGCGATCAAGTTGTTGTAGACATCGCCGCCTTCGATGGTGACGAGCCGTTCGATGAGCCGACGACGGGCGCGACCTTCACACTGGGGCGCGATAATCTCTTGCCACAGGTGCGCGATCTGATCCTCGGCGCGACGGTCGGCGAACCGGTGGAGCGTACGATTGTCTTCCCGGAGACGAACCCCGCCACTGAAGATACCGACGCTGCAAGTGACGGCGACGACGCGCAGACCGCCGAAGCCTCCGCGACGACCGAAGACGCAGAGGCAACGGACGAAACCCCGGACCCGCAGATGACCCCCGAACTTGGCGAGACCGAGCCGGAGCAGACCGCCCCCGAAACGCACGACGATGACGCCGCAGACGCTGACACCGATAGCGAGAGCGGTGACGATGCGGACGCGGGCGATGCAGACGCAGAACGCGCTATCCCGGAGCAGTTGCTCGGCAAGACGCTGAGTTATCGCGTCACTGTCCAGAGCATCAAGGAGCGCGAGTCGCTCCCGGTAGACGATACCC
>JBBRMX010000027.1:0-23696 GCA_038230615.1 Thermomicrobiales bacterium | reverse complement strand
TCTTTCGGGTGGATACCTTCATTTTGCAGCCGTTGAAAGGGGCGGAGGCGGTCGGGCTGTATGGCGTCGGCTACCAACTCATCAATACGCTGCTCATTGTCTCGTCTACCTTTACGTTGGTGCTTTTCCCGCAACTCACAAGGCAAGCGATGGGCGACCGCGCCGCCCTCGCCCGGACGTACTCTTTCGCGGTGCGGTCGCTGTTCACCGTGGCGGTATTGATGGCGGTAACGGTCTTTCTGCTCGCGCCTGATCTCGTGCGGATTGTCGGCGGCACGGCATATTTGCCTGGTGCGGCGGACGCGCTGCGCCTGACGATCTGGCTCGTGCCGCTCTCGTTCGTCAACGGTGTGACGCAGTATGTGTTGATCGCCCTCGGTAAACAGCGGCTGATGACGTGGGCATTCGCGGCGGCGGTGCTGTTCAACATTGCGGCGAATCTCGCCTTCATCCCCGCATATTCATATCGTGCATCCGCCGTCATTTCGGTACTGTCGGAGGTGCTGCTGCTCGTGCCGTTTACTGTCTGGGTGGGGCGGGAGATCGGGCGGGTACCGCTCGTGCGGCTCGTGTGGCGTCCGGTGATAGCGGGGGCGGCATTCGCTTTTGTGGCGTGGGCGGTCGGGTGGTGCATTGGTGCGGGCGCGTGGGCGGGGACGCTGGCGGGTGGGGCGGTCGCGATCGTGCTGCTCGTCGCCCTCGGTGCGTGGGGGGCGGACGAACGTGCGCTTGTGCGGCGGCTGGCGGGGCGGCAATCATAATTCGATAGGAGACGATACGTACTACGTTCTGTGATAAAATGCGGCTACTCAGAAAGGGAGCTGCCGACGGATGGACGAAACAAGGTATTTTGTGTGTGTGATCGGCAAAGAGCTGTACGGAAACTGGGATATTTGTAAACGTATAGGCTCTTTCGGAGTAAAAAAGCCTGCTGTACTTATGAATGCTCGCGCTGGTGACAAATTACTCACATATTTTGCTCGGCGTGGTTTTGTTGCCATATCAACAATCACTGGTTCACAGACAGAAGTAGATGATAACCCGTGGGGTGACGAATATCGTCATCGTATCCCTTTTTCTCTCGACGCCGAATACGAAACCGCAGTGCCGTATAATGAAGTCCCACTTTTTGCATCAGCAAGATTGCAAAACGCATTCCTATCAATCACTGCGGAGCAGTATCATTTTGTCGTAGAAATGCTCGCGGAGGTAAATACAATGGGAGCAGTAGTATCGCTTCCCCAACCTCCGTTACCTTCTTTGCATGAGCCGACAAAGAATATGACTGGGGTTGTACCGCCGACCCTTCAAGATACAGAAATTTCTTCTCATACGAAAATTCAGTGGCAATTGGTTCAACTTGCTGAGAAGGTGGGTTGCAACGCATGGGTTGCACGAGGTGACAGGAACCGAACATATCAAGGGCAATCGTTCGCGCAACTGTCGCATGTATTGGATGTACTCCCCGATACTGGTATCACGAAGGAGACACGCAGCGTTGTCGAAAACATTGATGTGTTGTGGCTTCAGGACGATACAATTGTGTGCGCGTTTGAAATCGAGCACACGACTTCGATTTATTCAGGGTTGCTCCGTATGTCTGATCTTATCACCACACAGCCGAACACGAATATCCGGCTTTTTATCGTCGCATCGGAAGATCGGAAGAAAGATGTTATCCGCGAGTTGAATCGCCCTACGTTCAAGAAGGCACTCAAAAAGCCGCTTGGCGACTTCTGCCAATATATTGGTTACGCCAAACTTGAGCAGCGCATTGAACACGCAAAAATATTTGGTCGGGGTGAACTGACCATACAAAGCGTCTATAGCATTGCAGAAGAATGCAAATTATCTTAATGGAGCGGCTTTTCCAGCGTCGCGGAGGTCGGTTGCGTGTAACCTGCATGTGTGCCGAACGCGACGTAGCGATAGCCGAGCCGCTCGTACCATGCCCGCTGGCGGGTGAGGGCAAGGCGCACGCCGATTCGCATTCGCGGTAGTCGGAGGTCGCGGGCAATCTGTTCGCCGCGTGTCATCAACGCGCGAGCGACGCCGCGCTCGCGGTACTGCGGCAGCACGGCGAGCCGGAACAGATAGAGTGCAGCCGTCCCCACGGTTGCTGCATCCCGTGCGTCTGCGCGATGCGGCGCACGTTCCTGCGCGAGCGCGTCCGTTTCTACATCATAGAAAACGCATCCGACAATTGCACCGCCGACCTCTGCGACGATTGCGCGTGCGCCGCTGTCGGTCACGGCGCGGAGTTTGTCGTCTGTCTCGGAGATCGCGCCGGAGGGAGGGTCGAGCGTCGCCTGCTCCGCGAATGCTTGCTGAAGCACGCCGACGAGGGCAGGAATATCGGCGTCGGTTGCGTCGCGCAGAGTGACAGCGTCCATTCGTTCCTCGCGCGTCGGGTCAGGCGTCACGCACTTCGTTCTCCGCGATCACGCGGGTATACCAGCGTGCGCTCTCTTTGAGGGTGCGTTCCTGCGTGTGGAAATCGGTGTAGACGATGCCGCGCCGCACGGTGTAGCCGCGCTCCCACTCGAAACCATCCAGCAGCGGTGCGATGAAGCATCCTGTCACTGGCACGCCCGCGCCGATCGCATCTCCGATTTGTGGGACGCGGGCGCGGAGGTCGTCGGCGCGATCGCGGTCATCTATGATGCGGGCGGCATCGGGTTCGGCGGTGTCCGGCACGCCGCGCACCGTGACCGTGATCGCGAGCGGCGCGTACTCACGGTAGACGCGCACGAGCAATGCGTCGAAGCCTGTTCCGATGGGATCGGGGCGCGGTTCGGTCATCAGCGGCGGCGCGGCGGCATCTTCCCGCACGACGATGCGCCCCACATCCCGGATGTCGAGGAAATCGAGCGGCGCGGCGATGGTCTGCATATCGGTCTGGCGGGCGTCGGGAGCATCGGGGCCGTAGACGTCGCGCAGGTCGTCGGGATACATACCCCGGTAGAGGGGATCGAGATACCAGCGGTTGCGTGCGCCGTCCTCGCGGTGCGATGCGGTGATGTCGGCGTCGCGGTCGGTTGCGGGTTCGCACCGCGCGAGATCGAGCGCGATACCAACGAGCGTCCCCGCGCCGCCGTTGTGCCGCAGCACCGGCACCGCCTCGCCGTGCGCGAGCAAGAGATGATGCGCCGCCTGCAACTCGCTGCGAAGATTTGCGATGCCGGGGGCGTGCGTGCCGGTGCCGTACCCGCGATGTGCGGCGGTGCGTGGTTCGGCAACCGTCACCCAGCGGCGCACGCGGTCACCGAGGATGCGCGACATCGTATCCGCGAACTCTGCGAAGGCGGCGACGGTGTCGCGGTTGAGCCAGCCGCCGCGCTCCTCCATCGCCTGCGGCAAATCCCATCCGTAGAGCGTCACCCACGGGGCGATTCCTGCCGTCATCAGAGCATCCACCACGCGCTCGTAGTAGTCGAGACCGGCGCGATTGATCTTGCCGTATGCCAGCGGATAGACCCGCGCCCACGACACCGAGAAGCGGTACGCGGTACAGCCGAGTTCCCGCAACAATGCGAGATCGTCCGCATAGCGGCGAAATGAATCGCTCGCGTCGTCGCCGGTGCTGCCGTCCGCGATGGTTTCCGGTTTGCGCGTCCAGCGGTCCCAGATCGTCTCGCCGCGCCCGCCCTCGCGCACCGCGCCCTCAGTCGCGTAGGCGGTCGTCGCTGCGCCCCACACAAACCCCGCCGGAAATGTCGTCGCCATCAATCCCCCTGCCGTACCCGCCGTGTCACCCATCCATCATACCCGACAGGGCGGGAGAGAGAGGGAATAATGTTCCCTCTTTGCGTGCTACTCCCCGCTTTCGTCGAACATGGCGACACTCTGAGGGGAGTGCATTCTGCCGTAAAGGAAGCGGAGAAAGTCGGGGCGGCGGTCGGCGGGGACGCGCTCCCACGCGGGCGCAACAGCTTGCTCGCCCCACCAATACGACCAGATCAAGGCACAGCGGTGCGGTGCGCCGATGAAGCGCATCCGGTTGGCGATCCACCCTTCACCGCCGACGAACGATTGCACGCGCAGCCAGTTCTCGGTGTCGGCGGCACTCCAACCGAGGGCGTGCAATCGCCATGCCGCGCCGGTGCCAATACCTGCCCGGTAGCGCGTCATGATCGCGGAGAAGCGGTCATCGTCGCTGTCGAGCCAGTCCAGCACGCGCATCCCGTTGTCCGCGATGCCTTCGAAGGTGCAGGAACTGGCGGTGTTGACGACCGAGAGCAACCCGTCGGCAGGAGCGGTGCCGTCCGCATACCACGATTCGCGCAGTTTAAACTGTACGTAATGCCCCGGATAGCATTAATGCACGGCGAGATGTTTCAAGCCGGGTCGCGTGAAGATCGGGTCACTATTGAGATGCACCGTGCGCTGGAGATAATCGCAGCGGGCATTGTACGGCACGGCGGTTTCGGTCACGACGCGCATCCCGTCTGACTTGGGTGCGGGGATTTCCATGCGCTGTACTGTCCGGTCCCATGCCTCATCGAGCAGTGCATCGAGCACAGCAGCGACATCGCCGGACGCAACACGGTTGCGTTCCTCCCACGCGGCTGCCTGCGCGGTAAGATCACCCGCGTAGCCCATATCCGTCAGCAAGCCGCGCATCTCGCCGCGCAGGGCGTCGAGTTCCGCGTCGCTGGCGGGCGCGGCGGGGACATGGAGAAAGTCCGCGATCTGCCCCGTGAACGGCAGATTGCCCTCGCGCCACGCGATGAATGCCAGCGTAGAATGGCAGACCTGATCGTAATAGCGGCGGCGGTCGGCTTCCGGCAGCGTGGCGGCGCGGGATTGCAACGCCGTGAACTGTGCGCGGGCATCGGCGTACGATGTGTAGCAGTCGGGCTGGTGCGTCGTGGACATATTCAGTACGACGAGCCGTTCGCGCATCGGGTCTTGGCTTTCGGTCGTTTCTGCTTGATAGAGCGCGTCTACGCCCAACAGCGCGGTAGCCATCTCTTCACCGTACCGGAGCGTGGCATCGGAAAGCATCAGTGTGTTCCCTTCGTGGGTTCGTAGCGGAAAGGATTTTCGTTCGCGCTATTGTAGCGTTGCAGCGTTCCATTCGTCACATCTCAATGTCTTCGTGCGATACTGCGCGGCATGGAAGATGAACAGGCGATGATCGCAACAGTCTGTGCGGCATTCGGGGTTGGGAAGCCGGTAACAGTGGCGCGAGTGGCAGCGGGCTACCTCAACCGCGACGAGGCAGTGACGCTTGCGGACGGACAGCGGCTCTTCCTGAAAGGATCGCGGCACCGCGATGCGCGTGTCGTCCGCGCCGAACATGTCGTGATCGCGTACGCGGCGGCGCACGGCGTTCCTACACCGCTCCCGCTCGCAATGGCACATGGCGACACCGTGGCGGTCGTAGGCGGCGTGCCGTGGAGCGCATTTCCGTTCATTGCGGGTGTGCCGCTGGCGGGCGACGATCTCCCCGAACGACTCGGTGCGCTCGTGGGGCGGGTGCATCGTGCGCTCGTGGGATGTCCGTCGGCGGGGCTGACCTTCGCGGAGCAGCCTGTTTCGTGGGATACCGCCGCAACGCTCGCGGAGATGGACCGCCTCGAAGCGCGAGCGGCGGCGCGGGTCGCGGCGGGCGCGGGAGATGCGTTCGACCGCTGGCTACCGGAATCGTTTGCCGTGTTGCGGGAGATACTGCGCGACGCCCCGCCGACGGAATCATTCGCGTGGTTGCCCGCACAGGTCATCCACGGCGATTTGTACCCGCCGAATGTGCTTTGTGCTGCGGAGGGGGAGCCTGTTGCCGTGCTGGATTGGGAGTTCGCCACAGTGCGCCCGCGCGTGTGGGACCTCGTCCGCGCACTGGCATTTACGTTTCTCGGTGTGCACGGCGACCCGCCCGACCACGACGCTGCCCGACGGTGCGTAGCGTCATACGCAGCGGTGCAACCACTCGCAGGCGGCGAACTGGCGGCGGGTATCGCGCTCTATCTCTGGCGTACCGCGCACAATCTCGTCAAATATCGCTGGCACGATGAACGCGGCCCCCAGAAAACCGACGCCTTCGCCCCCGGCGATCTCGCCCTTACCCGCTGGCTCTACACCGAGGGTGCATCGTTCGCTGCCTTCCTCGCGGAAAGCGAACGAGAATAGCCGCAAAGACGTAGAGCGTACGGAGAAATTCACAACACTTCTGTTGGGTTTCTCTACGTGCTTTACGTCTTTGCGGTTCAACGTTTCATCGGTTGCTTATTGCGCTGCGGGGGTGTCGGTCTCTTTGGTGCGACGGAATCCGCCAGTGAGCCAGCGATAGCGGAAGACTTTCACCAGTGCATCGTATGGCCCGGTGATGACGCCTGTTTGTTCTAAGCCGCGCATCAGGAATGCCATTGTCACCGCCATCAGCCCGATACCGACAATCGCAATCACCCCGACCATCGTAACAGACGCTTCCCGCGAGAGAGACGCAAACGTCGTAAACATGGTGTCGTTCCTCCTCCTATCGGCCCCGCGCTCGTGCTGTGTAGTGTACCATCGGACGCAAGTAATTTGCGGTGCTTCGCGCTACCGATTGCCCGTGCCCATGAGCAACGCGGCAAGTCCACCGAGTAGCAATACCGCCCCGACGATCCCTGACACGCCGAGCCGCTCTCCGAACAGTAGCATCGCGAGCACGGCTGCCCCCAGCGGTTCCAACAGGCTGAGAAATCCTGCGGTCGCCGCCGGGACGGTGCGTAAACCGCGCAGGAAAAGCACATACGCGAATGCGGTCGGGACGATGCCGAGCAGTACGATCAATGCCCACCCCTGCCCGCCGAGCGCGAACGATGCCGCACCTGTCCCCGCCGCGAACGGCAGCAGCGCGACTGCCCCGAGCGAAAATGCGACCGCCGTACTCTGTGTCGGGGGATACTGACCCGCAATCGCCCGCCCCGCGACCGTGAACGCCGCGTACGATGCCGCCGCTGCCAGTCCCAGCACCACCCCGACGAGCGGCGCAGTGCTATCCCCCGTCGCGCCGCCGCTGACAAGCAACGCGGTACCGACCAGCGTGATTGCCATCGGCGGTAAGGTGCGCGGCACGGGCAATTCCCGCAACGCGAGTGCCGCAAACAGCGCGATAAACACCGGGGCGGTGCAGATCGCCAGCAGAATCGTGCGCGTTACACCGAGACGCGGGATCGCGGCAAACTCCGTCACCTGATACGCCGCCATCGCCGCACCCATTGTCACGACGATACGCCAGTCGCGCGGTGCGAAGCGCACGGGGTTCGTCCGCACCGTCAGCAGATGGATGAGCGTAATCGCCGGTCCTGCAATGGCGAGACGGAGAAAACCGATGACGAGCGCGTTCGTTGCCGCCACCCGCCCGATTATACCGACTGTCACACCGACACTACCCCAGAGGAGTGCGGCAGCAATCACACATGCGATGCCGCTCCATCGCAGCGCACCAACGGCAGCGGAGCGTGAAACCGATCCCAATTTCACCCCCTAAAACCAAGTAACAAGGTAAAAGTAACAAGTAACGAGGGCAAAGCGCATCGCAGCGCATTGTATCCCCATTTGTTCTTGTTACTCGTTACTTTCCTCCCACGAACGTTTGTCCCAGCGGCGCAACTGGACGATGCCGACGACGATCAGCACGAGTGCCACGCCGATCAACAAGACACTCTCGATAATCCCACCAACCATCGTACGAACCTCCGCGATACCGCGATGCGAAACCGTCTGCACACTGTACAGGTGTACGATGCCGCCCGTGTGCCGGATGTATCTGCCGTCATGCCCCTGCGAGGGCGGTAAGTACGACCGACCGCAACGCACTCGCGGCGGGATCTGCCACGAGCGCGGCATGTGAACGCGGGCGCGGTAACGACACCGCAATATCCGCGCAGATGCGACCGGGGCGCGGCGTCAGCACAAGGACGCGATCTGCGAGAAAGACCGCCTCGTCAATGTCGTGCGTGACGAACAGCACGGTTTGCCGCTCCCGCCCCCAGACATCGAGCAGCCATTCCTGCAAGGTAGCGCGGGTGAGCGCGTCCAGTGCGCCGAACGGCTCATCAAGCAACAACACATCGCGCTTCGTCAGCACCGTCCGCAACAGGGCGGCGCGTTGCCGCATCCCGCCGGAGAGTGTCGCAGGGTACGCACTGGCGAATGCCTCCAGCCCGAACAGCGGCAACCGTGCGCGTGCCTCGGTGCGTGCCGCCTGTGCTGCCGCTTTGCCCCCCGCAATCTCCGCGCCAAGTGTCACATTGTCCAGCACCGTGCGCCACGGCAACAGCGCGTCCCGTTGCGGCATATAGCCGACTTGCCCCGGCACCCCGACGACCGACGACCCATGCACCCGCGCATCGCCCGATGCGGGCAGGAGCAACCCTGCTAGCACCCCGAAGAGCGTGCTTTTGCCACATCCGGACGGTCCAATAATCGTCACGAACTGACTATGCGGCACGGCAAAAGAAATGTCGTCGGTTGCCAGAAGCGGCGCATCGTTGTGCAGTGCGGGGTATCGTACGGTACATCGGTCGAAGGCAACTGCGGGGACGGGCGTGGGCGCAATCACGCGGCGGGCGGCGCGGGGTTCGGCAGCACCGCATTCTGCGCGATACCAAGCGCGGCACCGAGGATCGCGCAGGTAGCTGCGAGGCGATCCTGTACCAATACGTAGCGGTCGCGCCCTTCTTGCATCATCAGCCCGACGCCGAGCAACTCGCGCAGATGATGATAAAGTTGCCCGGTCGTGTTCAGACCCGCTGCTGCCATCAGTTCCGCACTCGTTACCGGGCCGCCTAGCGCAGCACGATAGAGCGCGAGTCGTGGCGCACTCGCCAGCACCGCCAACACGCGCAACGATCCGTCATGCGAGAGTGCAAAGAGCGCGTGTGCATCGCGCTCGTTCGTGTCCACCGTCGCAACCGCACGTTCGCCGTATACCTGCCCTTCGAGCCGCCCGATTCGCTCCTGCAACTGCCCGACTACCCGCCCGAGGTCGCCATCAGGCGGCGGTAACGCCTCTTTCGCGTCCCGGCTGTCCCGCTTCCTCGCCATCGCGCCCTCCTTTGATGATGCCTGACCGCGTTTATCGTAGCGGACATGACCCACAATTCGCAATGGTGGTTCATACAGTCTCGCACGCGGGAATTGCGTACTATGGCAAAAATTGCGTCGTGAAGGCTTTCGACGGATCGAAAGGTTTATCGAGCAGCTTTTGCTCGGTCATGAACCGGGCGAAGTTTTGCCACGTCTCCAACCGTTGCTCTCCCCAACGTGGCGCATCGGCTTGGTAGCGTGATGCGAGATATTGCTGGCTCTGCACAATGAGCATTTTGTCCGTCTCCGGGGTAGCAGCGGCGAGCATATCGGCAGCCGTTTTGGGGTCCGCGATGGCGTCTGTGTACCCCTTGCTCACAGCCGCAAGAAACCGTTTCACCGTATCGCCGTGTTTCGCGGTCATCGTCTCATTCGTCATGAAGAGTGGGGTGTAATAATCTGGTACTACCTGTTGCCACGCCGTGAGAGGGATATAGTTGAGTTGCAGCCCGCGCAGTTGCCCATCTATCTTCTCCCACCCCTCGAATACCCACGCGAAATCTACCTGCCCTTTGCCTGCGAGTGTCAGGAAATCGCTGCTGCCCGTTTCGACGAACTGCACCTTGCTCACATCGCCGCCGTCTGCCTGCATCAGTTTCGCTATCAGCGGTTTTTCGGTCGGGGAACCGAAGGATGCATAGCGTTTGCCCTCGAAATCCTTCGGGCGCGTGATCTTCGCGCTCGTGAGCGACGCGAAGCCGGAGGTATTGTGCTGGATAATCGCCGCAATCGAGACAATGGGGATGCCCTCCGACCGCGCTTTCGAAAGCGGCTCCGCTGCCGAGACGCCGAAGGCGATCTTCCCTGCCCCGACGAGTTGCTCCACGCTCCCGCCCTCCGCCAGTGGTAGGATATCTACATCCAATCCCTGCTGCGCGAAGTAGCCGCGTGCCTGCGCGACGTAGAGTCCCGTATGGTTGGTGTTCGGCGTCCAGTCGAGCATGACCGACACTTTTTCGCGCCCGCCTTTCGTCGCGCCGCATCCCGCGAGCAACGGCAACAGCATCACGACACACACGATTCCCGACCCCCGGCGTAGACTGTTCATCGGTCTCTCTCCTTCTGTTCGGTTGCCTGCCACGGCATCGCTACATGCGCGATGCGATCTACGACGAAAAAAAGCACAAGAGTGAGCATAACGACCACAAGGATTGCGGCGAAGACGCGATCCGGCGCGAACCCGCGTTGCGCTCGGATCATCGAGACGCCCAACCCCGTGCTTGCGCCGAGCCATTCGCTGACGACTGCGCCCGTGACGGCGTACGTCGCCGCGATCTTCACTCCCGCAAAGACGGACGGCAATGCGGACGGCACCCGCACGATGCGGAGGAGTTGCCCTCGCGTCGCCCCCATTGAGCGCAACAGATTGAGCATGTCCGCATCCGCTGAGCGCAACCCGTCGACGGTGCTGACGACGATGGGGAAAAAGCAGTAGAGCGTGATAACGACCACTTTCGGCGCAAGCCCGAACCCGAACCAGATGATGATGAGTGGGGCGATGGCAATGATGGGAATCGTCTGCGAGGCGATCAACAGCGGGTAGATTGCCCGCCGTAGTAGCGGGGTCGCGTCCACTGCGAGGGCGCAGAGCAACCCAACTGCGACGGCGACGACGAACCCGACAACCGTTTCTCGCGCCGTCTCCCACGCATTTTCGGCATAAAAACCGGGCTGCGCGGCGAGCACGCCGAGGATGCGTGAGGGCGCGGGCAGCAGGTACACCGCCACACCAAGTAGCCGCACCGCCGCCTCCCAGAGCGCGAGTATCCCCGCCACCACGAGCAACGGCGGCACAAACCCACGCCGTTTGCGCGGGAGCATGGGAGCGCGTGATGCGGATGCGGTCATGCCCGTCCCCCGTTGTTCACAAAAAAAGCCGCCCACTCCGCCCCGGGTGGGGGCAGAACAGGGCGGTATAGTATGCCTGCTGCGCTTCCCTCCGCCGGCATGATCCGGTTCAGGTTCCGAGGGTTTCGAGACAGGTGCCGTTGCGGGCGGGTCTCGTTCTCAGCCGGACTGTATCCGGCACCCCTAGCGAGTGAAACTGTATGCGTATGTTATCGGAATGTCAAGATCAGGAGGCGATCAGGCGACCGGGCGGACGCTTCGCAGCATGATTGAGCGCGACGGGAGTTTGCATCTCTCGGTACGCCTGTTGCTGGATGAGGGAGAAAATCCACTCATGGACCGGGAGCCGCGCGGCAACTTCTGCGGGTTCTGCCCGCCAGACACTCATGATCACATGCTGCACGACTCGCTCGGTCACACGGGCATCGCCAGTGATGTTGAAGGCGACCGAGGTGGCGAGTTTGCCGTAGCGTTCGTTGAGCAATGCGACGGCGTGCGGGTTGCGCGTCGCAATCGCGTCGAAAATCTCCGCGTCGGGGTGCGGCGCGGGCGGCGTGACATGCGCGATGGGGAGCGGCGCAGGAGCAACGAATGCCGCCGGGAGCGTTGCGAGCCTTTCACCTACCGCAACCGAGGCAACTACCTGTTCCACCGGAAGCATAGTAGCAGGTACGGCACCAGCCGCCGGGGATACCGTGCGTACAGGTTGGCGCGGTGTATCAGCGATGACAGGCTGCGGCTTTGTACTTGCTACTGTCTGCGATGTGACAACCTGACTGGGTGCCGCAGGCTGTCGCGTTACAGGTTGCCGTGTTAATAACCCGATCCCGCCTACGAACAGCAAAACAATCGTAAGAAATATCCAAAACTCCATCGCACACCACCCTTGTATCTGGTCAGAGAGAGTAAAACGTATTTCTACCTTCAGTAGGGTGTAGGATAGCAGAAAAGAAAGAGTTATGCAAGATGTGTAGAATCTATTAGATAAATGTGCAAAGTAACACATAAAGATATACTCGTACTCTCTCTACCATTTGCACTACTCGCCTATTATAAAATGCTCATGGACTATAGACCGAAGCGTACAAAATTTCGGGGCGATAGTACGGATCGGCGTACTACCCCGTGCGATGTTGCTGCGTGGATTAATGGGGTAGACGTACCACGGCAATCAAGCGTCCATACTTTCCGGTACCTGCGGCTGCTCATTGACGGAGAACTGGAAGACATCATTGCGGGCGTAATGCCCGACGACATCAAAATCGTATTTCGCTTCCAACAGCGCGGCGCGGGGAAGATCGGCATAGAGAATGCCCTCCGCGCCGTAGAGCGGTCCCGCGAGATATTGACCGAGCGGCGAGATGATCGCGCTCCCGCCCCGGCAGAGTTCTTCCGGTGCATCCGCGAGGTCTTCAATTCCTTCGAGATCGGCGGGATACATCGCCTTCGTAAGATACTGATTGCACGAGAGCACGAAGCACCGCCCTTCCAGCGCGACATGCTGCATGGTGGATTGCCACACATCGCGGCTGTCGGCGGTCGGCGCGAGGTAAATCTCGACGCCTTTGCGGTACATCGCCATGCGTGCGAGCGGCATGTAGTTTTCCCAGCAGATCAGTCCGCCGACCTTGCCGAGCGGCGTCGGGAAGACGGGCAGCGTGCTACCGTCACCCTCGCCCCAGATGAGGCGTTCCGAGGCAGTCGGTTTGAGTTTGCGGTGCTTGCCGAGGAGCCGCCCCTCTGGAGAGAAATAGAGCAGTGTGCAGTAGAGCGTGCCGCCGCTGACGCGGTCGCGCTCGATCACGCCGATTGCGAGATAGATGCCCGCTTCCCGTGCCGTCTCCGCCAGCCGCGCCGTCTCCGGCCCCGGCACCTCTATGGCGTTCGCGGCGTAGCGGGCAAAGGTTCGCCGCCCCGCGTCCGTCCGCCCCCCGACAACCGCGCCGAAGGTCAGCCCGCGCGGATAGGCGGGGATGAACGCCTCCGGGAAAAGCACGAGTTGCGCCCCGGCATCGGCTGCCTCGTGCGCGAGACGGACCGTTTTCTCCACCGTCGCATCCCGCTCCATCACAACTGGGGCAGCCTGCACTACCGCGACCCGCACGCTTTCCATCGCCTGTTCTCCTTGTTGTTATCTGCTCCACTCGTTGCATATCATCATACCGCAGCGATGTACGCGGTGCGGTTTGCCTGCTTGACTTTGCCGCCTTGCTCTGGTACTGTCGCATACATGGATACACGAGCGATAGGCAGCCAGTTTGAGGCGTTTTATTTTACCCCGCCGGTGTTGTCGGCAGGGGGTACTACGCTGATCTAGCGGCTCCACTCTGCACCACACGACAGCACCGGCGGCGACAGCAGGCAGACAGCCCGCTGTTTTTTTGTGCGTCGGCGGGCGTGAAACGGAGCATGGGAGGGGACGCGAACGATGGCGGCGACGGCAACAGTGGCAACGGCGGCGCGTGAGATTGCGATACAAGGAGGGAAACTGATGATCGTACAGATGCGGACAGGGGCGACGGGGGAGAATCTGGCGCAGGTACTTGCGGCGATCACGGCGGCGGGGCATAGCCATCGCGTGATGGAAGGCACCGAGCGGTACGTTATTGGCGTGCTTGGCGGCGCACCTTCGCAGGAGTTGTTCGATCATGTGCAGGCAATGGCGGCGGTAGAAGTCTGCATCCGTATTTCCAAGCCGTACAAACTCGCCTCCCGCGAGTTCCACCCGGAGCGCACACTTGTTACTATCGGCGACGTCGTCTTTGGCGGCGAGATGCCCGTTCTGATCGCGGGGCCGTGCGTGGTGGAGAGCCGCGAGGCATTGCTCAAAACTGCACGGGCGGCGAAAGCGGCGGGCGCGGTCATGCTGCGCGGCGGCGCATACAAGCCGCGCACCTCGCCGTACTCTTTCCAAGGATTGGGCGTCGAGGGGTTGGAGTTGCTCGCGCTGGCGCGGGAGGAGACCGGGCTGCCCATTGTCACCGAAGTGATGGAACCCGATCAGGTAGACCTCGTGGCGGACTACGCTGACATGCTGCAAATCGGCGCACGCAACATGAGCAATTTCCCGCTGCTTCGCAAGGCGGGGCGGTCGGACAAGGCGGTGCTGCTGAAGCGTGGCTTCTCCGCAACTATTGAGGAGTGGCTGATGAGCGCGGAATATGTGCTGGCGGAGGGGAACGAGCGCGTTGTCCTCTGCGAACGCGGCATCCGGGGCTTCGACCCTATCGTGCGCTTCACGCTCGATCTCACTGCGGTACCGCTTCTGAAAGACCTCACACATCTGCCCGTGATCGTGGACCCGTCGCACGGCACCGGGCGGCGGCACCTCGTCGCGCCGATGTCGCTGGCGGCAATCGCGGCGGGTGCGGACGGGCTGATCGTCGAAATTCATCACGATCCCGTGCAGGCACTATGCGACGGCCCGCAGGCGATCCTGCCCGATGTGCTGCGGCAGATCGCGGATGCGATGATGCCGGTTCGCGCCGCCTGCTTTGCGCCCGTCCCCGCGTGAGGCAGCAATAGGGAGCAAGGTACAAGTACCAAGACGTTGACGTTGTAGCGAGATTTTTCCGCATTTTTCTTGGTACTTATACCCTTGTGCCGGGTACTTCTCCTCTCCCTGCTGTGGTACGCTGACAGTACCGATGCCGCGCCCCACACGGGGAGGAAACCCGCCATGCGCTCTGCTCGCTTCGTCTTCATCGCTACATTGGTGCCGCTGCTGCTCACCGCGTGCGGGTCGCCTACGGTCGGGGAACACACCGTTTTGTTTGCCGAGCGTAGCGCGTCGCGTCTGATCGAGCCGGATCAATCGCGCGGGCTGCCGCTCAGCGGCGACACCGTCCGTGACCTGCGCGACTTAGACGCACACGAACGGCAATGGCTGGCATCCGGCATCGCCAGTTATCGCATCGTGATCTACCACACGAATTTTGCGAACAACAACCAGACCGACGCAATCACTGTCTACAACGGGCGGGCGCATAGCCGCGCCACCGTCTGCGGGCATCCGCACACGACCCGCGTAGATCGCCAGTGCATCATTGACCCCGATATTTCGGCGGTTTTCACCGTGGCGACGCTTTTTCAACTGGCGCGGGACCTCATCCCCTCCCGCGACAATCACACGCGCATCGCCTATGACAGCCGCTACGGGTTCCCCGCTGCCATCTCGCTCCACGCCGCCGAACCCGGCGTTGACCTGCTCAGTTGGGAAAACGATACGCTCTACGTCCTGAAAGTGGACCGCATCGAATTGCTCCCCTGATACGGAGATGTTACATGGATATGCTCGATCGCATGCTTGCACACGATGTCTGGACGACGCGCCAGTTACTGCTGCTGAGTCTTCCGCTCACTGATGCGGACTGCGACCGCCCGTTCGACATCGGGCATGAAACCCTGCGCCGCACCTTTCGGCATCTCATCGGCAACATGGAGGTGTGGACGGATTTGCTCTACGAACGTCCCGCCAATCTCGCGCCCCGTCCCCCGGAAGCAAACACCATCGCGGGGTTGCTTGCCCGTCTCGATGCAATCGCGCCGGAGTTCGCCGCGCTTGCCCACCGCATCCGCGACGAAGGACGATGGGACGAGACCTTTGTTGACACGCTGGACGACCCGCCGGTTTCGAAGACCTATGGCGGCACAATCGCGCATCTGCTCACGCATTCGCACCAGCATCGCAGCGAAGCATTGCACATTCTCACACGCCTCGGCGTTTCCGGTCTCCCGGAGGGCGATGTGCAGAGTTGGGAAAATGCCACCGCCCGCCCGCCAACGTGAAATGCACCGGGCGGCGGCGAAATGCCCCTACCGCAACACGCCGTTATGCCCGATGCTGATTTTCCCCGGCAGCGGCCAGTACGTCAGACCGTGCGGCGCGGTGCCGGTAACGATGCGCTGCGCCAGTTGCCCGGTGCGGGTGTCTATTACATAACATACGCCGTCGAACCGGCCCGATGCCCAGAGTTCGGTGCCGTCCGGCGAGACCACGAGCATATCGGGGCTGCCGCCGATGCGCCATGTCTGTGTGATCTCACGGCGCGAGAAATCGAGCACCGAAATCGTTCCTGCGAGGCGGTTCGCCACATAGAGCGAGTTCGTGTCGCGGCTGACGGCGAAGCCATGCGCCCCGCGATCCGTGGCAAGAAAGGCAATCTCGCGCATCGCCACCGGGTCAATCACCGAGACACCGTTGCGCGTCTGGTTCGCCACGAAGAAGACCGAGCCATCCGGCGACAGTTTGATGTCAATCGGCTGCCCACCGACTTGCACGGAGCCAAGAATGCGCATATTGACTACATCTACCTTGAAGACGTGTCCGCTGAATTCGCACCCAATGAGCATGTACTTGCCGTCCGCGCTCATATCGGCGTGATCCACACCGCTGCACGGGATCGGCACGCGCTTGATGAGATTCCATGATTGCGCGTCGAAGAAATCGAGACTGTTTTGCGGCTCGGCAGCGACGATGCCCTTCGTGCCGTCCGTCGTGAAGTAGAGGTTGTACGGCACCGCTGCGGCGATGTTGCGGGTCGGTTTGCCCGTCTGTACGTCAATCTCGGTCAGGGTGCTCGACCCCATATTGTTGACGTACAGGTGCGAGAAGTCCGGCGACGGCCCGACATGATGCGAAGTCTTACCGACCGGGTAGCGGTCAATAACGGTAAAGGTTTTCGGGTCAATCACCGTAATGTCGCCCCGGATTTCGTCCGGGACATAGACACGCGGCGGCAGATTGGCAATTTTCGGGTCTATCGGGCCGCGCAGGTTTGCCCAGATATTGATTGGCGGCTCTGGTGAGGTGGGCGGCTGCCCCTGCGGGTAGCGCGTGCCGAACCGCTCCGTGCCGAGCAGACCGAGCGTGATTTCGTCTGGCATCCCGGCGCGGTCCGCATGATATTCGAGCCGTACGCGCTCGAAATATTGCACATGGCGCATCGTGCCGCCGTCCTCGCCCTTTTCGTCGAGTTCGTCCGAGATAGGCAACCCGAATGCGGCGGTGCCGCCGTTGCGTTCCCAGTAGCCTTTAATCCCGCCAATGATGCAGCGGTTCGTCTCGGTAAAACACTGCCCACCGCTATTGCCGCCCGCTTGCCCTTGCGGGTAGCGTGCCTTAAATGCCTCCACTCCCAGCAAGCCGCTCTGGATGACGCCGGGGGTGTTGATCGCCTCCTGATGGTACTCGAAGCGCGACCGCTCGAAATACTGCACGCGATGCATCGTGCCGTCTGTACCCTGCTCATCGAAATCGTCGGTGATCGGGTAGCCGTTGCGCTCGACACCACCATTTTCTGTCCAGTACGCATACAACAACCCGCGTGCACACTTGCCTGTCTGCGTACTGCACGCAGTCGGGGGAGCATATTGTTCGGCAGAATGCGCGTTCAACGCGGGGCCGATACCGAGCACCACCAATGGAACCAGCAACAAAAAACCGCACATTGCTCGGAGCCGCACGACTATCCCTCCCCAATCAGTCTGTCGGTTGCCGCCTCTGCCGCACGCCATTGTACGCTATTTGCAATGCAGATGATGCAGGATGTTGCCGGTCGTCTGCCGACACCCAGATGCGGGAGACGGCGCGGTGGCATATGCTGCACTGTGTCTCGATTGAAAAGCGCACCATAGACGGAAGAAGGGTACATGACCACGCAGACCACAGGCAAATTAGCGGGGCGCGTCGCACTCATTACGGGATCGGGGCGCGGGATTGGGCAGGCGATTGCCCGTGCGTTTGCCCGCGAAGGCGCAGATATTGCCGTCCATTACAACAACTCGCGGGACGGCGCGGAAGAGACTGCCGCCGCTGTCCGTGCGGCGGGCGGGCGGGCGGAACTCTTCCAAGCCGATGTGAGCCTCGTTGCGGAGGGGCAAAAATTGGTATCGGATGTCGTCGCGGCATTCGGCACGCTCGATATCCTCGTCAATAATGCCGGGACATTCGACACCACGCCGCTGTTCGATGTGACCGAAGAAAACTTCGACCATGTCGTTGCGACGGATTTCAAAGGACCGTTCTTTCTCGCGCAGGCAGCGGCGCGAGAGATGGTCGGGCGGCAACGCGGTACAATCATCAATTTCGCCAGCGGCGTCGCGGCAGACTGGGACCCCGGCTACTTCGTTGGCACGCCCTATGCGGGAGCGAAGGCGGGGCTGCTGCGGGCAGGTCAGCGGTTGGCACTCGAACTCGGTCCGCATGGGGTGCGCGTCAATGCGATCATCCCCGGTTTCATCCACTCTAAGCCGGGACCGTTGCCGGAGAGTGTACGGGAGCGGTTTGCTCCCCTCGCCGCTCTCAAGCGTACCGGCGAGGTGGACGAAGTCGCAGATGTGGTGGTCTTTCTTGCCTCCGATGATTCCCGCTTCGTGACGGGCCAGAGTATCCTCGTGGATGGCGGGATACGGATGCATTGAGCGGCGGTGGTTGGTGGTCTTGTGGGTCGCGGTTTGCGGTTTGTGGTAGCCTCGTGCGTGACAGGTTGATGTGCGGTGCAAAGATTGGAGAGGCCTATGCGACGAATTGGAACGATCATGTTGACCCTGACGGTGGTACTGGTCGGGTTGTCTGCCCGTATCCTGCTGGTGCAATCGGCATCTATGTACGCGAACCCGGCGTTCGAGCAGCAATGGAAAACAGGCGAGGCGATCACGCCCAACCTTTGGGGGCCGCTGGCGAATGCCACTGGCGGTATGCCGGAGGCATACAAAGATGCGCCGAACATGCAGCGCATCGTGCAATATTTCGACAAGGGCCGCATGGAAGTCGGCGCGAACAACACCGTAACCAACGGGCTGCTGGCAACCGAAATCACCAAGGGGCAGATTCAGACCGGCGACGCCACCTTCCAGAATCAGCCACCCCCCGCCATCCCGATTGCGGGAGATGCCGATGGCGTTGGCCCGACCTATGCTGGTCTCGCGGGTAAAGGTGCCACGCTGTTCGCCGCTACCACAAAGCAGCCCGCGACCGGTGCGATAGCGAAAGTCGCTGCCGACGGCACGATTTCGGCGGGGAGCCCCGGTGCGGACGCGACTGCGCTTGCTGCTTTCGATGAAATCACGAAGCACAATATCCCGCAGGCATTCGCGGACTACCGCACAAAAGTGGGCATCAGCACGATTGGCTTGGCGATTTCTGAGCCGTTCCTCGCCAATGTCAAAGTCGGTGGCAAGCAAGTGGATGTGATGGCACAGGTTTTCGAGCGGCGGGTGCTTACCTACACCGCCAGCAACCCCGACGCTTTCAAGGTGGAGATGGGTAATATCGGGCAGCACTACTACAAATGGCGGTATTCGGGAGGCGCGGCAGCCCCTCCGGTATCCGGCAGTTCGCCCCCCGCAACGGTGATTCTCGTCTCGTCGCCGCCCGTCTATGCGACGCCGGTGCCGTCTACGACACCTCAGACCGGCACGGCGGATAGCGGGCAGCAGCAGATAGTCACCCCCGCAGCGACGGTCAACACCACAGGCAAAAAACCCGCTGTGGTCTGCAAGATCATTGACTCCAAAACGGTGGACTGTAAGTAGCAAGTAACATCGCACAACGCAAGAAGGGAGAGGGTTTTTGTCCCCTCCCTTTTTGTGTCGTGCGGTACACGTACGATAGGGTCTGCCTTCCCGCAACTATTGAACCCCGCCCCCGGTTTGCGTCTGCTACGCGCTCCGCACATGACCTGCACTAATCGGGGTAGGGGCGTTCTCCAGTCATGAGCCCGGTAAGACGCTGCCGGGAGAGGGCGTACGTCTCCGCCAGCCACTCGCGCAGTTCTTCGCCCGTGCGCGGCATCCACAAGAGCGCAGCGACAGCAACGCAGATCGCGCCCACGAGAAACCCGCGTCGCCATGTAGCGGTGCGGGTTTTCGGGGTGCGCTCCGTGGCGCGGCGTGATGCAGCCATTGGATCAGGAGAAGTCTGCACCGGAGGGGTCGGATTTGCCGTTGTCCTTCGTGCCAGTGGCGGCGCGTGCCATTGCCCGCATCCGTGCGAAGTTCTTTGCCACACCGATGATCGGGGCAGCAACCTGCTCGGAGACGAACTCCGTTGTTCCCTTGACACGCTGCGCGGTCTGGGTCAGTTCCTCGGCGGTGTGCGTCAGTTCTTCCAAGACCGGCACGAGGCGATCCTTGATGACGAGTGCAACGAACAAGAAGACGCCGACCATCGCGGCGAGGAGCAGCACCGCGACGACGAACAACGCGGCGACGAAGATGATCGCCATGTCTCGCAGGCGGGTCAACCCGTCCCAGTGATACAGCAGCACCGCGCTGATGATGAGAATAACGAGTAACCCGCCCGCCAGTAAAAATGGCAATGCCTTCTTCACGTTCCGCTCCTTCTCCCGCCGCACGTGCGGCACTTGCTCACTCGTATTCGTCGCCCGCGTGTATGCGCGTCGCCGCGCGATAGGTGAGCAACCATGCCAGCCCCGCACCGACAATGCCACCCAGTACCGCCGACCCGACCGGTACGCTCCCGTAGCGAAGCAACCCGCCACCCATGACAACCGCCAATGCCTCTGCCGCGAAGACTCCCACTGCGGTCAGCACCAGATAGACCGGTAACTGCCACAGCACTTTCCCCGCAATGGTATGCGCCAGCAACCCGACAATCGCGGCGAGAATGGCACTGAGCAGGAGCGATGGTGCCACATGCTCCCCTTAATCGCCGATAACTACGAGATCGTTCGCAGCAATAACCGCGACGGGAGACGCACGAAACGTGCCATTCAGTGCGGCAGCGGGAACGGGTGTGCCGTCGCCACGCGCTACCCGGCGAATTGTACCGCCGCCAAGCACCTCGTCGCCCCGATACAGCACGACCGATTGCCCCGGTGTGGCGGCGGGTTGCATGATGCCTTGCGGGAAGCGGAGCCGTGCGGTGCGCCCCGGCATCGCCTCGATAATTGCGGGGGCGGGACTGCTGCGATAACGCACCATCGCCTCGATCTCGTCGCCATCAGGTGGGGTAGTGCCGGAGATATAGAGCATATCGTCCGCAATGAGCGACCATGCATTGAGATCGTCCGCAGTGCCGATAACGACCTCTCGCACCGCAGGGCGCAGTTCGATGACATATCGCCGTTCGCCCTGTGCGACGTGCAAGCCGCGCCGCTGCCCGACGGTGTAATGCCCGACGCCGCGATGCGTCCCGACAACCGCGCCGCGCATATCCACGATATTCCCCGGCAAGAATGCATCAGGGCGGCGTTCCGCGACGATGCGGGCATAATCGCCGTCCGGCACGAAACAGATATCCATGCTTTCCGGCTTCTCCGCGACGGGCAACCCGTACGCTTTGGCGATGCGGCGCACTTCCGGTTTCGTCAGCGTGCCGAGGGGGAGAAGCGTATGCGCCAGTTGCTGCTGCGTGAAAGTGTAGAGCACGCTCGATTGGTCTTTTGCAGGATCGAGGGCGCGAAAGAGGCGGTACTTCCCGGTATCGTCATCGCGCCGGATGATCGCGTAATGCCCGGTGGCGAGGTACTCTGCACCCATCGCAATTGCCCGCCCTAAGAGCGCGGCGAATTTCAGGTGGCGGTTGCAGTTCAGGCACGGGTTCGGCGTGTAGCCGTTCGCATACGCATCCGCGAAGGGCGCGATCACATGTTCTTCGAACTGCCGCTCCAGATTGAGCGGGTAGAACGGCACGCCGATCGCATCGCAGATGGCGCGGGCATCCTCAACGCCCTCCAACCCGCAGCACGAGCCGGTACCGCAGGCGATTGCGCCGGTTTCGTCGCCGCTGTAGAGGCGCATCGTGATGCCGATGACGCGATAGCCCGCATCGCGCATCAGTAGCCCCGTCACTGCGCTGTCTACGCCGCCGCTCATCGCCACCACGACCGTCTTCCGCTCGCCCGGTGCAAGAGGCGGAATCGTGGCACGGGCAATAAGGGCGCGAATATCGTCCGGGATGGGTCGGGTGTTCATAATATGTGCGGTCGCCCCCGTGTGCAAGGAATCGTCGCGGCAAAAATTACTTTGCTCTATTGCTATTGTACGTTTCGCCGCCTATTCCGGCAAACATCGCCGCCGGGTGACGCACGCCGGAACTCTCGCACGAACCGGACCATGCCCCGCCTATTCGATGACCACATCGAACGCCCGCAGCAGCGAAACCGCATCAGGTAGCGAAAATCGTGCGCCCTTGACGGTGTTCGCGGTCGGGTCAATCGCATAATTCGTTGCGGTGCGGAAGTCGGCTTTCGTGAGGTTCGTATGCAGGAACCGGCTGCCGGAGAAATCGGTGCCGCTGCAATCGGCGTGCGAAAGATCGGCATCGCGGAAATCCACCTCGTGCGCGGTGCAGCCGGTGAACGTGCTGCCCTTGAGCCGCAACCCGAAAAAACTCGCATAATTCAGCCCGCAGTCCGTGAAGTGTGCGGTAAGCAGGAGTTTCGCCACCGTTGTATTGCCGATCTTCGTCCAATCTATCCCGAACAGGCGGCACGCCGCAAAGCGCGTATCCAGTACGCGTGTGTTCGGCACCGCGCAGAGGCTCATCTCGCACGCCCGGAAGCGGCAATCGGTGAAGGTGCAGTGCGAAAAGGTACATTCCGTGAGCGTACAACCATCGAACAGGCAGTTCGTGAAGTCCATGCCGGAGAATACTTCGCCCTGCGCCGTCACCTTCGTAAATGTTTTCGCCTCGTACTGCCCGTCGCTCGTAAAGAGGGGCAGCACATGGTTTCCGTTAGGTGCCACTCTGCACAACGATTTCGTAGAGCACGGGCCAGCGTTTGCCCGTGACAAACAAACGGTCGGTATCGGCATCGTAGGCAATCCCGTTCAGCACATCGTCCGTAGGGTCACGCCCTGCGAAATCCGGCACGAGTGCGGCGAGATCAAGCCAGCCCGTTACCGCCCCCGTTGCGGGATCAATGCGAGCGATGCGGTCGGTCTGCCAGACATTCGCATAGATTTCGCCGCGCACGTATTCCAGTTCGTTCAGTTTCGTCACCGGCACGCCGCCGTCAGCGACATCGAGCGTCCACAGCACCGTGAAGGTCTGTGGGTCGAGCACGCGCAGGCGAGATGTGCCGTCGCTCATGATGAGATGCGCGGCGTCGTGCGTCAGCCCCCACCCCTCGCCCTCGAACTGAAAGGCCGCCTGCTGACAGAAGCACGCCTCCCCGAAGGCGAACGCGACGCCGGATTGCCACGTCAATTGGTAAATCGTGCCGCCGAAGCGCGTCGCGCCTTCCCCGAAATACTGCGAGGCGAGGGTGATTTGGTCACGCACCTGCCCGCTTGCGAGGTCCACGCGGCGCAGGCTCGATTTGCCGTTCAGCCCGGTACTCTCGTACAGCGTGCCGTTGTCGCCCGTGAATAATCCCTCGGTGAAGGCAGCGGCGTCATGCGGGTATGTAGCGACGACGCTGTACCCGGATACGGGCGCGGATACGGGCGGCACCGCAGGCATCGCCCACCGCGGCGAAATGCCGAGCAATGCCACGATGACGACGCAAATAATCCCCGTGGCACGGCGGCGCATAGTCATGGTGTTGTCTCCGGTATAACGGACGGCGCAGGCGGGAGCGCGAGACGCCGGAAAATCATCGCTCCATCTTGCGCATAGATGAGCGCGTACGCCGGGTCATTCAGCAAGGCGGGGACGAGCGCGGGATAGCGTGCGCCCTTTTCCGGCGGCACACGAATGTAGACGTGGGTATACTGCGTCTCGCGCTCCCGCTCCCAGCGGTCGAGGCACGCGCTATCGCCGTCGCCGCAGGCGATCAGTTGCCCGTGGCTGCCGATGCGTT
>JBBRMX010000026.1:0-24188 GCA_038230615.1 Thermomicrobiales bacterium | reverse complement strand
TGTATTCGACCCAACGAGTGGACCAGACACCCGAAGGGGCGGGAAACACTTCCCACCCGCGCCCGCATTGTAATTCGCGCTATTGCGAGAAAGAGTGGTGAGCCGCACTGGACTTGAACCAGTAACCCGCTGATTAAGAGTCAGCTGCTCTGCCAATTGAGCTAGCGGCCCGTGCCAGAATGCAGATGGCGGAAGTGACGGGATTCGAACCCGCGATCTCTGCCTTGACAGGGCAGCGCTTTAAGCCACTAAGCTACACCTCCGTGCGAGGCTTGATTACGTTACACCCGCGCCTACACGCTGTCAAGGGCTTCTTTTCCCGCATTATCTTTAGTGTGCACCCTTGCCAGCGATAGTACATATGTGCGACACTTGCGGTGTCCGTTCAGGTGTACGAGGGGGAAGAATATGTCAGTGCCACAGAAATCTTCCGATCTCGGTGCCCAACTCGCCGCCGCCCTTGCATATGTTGAGCAAGCGCATCTGCCGTTTGTCGCAACGCCTGCCGCGACGCGCCTCGAACTCGATTTGGGGGCATTCATGTCGTTCGATGCCGACGACCGCTCATCGCGCATCCACTATGTCGAGGACGAGCGCGTTATCGCACGTCCCTTCCCCCTCTCCCCCGCCGACCGCGACACAACGCCAGTGCGGTACTTCCTCGATGGCGTGCAGCGCACGATCCCCCTTGGTTGGTGCGGCATGAGCACGTTGGCACTCGCAGTTGTCGTCGTCGGGGTGATCGAGCGTCGCCCACAGGACGGGGTATTTCACGCGGTCCATGGTATGACCGATGTGCAGTCGAACGTCATCATCGCCGCTGCGCCGGGGGAACAAACCGACGCACTGTGTGCATCGTTCACGCGGGCAGGACTGGACATAGACCTCTGCACCGACGACGCGCCCGTCTCGCGCCCCGGCGATTACATCGCATTGCAGGCATGTCTACGCCCCGCCGTCAACCGGTTCCGTGCGGGTTGCGAACGGGCAGCACTCGGTCGCTGGGTAAGCCGGTACGCAGGGACAGACGCATGGCTGCTCATGGACGGGCGGTTGCCGGACGGCTCCACGCCCCACGTCATCGGTCTCATCAAGCAACATCACCATTTCGCCCTCGACGGCGATGAAATGCTTGCGGTGCTGACGCTGGCGAAAGGTACCCGCACGTCCGCATTCCGGCGCGACGCGAAAGCCGCCACGACGTGGTATGCCCGCCTGCACGATGGCACCGGACTTGACCCCTTACACGGGCTGGTGCGGATCGAAGCTGCTTCCGGTGTGACGACGGGCGATGCGATTGATACGATCACGCGCCATGTCTATGCGGAGCGGACACCGCGTGCGACGGCAGACACACGCTGGCCAACGCTCCTCTACCCGATTCATATTGCGGAGCGTATCTTGAAGACGAAGCTCGACCGTGCCACGCTTGGAGTCCCCGCCGCACTCCGCCACCATTTGCGGGAGGTTGCATGACGTATCGCATCGAAACCTTTGCCCCGCTCATTGACCGCGATACCGGTCCCATCGGGCGTGTTGTCACGAGCGAACGCAACCCTGCGGGCGCACACACGTTCCATTTCTGGGCGGCGGACACCCCCGATGAAGCGCGTTCGCTCGATATCGGGCATATCGTCGTCGCATTCAGCGAGGAAGCAGCAGTCATCGGCATCCTCGAAGAACCACAACGGTTCAGCGATCTTGCCACCTTCCTCGATGATTACTTTGATTATCAGGGTGAGGACGATGTCGCCGCTGCGCTCGCCTCAACGCGCCCGGAGATTCTCGTCTTCACGTGTCAGGTGCTGGCAACGAAGCATCTACGCGGCGATGTACGCTCCCGCCGCCCGCCGCAAAGTGGCCCCGTGTACTATGCGACTCCCGACGCCATCCGCTACGCCCTCGGCAAAGCAAATTACAGCGGCACACCGATTCCCGTGCTCTTGCATCGCAACGGGAACTATGCCCGCGACGAACAGGGTATCGTCCGTACTGAGACGCTAGACGACGGTACGGTGCAGCCCGTCTTTCAGCATACGCCGGTGGATGTGGACAGCGACTACCTGCTCGGTCCCGAAGCGGGTCATGCAAACTGGACGGGGCAATCGGGGCTAGCGACCAAGACAAGCCATGCGCTGTTCGTCATCAGCAGCGTCTTTCAGAAGAGCGAAAAGACGGTCGCCGCCCTGATGTTCAATGTCAAGGGACCGGATTTGCTCTGGCTCGACAAGCCTGCCTATGTCTCGGCGGATGAGGCGGCGGTGTTGCGGGAGCGTGATGCCAAACTGCCGAACGAACTCGACCGCACCTTCTACGATCTCATGGGTATGACACCTGCGCCCTTCAGCAATTTTCGCATTTTCGCGCCCTTCAAGCCGGGGGCGGAGCCGCGCAACGACCACGGCGATCAGATCACGCTAGACGGATTGCGCTATCATGCCGCGCTCGACACGCAACGCACGGCACGCGGCGAGAGCGATTGCTGCTATCCAATTCTCTGGAACCTGCGCGAGGTCTTGCGCTATCCGCACCGCGTCTTCGAGGGCGGCGACCTCGACGACAAGTTTTTTGGTTTTCTCTCCGAACTGCGCGAGCGCGGCGTCAACACGATGGCGCATTTCACTCTCCTCATGCAGGAGATTACCAACTACTTCGCGACGAAAGATGACGACGGCAAGACCCCGCAGACTTGGAACGAGCATCATCGTTTCACGATCATGAAAGCAAAAAACCGCATCTCCAACCTCTCGCAGAAATGCACCGGGTTGCTGGCACAAAACTACGTCAATTACGGCACCCTACCGGAGTGCGACAGCACCTTCGCTAACCGTGAGTTGCGCGTTATTGACATCGCCCACTGCAATACAACGGTGCAGGAACTCCTCGTCAGTGCGACAATTAGTAGAGTGTGGGAGCGTGCCGAGCGGGGTGAACTGGGCGTTGACAAGGTTATTATCTTTGTGGATGAACTGAACAAATACGCACCGGGCGGAGGGCGCGGCGGGCTGCGTGATACGCTTGTGGACATCGCCGCACGCGGTCGGCATCTCAATGTGGTGCTGTTCGGGGCGCAGCAATTCCGCTCCAAAGTGGACGATGAAGTCGTCGGCAATGCCGCAACTTCGTTCTACGGCAGGATCGGCGACGAGGAGATCATCAGCCCGTCGTACCGTTCGCTCTCCAATTCCACCCGCGCCGAATTGCTCCGCGCCCCGAAAGGAACATTGTTGATGCGGCACGCGCACATCGCCGTGCCGATCTTCGGTGTCTTCCCGCGCCCGCCGTCGCTTGCGGGGGCGGACGCGCAACGTGTCTACGGCGCGGAGGTCTCGATGGACCCCGCCGACAGTGTGTACCGCGTCGTCGCGGCGATGTCCGAGAAGATGCGGCAACAACCGCCCGCGCTCCCAGTCGTCAAGAGCTTCGTGAAGGAATACGACCTCACGGGTGAAGAATGCTCGCGGTTCATCGCTACCTTCCAGCAGCGATACAACGCCGCATCGGGGCGCGGAACGCCGTGGGAGTATTTCCGGCAGATGGTCATGAAGAATTTGTAGTGAGAAACGGACAACGGACAACGGACAACGGACAACGGCTAAAAGGGGTTTTGCTAGATGACGGAACCGATCCACATCGCACATTTTGCGGACACACATCTCGGCTATAGCGCACTTACGCGCGTCTGCCCCGACAGCGGACGCAACCAGCGGGCGGTGGACATCGAGCAGGCATTCGCGGCGGTGATTGATCGCATTATTGCGGCGGGCGATTACGATCTCGTCATTCACGCGGGCGATGTCTTCCATCACAGCCGCCCGCCGATGCAGACACTCATCTTTTTCGTGCGCCAGTTGCGGCGGTTGGAGGCGGCGGGCATTCCCGTTGTGGTGATCGGGGGCAACCACGACACGCCTCGGTTGCGACATGCGGGCAGCGTTCTCGACCTCTGCCAGATCGCCTGTACCAATGTACAGTTCATCACCGGGTACGAATGGGAACGCCCGCCGATGCTGGAGATTAAGGGACAGAAAGTCGCTATCACCGCCGTGCCGCACGGCGCATTCACGAATGAGCAATCGCCTGACGCACTCCCGACCGACCGCGCCGATGTGAATATTCTTGTTGCGCACGGCTCATACAATATTGACCTCGCCACGCAGTTACGCGGGGGTGCAGACGACATCAAGGACGACCTACTTACCGGGTATCACTACATCGCTCTCGGTCACTGGCACATCGAGGGGCGCAAAGCAGACCGTACGTATTACAGCGGCAGCACCGAGCGCATCGGGCTGGCGGATTTCGACGCCACGCCGGGATTCAACCGTGTGACACTGCACGGCGATGATCCGCCTACGGTAGAACATATCGAGATTCCCGCACGGGCGATGCTGAAATTGCCGCGCGTGCAAGGCAGCGAACTTTCGCCGGATGCGATTGTGGCGGAAGTCGTGCGGAATCTCGAAATGCAGCAGCGAAAATCGCCCGACACCTACGGCGAGACGCTGCTCATCGCCGATGTGTACGACGCCCCCGCCGGAACCGAGCGCGAGATTGTCCGGGCATTGCGCGGCACCGACATTGTAAAAGCGTCGTGGGCATTCGTGCCGCGTATTCATACGGTGCGTGTCCTCGGTTCGCACATGGAGGAAGCGGGCGCGGTCGGTATGTTGCTCGATGAGTTCGATGCGTTTGTCGGGCGGCGGCAGACCGAGGGCGCGTACGACCCGCTCTTTGCCGCCAGTTTCGCCGAGACCGGGCATCGCCTGCTCGAAGATGCCCTCAAACGCGCCGAGCAAGCCCCGTTAGAGGTCATTGCGCCGCCTGCTGCCATCGCCGCCACCGCAGCAGGAGGCAACGGATGATTCTCCAGCGACTGAAGATCGAGAACTACAAGCGGCTCCACGATGTGGAGATCGTCTTTCCGTCCATCGGAATTATCGGTGTGGCGGGGCAGAATGGGGCGGGCAAGAGCACACTGTTCGAGGCGATCCTGTGGGCATTATTTCCGCCGCGCTCTATCGGGGTGGATCAGCGCGATGTAACGCCCCGGCGCGGCGACGGCAGCGAAACCAAAGTGGAACTGACCGTAGAGACCGCCGACGCAACGTATACCGTCGTCCGCAGCCTGCGCTTCACGAAGGGTGGTGCCGCCCGCCCCGATGCGCGGCTTTATAAAGGCGAGGAGACGGAGCCGCTCGTCTCCGGCACCGACGCGGTCTCCGAGTTCGTCCGCACGACGATTTTGCGCATGAGTCCGGTTTCGTTCACTACGACATTTTTTACCAAGCAGAAGGAACTCGCATTTTTCGGCGCGATGGGCGACACCGAACGGCGCAAAGAGATGCAACGCCTGCTCGACCTCGATGCTATCGAGCACGCACAGGCGGAATTACGAACGTCGCGCAAACAGCGGCGCGACCTGCTCGACGCGAAAGAAGGGCTGTACGCCGAGCGTGTCGGCGTGCGCGATTTCGATGCGGACATGGGCGATGCCCGCGCACGGGAATCGGCAGCAACGATACAACTCGCCGCGCTCGAACAGGCACTCGCGGAATTGCAAGCACAGCACGAGACTGCGGCCGATACGCGGGACACACTGCGAGCGATCCAAGCCGACTATGCGCGGCTCGATGGCGAACGACGCGCGGCGGAACTGCGGCGCGATGCCGCCCACGCTGCAGTTGCGAGTGCCGAGGGCAGGCTGGCGGTTCTCGCGGAGCGCGAACAACGCGCCGCCGAAATCGCGCCGGAGATCGCGCTGCTCTCCGACTACGAACGGCAATTGCGTGATGCCGACGCCACCCGCGCTCACGCCGAGCGGGTGCGGGAACAGGCACAAACTGCCGGGGCAGCAACGCAGACACACCGGCGGCTCATCGCGGACGCGGACGCTTTGGTACATGACCTCGATCCGCTGCGCGATCTGCTGTTCGGATGGGAAGAAATCGCGGACGCTGCCCCCGGCGAAGCACGAGCACGTGTACTCGCGGGATTGCTGACCGGTGCCGCACCGCTCGCGTTGGAGCGGGCAAAAGACCGCGAAACGGTGCTCGCTATCCAGAAACTCGCGGAGCAGGCGGCGCAACTTGCTGCGGATGCGACCGCCCGCGAGAACGGCACAGCGCAAATCGAGGCACGTCTCGCGCTTGCGAGTGCGGGCGGCGATCCCGCGCCGCTCGTGGAGGAACTGGAAAAGCGCGAACGGTATCTCGGCACGGAAATCGCCGCGCAAGACGCGGCATTGAAGGCACTGCGCGTGGAGCGCAAAACCTTCACGACGCTTTATGAGCAGTGGAAAAGTGCCGACCACGACACCCCCTGCCCAACGTGCGGACGCCCGTTTTCGGAAGACGACGCGCCGGGAATGCTTGAAACGATTAAGGCGGCGGTGTTGGGCTGCGATGCACGCGGGCGCGAGATGGCGGCGGCGATTGAGGCGATCCGCACGGAAAGCAGGCAGGTCAGCGGCGAGCTCAACGAGGCGCGGGAACGGTTCAAGACGACGCAGCAACTCGTCGCACATCGCAATGCGTCCGCGCAGGAAGCCACCCGGATGCACGCCCGCGCCGCCGAAATACAGACTGCGCTCGATCAGGCACTCGCCGCCGCCGGATACCGCCGCCCACCGAAGCCGGAGGTGCTACGCGAGATCGAACATGAACTTGATCTGCTTCAGCGTGCCGCCAATACTGCGACGCAGGCAAACCGCCTCGCACAGTCGCTGATCGCGACGGCACACGCCGTCGCAGAGGCGCAAACCACGCTTGCCGCCCTCGGCACCGCCACCTATGACGAAGCAGCACATCGGTCATTGCGTGCCACGTACACGCAGGTAGTCGCACTGCGTGGCGAAGCGGAGGCAATCTCCCGCGAACTTGCTGCCCGCCCTGCCGAACTCGAGCGGCGCGACCGTGCCACCGGGGACGCTGCAACGTACGATGCGGCAATCGGCACCCTTGCGGCGGAGCGCGACGCACTCGCCTTTAACCCGGAGGCGCTTGTGCAGATCGCGGCGGAGGTTTCTGCCATCGAAGCACAGTACAACGAGGCGAATGCCGCACTGACCGAGGCTCGTATCGCTCTCGTTCGTGCTGAGAACATCGTCGCTGCCATCGAGCGGGAGCAGCACGAACTCGCCTTGCTCCGTGCCGAAGCGGAAACCGCCCGTGCCGAAGTAAACCGCTACGACCGGATGGACAAGGGCTTTACCGATTTTTCGCAAGACCTTGCCAGCCGTATCCAGCCGCGTTTGAGCGAATATGCGAGCGATCTCGTGGAGCGCATGACGAATGGGCGATATGTCCGCTTCTCGTTCGACGAAAATTACGCCCCCGCACTCTACGACGACGATTTGCAGAAGTTCCCGCTGGAGAAATTCAGCGGCGGCGAACGGGATGTAGCAGCACTAGCCGCCCGCATCGCGCTCTCGCAACTTCTCGCGGCACGCGGTGGGCATACCATCGGGTTTATGGTGCTGGACGAAGTCTTCGGGTCGCTCGATGGCGAACGGCGCACGCTGGTGCTCGATGCCCTCGCCACAATGCGCGATCTTATCCCGCAGTTATTCATCATCAGCCATGTGGACGATGTGCGAAACTCCCCCGTGATGGACGAGGTATGGACTGTCGCCACCAACCCGAACGGCACGAGCGATGTGCTCCGGCGCGGCGCATCAGACTTGCTGTTGACCGCGTAGCGAGGCACGATACTTCTTGTCCTCGCTCCCCTTCCCGCGTATGCTTCGATGCACTGGCACGAGATACACGAACAGACGCGGGAGGGAAGATAGTGGCAGAGATTTCTCCGTTCATCGCTACCGACGCGACCTACGCACCGGACAAATACTACAAGTACGCCGAACTAACGACGCTCTTGCAGCAGTGGCAGGAGCAATTCCCCACGCTGATGGCGATGGAGAGCATCGGGCGGTCGTATGAGGGGCGCGACATCTGGGGCGTCACGCTCACGAATAGCGCGACCGGGCAAGCGGCGGACAAGCCCGCGTACCACATTGACGCGAATATTCATGCGGGCGAAATTATCGGCTCGTCGGTCGCACT
The DNA here is from genome assembly GCA_038230615.1 of Thermomicrobiales bacterium. GTDB lineage: Bacteria > Chloroflexota > Chloroflexia > Thermomicrobiales > JALYUS01 > JBBRMX01. Next base: position 16,125 of record JBBRMX010000026.1, on the reverse strand, counting down.
CTATACGATCAACTGGCTTCTTACGCACTACGGGAGCGATGCGCGGGCGACGATGCTGCTCGACGCGACCGCCTTCTATATTGTGCCGCGCATCTCGGTAGACGGCGCGGAGTTATATATGACGACACCGACGACGCTGCGTTCCTCGGTGCGTCCCGATGAGTATCCTGACGAGCGCGACGGCTTACGCCGCAAAGACCTCGATCACGACGGATTCATCCGCATGATGCGCGTCCCCGACCCCACCGGGCCGTGGAAAAAGTCCGCGAAGGACGACCGGCTGATGCTCAAACGCGCCCCCGACGACATGGACGGCGACTTTTACCGCCTCTACCCGGAAGGCGAGCTGACCGCAGACCCGCAGGGTGCGGGTGTTTCGCTCCTACGCCCGCCGTACGGGTTGGATGTGAACCGCAACTTCCCCGCAAACTGGCTGCCGGATAGCACACAGAGCGGCGCGGGTGCCTACCCGCTCTCCGAGCCAGAGACCCGCGCCCTTGCAGACTGGATGATTGCCCACCCGAACACTTGCGGCTCACAGCACTACCATACATGGTCGGGCGTTATCCTACGCCCGTCATCGGTGCGCGGCGACGACGGAATGCCGATGGCGGACGTGCGTGCATACACCGCAATGGGCGAGATGGGAACGGCGGAGACGGGCTACCCGTGTGTCTCGGTTTATCAAGGTTTCATGTACCCTGAAGCGAAGAAGTACGGCGGCATCAAGGGCGTCCATATGGACTGGGTCTACGATCATCTCGGCATCTACGCTTTCTCTACCGAACTGTGGAATATCAATGTCGCCAGCGGGCTTGAGGTGAAAGACTTCATCAATGACCGCCTCAAACTTACCGAGGATGACCAGATTCAGACACTCCGATGGGCAGACGAGCACATCCCCGGCAGCTTCGCGGCGTGGCAGCCCTTCGACCACCCGCAACTCGGTGCAGTGGAGATCGGCGGCTGGAACTTCAAATGGACCCACCAGAACCCACCGGGGCCATTCGCGGAAAAACTTTGCCACGACAACGCGATGTTCACGCTGCGTTGCGCCGCTGCCGCGCCTCGTGTCCATATCAGCCAACTGACCGCCGTGCCCGTCGGGGAGGGCGTGTACGCCGTCCGCGCTGTGGTGGAAAATCTCGGTTTCCTCCCGACCATTCTTTCGGAGCAATCAAAGGCGATGGGCAAATCGAAACCCGTGACCGCTATACTTTCCGGCGAAAATGTGTCGTTCGTCACAGGCAAGGCGAAGCAGACGGTGGGCGATCTTGCAGGGCGCAACGATCAGTACGAACCCGTTTCGTACATGCCCGCGTACGGCAATGAGGCGCGGAAAGCAGTGGAATGGGTCATCCGCTGTTCATCTGGCACCGAGATCACGGTGACAAGTCGCGCCCGCAACGGCGGCACCGACCGCACGCGCATCGTGCTGCCCTGACGCGCAAAAAAAGAGAGAGGGCCGGTCGTCGGTCATGTGGGGCCACCACGGTGTCAGTGTGTGCGATCTGCGGTGCATACTTCCCGTCAGGGTGGCGCGGGTAAGGGCGCGTCCAGTGGGCTACCGGATCGGTCGCTGACAATGCGTCACCAGCAGTGTGAACTGCGTAGACGCCATACCGGGGGCATCACTCGTAGTGGGGCCGACGGGCTGTTCTCTCTCGATATGCTGATACTACGCTCATCGAACTGTTGTTGTCAAGTTTGTGAATTTGCAGACAACACGGTTTGCATGGGGGCGTGCCGGGGGCTAGAATAGAGTCTGGTACGCCCCCGTAGCTCAGCGGATAGAGCGAGGGCCTTCTAATCCCTAGGTCGCAGGTTCGAGACCTGTCGGGGGTACCACCTTTCCGCTAGGAGGCTTGGTAATGGCGAACAAACTGCTGTACGCACGTGATCTCGTCGCGGGAATGAATGTGGATTCGATCTTTCTCGTGCGGACCGCAGAACGCCGTATGACGAAGGCAACCGCCCGCAACGACAGCAAGCCGTTCCTCGCGGTTGATCTCGCGGACAAGACCGGCACAGTCTCTGGGCGTGTCTGGAGCGAAAATCTGCCGTTCGTCGAGAGTATCCTCGTGCCGAATGCGATCGTGCAGGTTCACGGCACGACGCAAGCGTACGGTTCCGATCTCTCGCTTGTCATCGCAGATGCGACCGTCGTTACGGATGCGGATATGGCGGATTTCGTCCCATCGTCGCTGCGCGATAACGCGCAGATGCGCGGCGAGTACACCCAGTTGGCGAGTACCGTCGCCCAGACTGAGTTACACCGCCTGATGCAATGGTTTGTCACATCGGACAATTTCGGCGATTTCTGCGAGTCGCCCGCCGCGCAGACGGATGTGTACAATTTCCGAGGCGGCTTGTTGGAACATACACTCGGTGTCGCACAGTCCGCGCTCGCCATCGCAACGACACTCTCGGATGTAGACACCGATCTGCTGCTGACTGCCGCCCTCCTGCACGACATCGGCAAGGTAGATGCCTACAATGCGACCTCGTTCGCGCAGACCGACGATGGGTTGCTACTCGACACCACGACGCTCTCACTCATCCGGCTCGACCGCTACGTAGATTTTGCGGGTGGTCTACCGGAGATGACGCGCCGCCGCCTCTTTCACGCCATTGCCAGCCATGAAAGCCGTGGCTTCGGGCAGACATTACCACAGACGAAAGAGGCAGTCATCCTTCAGTCGGTCAACCAACTCGATGTAGTCCTAAAAGCGGCATCCGCATCTGCGGACGAAAATGGCTGGACAGAGCAGGTACGCTCATTGCGCCGCCGTTTCTATCGCGGCACTGCGAATGACGCAACCGATACACTACCACCGGCCGCAGGTGCAGTTCCCGTTGACCCGCCATTCACGAGTTGGGATGAACCGGACGATTTCGCTACGGAGATACCATTTTAACGATGCCAACCATTACGCTACGCTATTTCGCCGTCATCCGCGAGGCAGTCGGCATCGAATCCGAGGAACGCGAGGTGCCGGACGGTACAACCGCCGATGCGGTCGCCCGCGATCTCGGCGTGCGCTTCCCGCGCCTCGCGCCGCTCTTGGCGTCCACGCCCGTGATGGTGAACGCCGCCTATGCCGACCGCACCGCGCCCCTGCGTGAGGGGGACGAAGTAGCGTTTATTCCGCCCGTTGCGGGAGGAAGCAGCGATGACACATCGCGCTTCGTCGTGACCGACGCCGTCCTTGATGCGGAGGCGGTCGCCGCACTCGTCGCTGCGCCCGATGCGGGAGCGATTGTGACATTCGTTGGCGCGGTGCGCGATCACGCACGTGGGCGGGCAGTACAGTGGCTTGAGTACGAAGCATACGGAGCAGGCTGCTTGCCAATTTTCGCGCAAATCGCGGACGAAGCGCGGGCGCAGTGGCACATCGGGCAAATGGCGATTCATCACCGTACCGGGCATCTGCGCGTCGGAGACGTGAGCGTCGTGATCGCGGTTGCGTCCGCGCACCGGCAAGATGCCTTCGCCGCTACCGCCTACGCGATTGACCGTTTGAAAGAACTCGCGCCCATCTGGAAGAAAGAAGCGTACGCGGACGGCGACACATGGATTGGCGCGGAAGCCGCCTATCAGGGCTTGGCGGATCGTTTCGCGTAACGCGTAGTTGACACCCCTCGCAACGAACGGTACAACTCCCCTTACGATGGGCATTTCGGGGGCGCGGTAGTGTGCGCATCGTGCGAACGGTTGTATGGATAAACGGATAGACAACGAAGGGGCGGAGGGCGCGGGTGGCGAACGAGACGGCGAACGGCGCGGCACAACCGGGGGACTTTCATCTCGCGGTCGGCGCACAGACCGATACCGGGCGGGTACGCGCAAACAATCAGGACAGTATCGGGACGTGGCAAGATTTGCCGCAAACCGTGCCGTTCCCGGAGCGCGGGTATCTGTTCGCCGTTGCTGATGGTGTCGGTGGAAACGAGCAGGGCGAGGTCGCCAGTGCGCTGGCGATCGAGACGCTATTTCATACGTACTACTCCGGCGACACCAACGATACCTATCAGGCGGTGCGTGCTGCATTCAACCGCGCAAATGAGCAGATCATGCTACGCAGCGCGGACCAGCCCGAAGACCGCCAGATGGGTACGACGCTTGTTGTCGGGGTCATCAAGGGCACTACGCTGACTGTCGGCAATGTTGGTGACAGCCGTGCCTATCTCTTTCGGGGGCGCACTAACGCGATCCAGATCACGAAAGATCATTCGCTTGTCGCGGAGGCGGTGCGGGCAGGGCAGATGACCACCGAGCAGGCACGCACCAGCCGCCAGCGCAATGTGATCACCCGTGCGCTCGGCAGCCGCCCGAAGGTCGAGGTGGATATCTTCGAAGTTGACCTGATGGGCGACGATATCATCGTTCTCTGCTCGGACGGTTTGCACGGCATCATCGAGAATACCGAGATCAAGCAGATTGTGCAGGCGGTGACGCCGGAGCAGGCGGCGGTGCAATTGATCGAACTCGCTAACAGCCGCAATGCGTCGGACAATATCTCGGCGATTGTCGTCAAGGCGATGCCAGAAGTACCGCTCGTGCTTGGTGCACCGATGTTGCCCGACCACCCCGCCGCCGAACTGACGACCAACCGCCTGCCGACTGTCACGCCGACAAGACCCACCGTACCAATTGCCGCGATAATTGGCATCGTGATCCTGATAGCGGCGATCATCGCATTTGTGCTGCTCGTAGTGGTGCGGCGGTAACGTTCCCGATGGTGCGTTGTGCATTTCATCTTCGGCGCGTATACTCCGCATTGTACGTACAACGGCGTACGTGATGATGGGGGGGGCGGGATGTTGCTTTCGGATCACCGTATTCGGCAGGCGATGGCGCAGGGAAATATCGTCATCGAGCCATTCAGCGCAATGCAATTGGGGACGAACTCGTACGATGTACGCCTCGGCGAGTGGTATTTCAACCCGAACCGTAACATGACGACGGTCAGTTTCCTCTCGGAGGAGCAGACGCACGAGTTCTGGGGCGAACCGATCCGCGCCAACGGCGAGATCGCCGTACGGCCCGGGGACACAATCCTCGCGCATACGCTGGAAGTTGTCGGCGGGCGGAACGGTTTTACGACTTCGATGCGGGCGCGGTCGAGTATCGGGCGGTCGTGCATGAGCGTCTGCAAATGCGCGGGTGTCGGCGATGTCGGCTACATCGCCCGATGGACAATGGAGATTACAAACCACTCGCACGCGACGATCATCTTGCCCGTTGGGTTGCGGGTGGCGCAAATACTGTTTTACGAAGTCGGGCAGACCGACCGTGAGTATGCCGGAAAATACGGGCAGGCGGCGGAGTGGTCCCCCTACGAGATGCTTCCGCGCCTCTACAACGACCCCGATTTCCGGCGCGACGACCCGACACAAGGAGAGGACTGACCGATGCTTGCGGGTGTGCGCGGTGTGGTCTCTGCGGTGCTGCCGGACAGCATCATGCTCGATGTTGGCCCGATCACGCTGCAACTGAGCATTTCTAACACGACCCTCGGTACTCTGCCACGCGACGGGAGCACGGCACGCCTTGTGACGCATTTGTATCTGCGTGAAGATCAGATCACCCTCTACGGATTTGCGACACAACAGGAACTCAATCTGTTTCGCTTGCTGCTCGGTATTACCGGGGTCGGGCCGCGTGTCGCGCTCAACATCTGCGGCGCGGGCGAACCGGACGCGATTATCCAAACGATTGCAGCGGGTGATACCGACGCACTCGCCCGCATTCCCGGCATCGGCAAGAAGACTGCCGCACGGCTCGTTCTCGAACTACGAGGAAAACTCGACGCCCTCGCAGGGGGTACATTGCCCATCGCAACCGGGACCGCAGGCGCAGTGACCGATGACGCGAACGAAGTACTTGCGGCGTTGCAAGCACTCGGCTACTCGACAACCGAGGCATACGTTGCACTCCGCGACACCGAGATTACACCGGGGATGACCATTGAGGAAAAAGTGCTGGCGGCGTTGCGCCGCCTCGGTCAGTCCCGCTAATATTCAGATCGGTCGCCCCGCCAGCACCGCTTCCACCGCGTTGTTCAACGTACCAGAACTCACGGGTTTCGTCAGATAGGCATTCGCACCGGCATCCATCGCAAGGCTCTGGTCGGCATCTTCGCCGCGTGCGGTCAGCATGATGATCGGCATCGCAGCCGCATTCGGCAGTGCGCGGGTGCGGCGTGTTAACTCGATCCCGTCAATCCCCGGCATCATCAGATCGGTGATGAGCAGATCGGGCAACTGCTGTTGGAGAATCGCCAGTGCCGACATCGGGTCTGTCTCGGTCGTCACATCGTAGCCTTGCCGCTCAAGGATGAGGCGGCAGACCCGCAAGTTTACCGGGTTATCGTCCACGATCAACACGCGCGTCATGCCTTCTGCTCCTCCACCGCACCCGGAAGCGACGCAATCGCGCTGCTCACATCAGGCGCGATATGAAATGCGCGATCCAGCATCGTAAGGGCGAAGACCTGCATCACATTGGGCTGAATACTCGCAAGCATAAACTCGCAGCCGTGTGCGCGATAGGTCTTTAGCCCAGAGATGAGCGATGCCAACCCTGATGAATCAATGAAGGTGACATTTTCTAGATCAATGACTGCGTGATATCCGCCCGTACCATACTCATGAAACACCTGACGGGCTTCGGGCGCGGTGAGCGCATCGAGTTGACCTGCTAAGGTGACGATTGCAATATTGCCCTCAAGACGCGCTGCAACCTCCATACACCACTCTCCCCTCGTTCGCTCAACTTGCTGTCAGCCGTTTGGTGATCGTCCAGTAATTACGCCCGCTCAGGTCTCGCCGGTACGAGAGCGTATCTACCGCCTGTGTCGCAAGAAAGAGACCATATCCGCCTTCCTGAAGCGCATCGCTTGCGGGGAGGCTCGGAGCCCGTTCCTCAAATGCGCCGCCCGTATCACGGCTTTCAAATGTTACCTGCGTTGCATCCCGCACTACACGTATCTCCATCATACCGTCATTTCGCTCTTTGTACGCATGTTTAATCACATTCGTCAGAACTTCAGAGACTGCGAGTTCGAGTTGATAGAGTGCGGCGGTGTCGCACTCCTCCGCAATCAGCGCATGGACCGCCCCCCGCACGACGGGAACAAACGGCAAGGTTGCCGGACAATACAGAAACAACTCGTGCGCCGACATTGTGCTCACTGTTCCACCTTCAAGACGAGAAGCGTGAGATCATCGCGCTGCACGGGGGTGAATCGCTGTACCGCACTCAGTACGGCATGTTGCACCGCTGCACACGGAAGTTGCGCGGCAGCGGCAAGGGATGCGTACAGACGCAGATCACCAAACAGACGGTGTTGCGCATCTGCCGCCTCGGTGATTCCGTCAGTATAGAGGAGCAACACATCGCCAACAGCAAGCGAACAATGTGCTTCACCGATTTTCAGTTCGCTCTCCACCCCGAAAGGCATTCCGGTCGCACCGAGCAACTCAATCGCGCCAGTCGCTGCCTGCCAATGCAGGATCGGCATATGTCCTGCATTCGCGTAGGTCAACACGCGGTGTCGAGGGTCATACTGGGCATACACACACGAGACGAAAGACTCGATGCGCTCTAATTCTTCCACGACAAACCCACAGACCGCCCGCAGAGCATCTGCCGGGGTTGCGTTGCGCCGCGCTTCGGCACGCAGTGCACTGAGACACATGGTTGAGATCAATGCCGCAGCGACCCCTTTGCCCGCGACATCTCCGATGCATACCGCAAACGGCGCGTCGTCCGGCAATGCCCGGTCCGGGTGCAAGTAAAAATCGCCACCGACCTCGTTCGCAGGCAACATGATCGCACTAAGCGACACCTGCGTGGTGCCGGGAAAGGGCGCAGGCAGCAGTGTCGCTTGGATACGGGCGGCGAGTTCGAGATCGTGGGCGATACGGCTCTGGCGGATTTGCTCGTCCTCATGTGCATAGCGGGCGGCAATCGCGCTGCTCCGCTCCGCGAGAGCCTGCACGAGTTTGCGATTTCCTGCCGTAAACTCGCCCGTCTTAATCGCGCCGAAACACATCGCGGTGACACGGCATTCCGGTGTATCTACCGGCGCGATTACCACGCTCGCAATAGTGGTGCCGTCCGCATCTTCGCCCACTTATGCACGAAATGATGCTGCCGTATTCGACACGAGCGGTCTGCCTTGCACGATGGCTCGCTCATGAATTTGGAGAAGGAACTGCTCCGGTGGCACCTCGCCATCGGCGAGGACAAATGACGCTCCCACCGCAGGCACGACGACCAGTGCGCCTCCCTGTGCGCCAACAATGATCCGCGCCTGTGCGAGTATAAGCCGGAGCGATTGCGGCAGTGTCATGTTCGAGGTCAGCATCCGCGTCGTGTCATAGAGAAAACTGAGTTGGTCGTACGTCTCGAGGAGTTCGTCGGTCATGCGAACGAGTTCGTCGTCACGGGAGATCGAAACCGCGATAAACTCGGCGGTCGCTTCGAGCCATGAAAGCGGCACGCGGTCGTCTGCACAAACCGCCGCAAGAATCGCCCCATCCACGATTACGGCAGCAGCGTGCATCGTGCGGGCATACGCGGTCGCGACAATATCGAACATTGTCGCACCAATGTCCCGCGCAGACGCCGCCAATATTTCCCATAGACCGGGGTGGGCAATACGCCACGAGAGCACGCGGTCAAAGCCTGCATCGGGCGCAGGCAGTGCGATAGTCGGTACGGTAGTCGTTGCCATTGCTATGCACCATCGTGCGTGACAGACACATGCTCACCGTGCAGATACTGCTCGATAATGTCCGGGAAGGCGCGGGTGTCAATCGGCTTCGCAACATACCCGGTGCATCCGGCACGAAGGAACATTTCCCGATCACCGGGCATCGCATACGCCGTCAGCGCGACGATAGGTGTCGTAGCGAAGCGTATATCCTCACGCAAGCGTCGGGTGATTTCCAGCCCGTCAATATCGGGCAATTGAATATCCACAAGAATAATATCGGGGACGCGGTCTTCGAGCACCCGCAGGGCGTCTTTCCCGTTCGTCGCTTCGATCAGCTCGTAATCTTTCGAGCGTAGTAGCAGGCGCATCAACCGCATGTTGCGCTCGTTGTCTTCAACGATCATCACGCTCGCCATGCCACACTCCCCCATCATTATTACCCTACCATTGCCGGGATACCCTGCTCAATAGTATACCGCAACCGCTCATTACACTCACACAATCGAAACCGTTCATATTCGTGCATCAATCATTGTACACGCGGCGTAGGCGTCCGCCAAATCGGACCAGTAGTTCATACGCAACTGTATCAGCATCGGACGCAAGATCGGACATTGTCTGTACAATACTGCCGGATTGCCCAACGATAACAACTTCATCCCCGATGTGTGTATCGAGATCATACGGCAGCGCGATCACACACTGATCCATCGAGATACGACCGATAATCGGACATCGCCTCCCTCTCACAAGCAACGCACCCTTGTTCGACAGCGCACGCGGCAAGCCGTCCGCGTAGCCGAGCGGAACGAGTGCGGCCCGGTGCGACTCTCCTGCGTGATAGGTCGCGCCATACCCGACGCTCTCCCCTGCATCCACCGCAATAATTCGAGCGATGCGGCTGTGCACCGACATTGCCGGTCGCAATGGAAGCGACATCGGGAACAATTTGTCGGGTGGCACGCCATAGAGCGCGATGCCAACCCGCACCATTTCCCAGAGTGCGACCCGCTGGAGCATCGCGCCGCTATTTGCTGCATGGACAAGAGGCGGACGGATACCATGCCGCTCTAATGTGGCAATAACCGCCGCGAATCGCGCTGCCTGCCGGTGCATCAGCGGGTCGTCCGGCACGTCTGCCGTGGCGAAATGCGTTGAGATCCCTTCGACAAAAAGTGCGGGGTTCGCATGCAGTGCGGCGACGAACTCCGCCGCCGTATCCGCCGGGACGCCGTAGCGATGCATTCCCGTGTCCACTTTTATATGCACAGGATAGGGGGTCGTACTGGCGGCGGCTGCTCTCACGACCGCACATGCGGTATCGTGATCACAAAGATGCGGGGTGAGGCGGTATGCGACGAGATCAGCGGCTTCGTCTGCGGCAATCGCACCAAGTACGAGTATGGGCAGTGTCAATCCCGCCGCCCGCAGCTCAACACCCTCACGCACGGTCGCTACACAGAGCCACGATGCCCCGCCACGCGCCGCCGCCCGTGCGGTTTCCACCACGCCATGTCCATAGCCGTCCGCCTTGACCGCTACGCCAAGCACCGTGCCAGCAGGAAGCCACGCGCCGAGCATCCGGGCATTGGCGGTTATGGCGGCGCGGTCCACCGCAAGCCACGACATCCGGCGGTCATGGTACGACGCTGGCACCGCCGGAAACATCTCAGACGCCCATAATATCGTGCAGTGCTTCGGCAATTGCCGGGAACAGATCGGGGGCAACCATGCCGTATTGCCCAATCCGCTCCGATGCGATCCACGCTGCCCGCCACCCGACATGCACACCGCAGATTGCGGCATCGAGCGGCGAGAGCCCCTGCGCCAGAAACCCGCTGATCGCACCGGCGAGCACATCGCCGGTACCTGCGGTCGCCAGTGCCGCATTGCCACCGGGCGCAACCCATAACACGCCACCGGGGGCAGCAATAACGGTCGGTCCGCCCTTCAGGACGACAACCTGATTCCACTCCTCCGCACATTTGCTGGCGATTCCCCACGGGTCGCGTTTCACCGCATCATTTTCGACTTTCGCCAGCCGTGCCATCTCGCCGGGATGCGGGGTAAGAATCATCGGGCGCGTGATCTGCTTCCACCAGCCGTCAATCTCGGACAGCCAGTTCAGCCCGTCGGCATCAATGAGCAGGGGCAAACTTTCGGGCAGCACTGCACCCGTCACCGATTGCGACGAAACCGGGGCGGTGAAGCCGAACTGCGTCCGCGATTTTGCCTCCCCAACGCCGAGCATCCTATTCAGGAACTGTACGGTTTCCGGTTCACGCCCAAGACCGGGACCGAGTGCCGCAGCAGTGTAGCGGTGCATCACCTCGGTCAGTTGTTTGCTTGTGCGTTCGAGATCGTCTGCAAGCGGCAGCAATGTCGCCTCGCGCACCGCCGCCGCAACGATACCCGCCACCGCTCGCGGCACTGCCATCGTCGCCAGCCCGGTACCCGCCCGCATCGCCGCCTCTGCGACGAATCCCGGCGCACCGGTGTAATTGACAGATCCCGCGATCACCAGCAGGCTGCCACAATCGCTCTTGTGCGCGTCCGCGAGACGGCGCGGCAGTCGCTGGCGCACCTCGTCGTCAGTTGTCAGGCGCGGGCCTGCTTCTTGTGGCTCACCCAAGCCGAGATCAATAACCGTCAGACGCCCTGCGTAGCGGTTGCCGGGGGGGACGAGACAACCGCGCTTCGGGGAACCGAGCGTGACCGTCACATGCGCCAGCACCGCATCGTCGCTCGCCTCGCCCGTCGTCGCGTCTACGCCAGTAGGAACATCGAGCGCGACGATTCGTGCGGAACGGCGCGGGAGGGTATTGATGAGCCGCGTGACCGCCGCAATTTCTGGTCGCAACCCGGAACGCGCCCCGGTACCGAGCAAGGCATCCAGCACAATATCAGCATTCCGCAAGGCATCTTCGAGGTCCCGCACACTCTCCAGCACGATCACATTGCTGCGCCCCGGCCCGCTCAGATCGGTACGCGGCGCGACTGCCCAGACCGCGACACGGAACCCGTCATTTGCCAGCGCATGTGCCGCAACCACACCGTCGCCGCCGTTGTTGCCCGAGCCGAGCAATACGACCGCCCGCGCACCGGCATGAGGTGCCAGCCCACGGATGACTTCCGCAACGCCTGCCCCCGCCTGCTGCATCAGCGCAGGTGCCTCGACGCCGCGTGCAAATGCCGCTTCTTCTAATGACCGCATCTCCGCCGCTGTCACGACGCGCATGAACCGCTCCTTTTTGTAATATCTCCCGCCGCCACCGCAACAGATACGTTACGGTTCAGGCGGCTACTGGTCATTCTTTCCGGTACGGTAGCCGACGACGAACGCAATCGCAAGCGCACGGGTATGGGTAATACTAAGATGCCACTCTGTTAACCCCGCAGCATCGGCGAGTTGCTGCGCCATACCGTGCAGCACTAGCGACGGTTTACCACGCGCATCGGAGCGCACTTCGACCGACAGCCAGCCTATCGGCCCAACACCGGTGCCGAGGGCTTTCGCACACGCCTCTTTTGCGGCGAAGCGTGCGGCGAGTGTCGGCACTTTGCCTGCCGCGTGTGCTTGCTCCGCGCCTGTGAAAATGCGGTCGAGAAACCGGGCGCCGTGGCGTGCGATTGCCCCGGCGATCCGCGCAGTCTCCACCGCGTCCACTCCAACCGCCAGCGTTTCATCGGTGAGTGGCGATCCGACGTTAAGAACGCCCAACGCCCTCATACACGAACCCGAGCGCACGCATCTCATCGGGGTCATAGATATTGCGCCCGTCTAGTAGCACTGCTGAGCGCATAGATTCCAGCACTCGCCCCATATCCGCCTGCCGGAAGACATTCCACGGCGTGAGGAGCAGTAATGCATCGGCGTCACGCGGCGCATCGTACATGTCGTTCACATACGTGATCTCCGGCATCATTGCACGGGCAGTCTCGTTGGCTGCGGGGTCATACGCTTGGACCGTCGCACCGCGATCCACCAGTGTGGTGATAATCTCGACCGACGGTGCCTCGCGCATGTCGTCGGTGTCCTGCTTGAATGCCAGCCCCCACACGCCGATAGATTTGCCACGCAGCCCACCGAGTTGCTTCTCGACCTTCGCCACGAAGCGATACCGCTGATACTGGTTAATATCCAGCACACTGTTGAGCATCTGCGGAAACAGGTTGCGTTCTTTCGCCATGTGCGCGAGGGCTTTGACATCTTTCGGAAAGCACGAACCGCCAAACCCGATGCCCGCCTCCAAAAAGAGCGGACCGATACGCGGGTCTGCGCCCATCCCCTCTGCAACCGTGCGAACATCCGCGCCGAACTCTTCACAGATCGCGGCAATTTCGTTCATAAACGAGATACGCACGGCGAGCATCGCATTAGAGGCGTACTTAATCATCTCGGCAGTCGCAAGATTTGTCCGCACAATGGGTGCGCCCTGCGCCTCGTAGAGTGTTGCCACCGCATCTACGGCGTGGGGATCGGTGCCACCAAGCACCACACGATCCGGTGCCAGTACATCGCGCACCGCCGCGCCTTCGCGCAGAAACTCCGGGTTCGAGACGACCGCATACGTGACACCTGATGGCGCGTGTTCCTGCAATGCCGCCATGACAAAGTTACCGCTGCCCATCGGCATCGTGCTCTTGTTCACGATCACAGTATTTCCGGTCAGGTGTTGCGCGATGCTGCGCGACGCGCTCTCGACGCGGCTCATGTCCGCCTTCCCGTGCGCCCCTGGCGGTGTATCTACCGTAATAAAGACGAAATCTGCGTGTGGCACCGCCTCGGCATACGCCGTTGTGAAGCGGAGGCGTCCGGCGTCCGTGTTGCGACGCACCATCTCGGTGAGACCCGGCTCGAAGAATGGCATCTCACCATTGCGGAGCATCGCCACTTTTGCGGCGATGATGTCCACACAGATCACATCGTTCCCGAACTCCGCGAACATTGCCCCCGTAACCAACCCCACATACCCGGTACCGATGACCGCAATGGTACTCATTGCTCCCCCTACCCGTGGTTATTTAGCGATAATAGAAATATTCGCAACGGACGCATCGTAGTCATGTCCCGAAGCGTACACTTGCAAACTGACCAACTTGAAGGGCGCGTACGAGAGTTGCTTCAGGTTCCACGAGAACTGTTCCCAGCCCCCCGGCTGTTTAACCGCAATACCAACAAGCGTACCGTTGTCCGTGCGGTAATTGGCGTCGCTCTGCGTGTAAAACCCCCGTCCAACATCGTGCGTGTCGCCTTTGCTATCTTGGTACCGCAGCAGGAAGATGAGTGGATATTCTGTCCCACGTTCGCCGCCCGCCGACAGACTGTGCGACGTTACCTTGATGTCTGCACGCAGTGTGACCGAATCGAACTCATCCACTTCACCGAGGGCAAAAATTTGCTTTAGCCCGAGCTGATCGCTGTCAATATTCCCGCCTGTGCGGGAGATATGCAGCGCAGTTGCGGACTGCCCGCGGATTAATTCCGGTCCGAGCACAGACTGCGCCCGCACGCTCCCACCGTCGCCGCCGTCGCTCTCCTCGCGCAGCCAATGGCTGGAGGGTTGCCCAAGCGCGTTCGGCGCGAAGGTAAACGCGCCGTTCTCAACGAGTTCGCGCTGCTTGATCTGCGGTGCAGACGGCACCGCTCCTTGCGCGACCACGGTCTGTTGCCCGTTCGCTATCGTAACGTGTTGCCCCGCGTTTTCAACCACGATCTCCGCGCCGTTTAGCACCGATATATTTGTGAGCGCACTTGCGCCGTCTTGTAACGGAAAGACGAGTACCCGAAAACTGGTCCCCGGCTCCTGTACACGAATCGTGCCGGAGGGCGTCACTACGGTCACCGTCTCGCGGGCAAACACGGCATCAGGGCTGAGGGTAATCACTGCCCGCCCGCGCTCCATCCGCAGTACAACCAGTGCATTGCGGTCAAGATACTGCGATGCCCGTAAGGTGTCGAACGACACCAGCGTATCTGCCGAAAGGTCTATCGCGGTCTGGTCGAATAGCCGCAACCGGAGGCGCGTATCCCCTTTGGTGCGAACTGCGTCCCCCTCGCCGATCTCCGCGCCGATTTCTAGTTCCCGGAAATCTACTTGCTGGCGGGGGCGAATCTGTGCCTGAGTACCTGCAACGATCTGCTCCACGATAGCAGTACGGGATCGAGTTGCGTTGGTACGATACTGCACAAATGCAGCACCACACGCGCTGGCAAGGAGCGTGAAGATCATAAAACTGGCAGTCAGCACCTGCCACGCACGGCGCATTTGTCGCGCGGCATCGGCATCGGTGCGTCCCGATGGGGATGCGGGCGGCGCGGCATGTACCTCAACAACCATGCGACCTTCTTCGTGTACGTACACTCGCGCCACTCTACATATTGTACGTGCAAGGGAAGCGATGGTCAATGTCTACCTGGCTTGTAGCGCGAATGTTCGGCTGCTCGCGCCTGCGCGTCTGCGGTCCGATATCCGGCGAGGAATGCATCGCGCTGCGCCGCGAATGTCCCTCCGACGATGGCCTCCCGCATTATCTCCATTTGCTGCAGGAGGAACCAGAGGTTGTGCATAGTGGCGAGGCGATGCCAGAGCAATTCTTCGCAGCGGTAGAGATGGTGCAGATATGCCGCCGAATACCGCTGACAGACTGGGCTTTCGCTTATCGGGTCGAACGGGGCGTGCATGTCCCGGTACTTCGCATTGCGGATATTGATGCGTCCGCTTGCAGTGTACAAGCCGCCATGTCGCGCCACCCGTGCAGGCAGGACGCAATCGAAGAGATCCACGCCCCGCGAGACGCATTCCCACAAATCTTCCGGTGAACCAACCCCCATCAGGTAACGCGGACGATCCGTAGGGAGATAGGGCGTCGTCATTTCCAACGTCGCATACATCTCTTCCTTCGCTTCACCCACACTCAAACCGCCAATCGCGCAACCGGGCAGGCCGAGTGACCCGACAAACTCCGCCCCTTCGCGCCGCAATGCATAGTTCGCACCGCCCTGCACGATGCCGAACAACGCCTGATCGGGACGCGTCTGCGCGGCGACACAGCGTTCCAGCCAGCGGTGTGTGCGGGTAAGTGCGCTGCGTGTCGCGGTTTCGGTCGCAGGCAGGGCGATGCATTCGTCCAGCGGCATGATGATGTCCGCGCCTAATGCCTGCTCGATCTCAATCACCCGCTCCGGGGTGAAGCGATGAATGCTCCCGTCGTGGATCGAGCGAAATGTCACGCCGTCGTTGTCAATCGTGCGTTGCCCACCGAGGCTGAAGACCTGAAACCCGCCGCTGTCGGTGAGTAAAGCGCCGTCCCACCCCTGAAAGCGATGCAGTCCGCCCGCTTTCGCAATGAGCTTTTCGCCTGGACGCAAATGCAGATGGTATGTATTGCCCAGGAT
>JBBRMX010000025.1:0-24436 GCA_038230615.1 Thermomicrobiales bacterium | reverse complement strand
GGGGTCGGAAGCGCGGTCGCCCTGAAACTGGGTGCGGATGAACAGGAGCGAGATGCACGACGCGGCGTATGAGATGGCATCTACCATAAACGGCAATGCCCGCCCCGCCGCGAACAATGCTCCGCCGATGGGCGGACCGAGTAGCGAGGCGAGGCTGTACTGCACTTGGGCTTGCGCGGTGGCGGCGGGCAATTGCGCCTTCGGGACGACTTGCGGCAACGCGGAAGTCTCTGACAACCCGAATAGGATGCCGAGCGATCCCTCGATGAACGCAGCAGCGTAGAGTTGCCAGACAGTCAGCACGCCGAACGCGGCGGCGAGCGGGATGCTGCCGAGCGTCGCCGCCCGGATGATATCGCAGACAATCATGGTGCGCTTGCGGTTCCAGCGATCTACCAATGCACCGAACAGCAATCCAAACAGGATATACGGGAGGGAGCGCAACGCTCCGCCGTATCCTGCCTGCGCCGGCGAATGGGTAAGTGCCAAGATCAGCAGCGGGAAGGCGAGTTGCGATACTCCCTCTCCGACGAGCGAGACGGTCTGCCCGCCCCAGAGCAGCATATAATCGCGGTTGCGCCACAGCGGGAGGAATGCGGGGCTGTCGTGCTGCGGCATATCGCTGCCTCTCCTGTCTCGCTCGATCTTGGACGTACAGCGTATCACCGGGACGCATTATGGAACAAACGCCTGCGGGCGGGTTGCAATGCGTTACAATGCGGCGTGCCTGTGGCGGACGCGGTACGGTGACACAGAAGGGTAGACGGCGTGGCGAATATGCAGACGGCACCGGCGACGGAGAAGCAGCCGCTCTCAACCCAGACGAAGGTTATGTTCGTGTTGCTCGTGCTGGTACCTGCAGGGATCGTGCTGAATATCGCGCATGTCAACCCGCCGGTCGTTTTCGCGGTGAGTGCACTCGCACTCATCCCGCTGGCGGGCTTTCTGGGACGGGCGACGGAGGAAGTTGCGCTGTATACCGGACCACGTCTCGGCGGGCTGCTCAATGCCACCTTCGGCAATGCGGCAGAACTGATTATCACCATCGTCGCGCTGCAAGCAGGGCTGATTACTACCGTGAAAGCGACACTGGCGGGGAGCATCCTCGGCAATATTCTGTTCGTGACGGGGTTGAGCATTCTTCTCGGCGGTCTGCGCCACGGTACGCAGCAGTTCGACCGGGTAGATGCGGGCGCGGCATGTTCGATGCTCGCCCTCGCAGTTATTAGCCTGATGCTTCCCTCGTTTTTCCATGAGGGACCGAAGCCGTACACCGATAACGATTTGCAAAAGGTCAGTTATTTCGTCGCAGGTATCCTGCTTGTCGTCTACGCCCTCTATCTCCTGTTCAGTTTCCGGCGCGGACCGGGGGGCGCAGGCGAAAATCTGGAGGACGATACGCCGAACTGGAGCCGCATGTTCGCTATCGGTGTACTACTCGCCTCCACAGTTGCGGTGGTGGTCATGAGCGAGATTCTCGTCGGGGCAATCGAGCCGACTGTCGAGGCGTGGGGAATCAGCGAGTTCTTCGTTGGGCTGATTATTATTCCGGTCGTCGGCAATATCGCGGAGCATGTCGTCGCAGTACAGATGGCAATGGAAAACAAGATGGACCTGTCGCTGAGTATCTCGCTCGGCTCCAGTGTACAGATCGCGCTGTTTGTCGCGCCGGTACTCGTCTTCATCGCCGCGCTCGTCGGGCAGCACATGACGCTGGAATTCAATGTATACGAGTTGTTCGCGCTCGGTGGTGCAGCGATCATCGCTGCCCTCGTCACGGCGGACGGCGAAAGCCACTGGTTGGAAGGGGCGCAATTACTCGCGCTCTATCTCATCCTTTCCTTGGCGATCTTCTTTTTGTAGCGGGGTGACTGATCGCTATCCCGCCTCTTGTGGCGCATCGGGCGTGAGCATCGCGGCGCGGATGAGCGATACCGGCACTGAGCCGTACGACAAGAATTCGTCGTGGAAACGGCGCAGCGAAAAATCCGCGCCATCGCGTGCCGATACCTCTCGTCGCAAGTCGCGGATGGCATCCTGCCCGATAAGATACATCATTGCCGCACCGGGGTTCATACTGTTCTTGACCGCTTCGCCTTTTGCGGCATCTGGCGACATGTTCGCCTCGTCGCGGTAGAAGGCGATGGCATCGTCGAGCGAGAACCGCCCGTTGTGCAGGTTGACATCTACGATGGCACGGGCGGCGGCACGCAGGCGGGCATATCGCTGCGAGAACATCTCAAGTGGCGTGAGAAACCCGGTCTCGCCCATGAGATCAACAACGTACGAACTCCATCCCTCCACCAATGTGCCGCCGGAGAAGAGCGCGATGCGCGAGGCGCAATCCACACCCGCTATCTGCCCGATGCGCGACGCGGCGCGGAACGCGTGCCAATTTTGGACATGATGCCCGATGCTGCCGTGATGGACGACATGGTTGAGTTTGATGACGCTGTCGTTTGTGGCGCGGAGGCGGCGCGTCTGCTCCTCCGGCGGCATCGTCGTATCTATCGGGGTGACGAGGTAACGGTGTGGCGACACATGGTCGTACGGCGCGGGAGAGCGGTAAAAAAGGAAATAGAGATATGGGGCACATCCCCGCGCCCAGAGCGGTTGCGGTTCGTAGCGCAGGGGGTGATCGGGCCACGTCAGCAGATCGTGCGCGGTGGCGGTCTCGCGGCAGGCATCCCATACCTGTTGATATCGCCCGGTGTATTCCTCCACGGTCGGGTGCAAATCTGCGAGTTGCGCGAGCGCGACACGCCAATCGGTCGCGCCGAATTGCGCCACTCCCGCTACCAGTGCGCCGCATGCCTCCGCAAAGGCGTCTCGCGCGTACCGTTCGACCTCCGCACCGGACTGATCGAGGCAATGTCCATCCCGCAAATACCGCTCGAATGCTTCTTCGCCGCAAGCATACGCGGCGGTGCCGTGTGGCAGCAACGCATGTTGGAGATGCTCCTTAAAGTGCCAGAAGGCGACTTCCGCACCGTTTGCCGCTTCGCGCAGACGCGGGTTCGTAATTTCTTGCTCTTGCATAAGCAGGTTGATGCCCTCGCTCAAGAAGCGGATTGCCCCTTCACACTCCCGAATTGCCTTTTCGATCCACGCGGTAGGGGCGGTTTCGATATTCTCCCATGCGTGATTCAATAGCCGCTCGGTCTCTTCCATCCGGGCAATCGCCGCTTCTACCCGCTGCTCAATGGGGGCAAACGGGCGCAGAAAGAGCGAAAGGACGCCGAAGATAGCCTCCCCCGTATAGACCGTCGGATTGCCACGCTGGAAGTGGTGCGAACCGAGTTCCCACTGCTGAATGCTCAGGAAGCCGTCTGCAAGCCGCTTGTCCATTGCCTCGGTGGGCGTCTGTGGCGCAGCGGTCGTACCGTCGGTCAGCCTGCGGCGCAAGTTCGTTGTCTCGGTGAGCGTTGCCTGCGTCCCTGCTTTGGAATAATTGGGCAGGCGGTGGTCATGATCGTGGACGCCGATAAAGGTGCCGCTCACGGGACGACGACGGTAGTATGCCGCGAAGAACTCATCGAGCCATGCCGAGAAGGGTTGCATTCCGAACTATCCTCCGTCACCCCCTCCCAGCACCGGGAAGCGGCATCATCGTGTGGTCGTGCGGCGTGACACCGACCGCAGTATTTCCCGCGCGTATTCGCCTATTCCGCAGCCAGTTTCGCCATCCCCTCGCGAATCGGTGCCATTGCGGTATCGTGTTCCTGCTTGGCGGCGGCAAGGGCAGCGGGGTTTGTGAGGAGATCAAGCGCACTCATCGCCATCGTTTTGGCGGCATCCACAAGCGTGCGATGCCCGCGCTCGGTCTTCGTCGCGGCGGCGACCTCTTTGGAGTGCCAGCCCGCTTCCTCCCCGACGATGCCAAAGTATGCATAGACGGCAGGGACGGCGTGCGACACATTGCCGAAATCGGTCGAGCCGCCGCCATCGCGGGGGGATCGGTCGAGCACGGTGCGCCCGACTGCCTCCATATTGGAGCGCATTACCGCACCGAGTGCGTGGTTCGGCACGTAACTCTGGTACGTAGGCATGTACTCGCGCCATTCCATCCGCGCCCCGGTCGCCGTTGCCGCGCCTTCCGCGCACGCGATGACCCGCTTGACGAGCTGCGCCGCATACACCGCGTCGTACGAGCGGACGCGGAACCGGCAGGAGGTGTACGGCGGGATGACATTCGGTGCGCCGCCGCCGTTGGTAATAACGCCGTGGATGCGGGCTTCGGAGCGCACTTGCTGGCGCAACATGCCGATATTGTTGAAGGTCTGGATGACGGCATCAAGGGCATTGATGCCCGTGTGCGGGTTCGCGGCAGCGTGCGCGGGCTTGCCGAAAAACTCGATGTCCAGCCCGTAGGCTACCATCGAGGGCGAGAGTGCCATGTAATCGTCCGTCATCGGGTGCATCATGATCGCGGCATCGATGCCGTCGAAGTAGCCGTGATTCAATACAGGAATCTTGCCGCCTGCGTTCGGCACGCCGGATTCCTCGGCGGGCGTGCCGAGGACAATCACGTTTCCGGGCAATTCGCCGCGCATTCCTAACTTGGCGAGGGCGATTGCTGCGCCCATCGCGCTGTTGGCGATAATGTTATGACCGCAGCCATGCCCGACATCCGCCAGCGCGTCGTACTCCGCGATAATCGCAATCGTCGGGCCGTCCGGGTTGCCGCCGGGGATTGTCGCCTTGAATGCCGTCGGCATTCCCGCGATGCCGCGCTCGACCGTCGCGCCGAATTCCTCCAGCATGTCGGTCAGTTTCTCCGCCGCCTGATACTCTTGTAGTCCGATTTCCGGGTTGTCTGCCATCCAGTCGCTCGTGCGAATGAGCAGCGGCGCAATCGCGTCTACCTCGCGTTGCGCTGCCGCTTTAAGTGCCTCTACCTCTGCTGCCATTGTCCGTCTCCCCTTTGCATTGCACGATCACCGTTCACGCTATCGTACCCCGAACCGCCTGCACGGTGCGCGTGTTTGTCGTGTCAGGGCGTGAGCGTCACTTTGATCGAGCGATCCCCGGCGGCAACGAGGTCAATGCCCTCCTGAAAACGGGCGAGGGGCAGATTATGTGTGACGATCTGCGCCATCGGCATCAGACCTTTCGCCAGCATATCAATCGCTATCGGGTAGCAATACGGACCGAGATGCGAACCGTGGATATTCAATTCTTTCGTGTCGCCGATGATCGTCCAGTCTACCGTCACTGGCTCGCGCATTACGCTAAACTCGACGAAGGTGCCGAGTTTGCGGATCATCCGCAACCCCTGTTCGACTGCCGCCGGATGCCCCGTTGCCTCGATATATACATCGCAGCCGTACCCTTCGGTCAGCGCGAGAACTTCCGCAACGGCGTCTGTCGTGCGCGGATTGATACCGATGTCCGCGCCGCACGCTTTCGCCACCGCAAGCCGCTCGTCGTCCAGATCGAGCGCGACGAGAACGCCGGGGTGTTTGAGACGGGCAGCAGCGATCATACCGAGACCGAGCGGTCCCGCCCCCGCGATCACTACCACGTCGCCAAACTCGATGTTGCCGCGCTGCACGGCATGAATCGAGCACGCCAGCGGCTCGATGAAGACCGCGTGTTCTACCGGGATCGTCGGCGGCACGCGATAATTCCGCGCACCGGCGGGGAACACCATATACTCCGCCATCGCGCCGAAAGTTCGCTGATGGAAGCCGTAAATGTCGTGTCGCTGGCACATCCAATACTGCCCACGTTTGCAGTAGCGGCATTCCCCGCACGGCACGATCTGCTCCGACACCGCGAGATCGCCAATCGCCAGCCCGTGCCGCTCCCCCGCGCCCTCACCGAGCGCGACGACCTCCCCAACGAACTCGTGTCCGGGGATAACGGGCGGCTCGCAATATCCTTTGCGGTGCGCGTCGCCCCAGAAAAGTGGCGCACCGAGATAACATTTCAGGTCGCTGGCGCAGATACCCACGGAGCGTACGCGCACGACGACCTCGCCGGGGGCGGGTTGCGGCACTGCCCACTCCGCCAGGCGGTAATCACGCGGGCCGTAACATATCACTGCCTGCATCGTGTCGGGAAGCGCGTGGGTCATGGAAGTATCCTCCGATAGTACCGCTCCGCGATTATCGCACGATGTACGGCAGGCTGGCTTCTTCCGCGACAGCGGGCGAGACGACACCGTTCGCCGCATCCGTATAGCCGATCATGCGGTTCGGGGCGGCGATGGCGCGGCGACGTGCCTTGATGCGTTGCAACCGCTCCGCGCCGAGACCTGCCCGCGCTGCCGGGAGATTGTCGGTTGCGGGCGTTGTCGTGCCGGAGGCGGCGAATGCGGCGCGGTCAAGGCGATCCACATGATACGACCGCAGCCGGATGTGCAGTAGATCGCCCGTTTGGAGATACAGAATCTCGCCGCCGTGCGCCGCTTCCGGCACCGCATGACCGATTGCCGCGCCGTACGAGACTCCCGAATACCGCCCGTCGGTGAACATCGTGGCGACGCGCTTCAGGACGCGGTTCGCGTTGACATGCTGGATGGGCGTGAACATCTCCGGCATCCCGAAGGCTTCCGGCCCCTGACCGGAGATCACAATTGTTACCTTAATTGCATAGGCGTGCCAGAGGCGGGCGAACAAATCATCGTCATGCAGTGCCTCGTCTTCGTCCGTCACGGTGTAGCCATTGGCGTGGGCGATGGCGCGCATCTCGCCGCGTGAAAAGCGTGCGCTATCGCGGACATGCTCCATAATGCCTTCGTCCAGCAGCCCGATATTCGCGGCGTCCTCGCTCTCGAAATACAGCACGACCGATACCTTGTCGTCGAACTCGTCCAGTTGCCAGTCTGGCATCCCGGAGACCTTGACAATGGCATTGTCAAAGAAGTTGCCGCGCAGCACGTCAATACCGCTGAAGGGGCGGCGCGGGTTTGCGAGGATGATCGGGTTTGTCTCTACCTTGCTCGCCGAGAGTGCGGACTGATCGCCCGCCGCCATCCGTTCCCGCCACGTGCTGCCCGTGACCGTCGGGGCGTCGAGGTCCATCGGCACATTCTCTTCGAGCAATTCGTGGACGACCGTCTCCATTCCGCGTGATTCGCCGCTGCAACACATCTGCGCCAGCCGGAAAATGTCGCGCCCCTCAGTGAGCGAGTAGTTGAAGACATCCGGCACCGGGGCGATGCGGTGGATGGCATCGAAGGTGTCTAGCGACACATCGTACCCCGCGTGCATCATCACGGCGACAAGATGCATGACGAGGTTCGTGCTGCCACCCGTTGCACTGTGGATGCGGCACCCATTAGAGAAATTCTCTGCCACGATGCTCCCGACCGAGTACGTCGGGTCATTGCAAAATGCGAACAGCGGGTCAATGGCGCGGTTCACTTGCTCTTGTGTCGGCGGGTCGGTCAACAATTCCACCGCCGGATGTACCATCCCAAGCCCACTGACGACATGACGGCTGCTGTTGCCGGTGCCATTGAAGGCGCAGACGCCGCCTTTGCTATCGCAGGTCGCCACCGCCAGTTGCTTTTCGAGGTCCTTGTGTTCATCGTGCGAGAGCAAACCACGCTCCACGGCGCGGGTCAGAACCCCCTGAAATTGCGTGTTGGAGGAACATTGCAGGATGTAGCCGAGGGCGTCGCGGATGTCTCCCGCGATCTCGCCGAAGCCCGCATCCTCGGCACGCAGCGCGACGCGGTCGAGCGTGGCGCGGGTGTTGTCGGGAATCGTCCCGCCCTTCAGGACGTGCGCGGGCGCAAAGGTAGCGAACACCGGTGCATCGCCCCGCCGTTGCCGGATCATATCGAGATGTGCCAGGGCACAAAGTATGCCCGTTGGCGTCTTGTCGCATCCCTGAATGACGAATGCGCCGTGGTACGAATGCGCCTCCATCTGGTTGATAACCACTTCCGTCACGGCATTGCGGGATTGCAGCGAATACGACATGCCAATATTGCTCTGCGCGGTGCCGTCGCATTCCACGGGGATGGAGAAATGGAACGGCACGCCGCCCTGCTGCCAGACGCGATACGCCGCCATGCAGGTCGTTTCGAGATCGAGAATGTGCGCGGGATGGTCGGGCGAACCGCCGATGATGGCGATGCGTGGGGCGTTTTCTTCCAGCCGGTCGTAGATTTCTTCTAGCGAGACATCGTCCAGCGGCACGCCGAGGATTTGGCGTGCGCGGTCGAGCAAGCCCGCGACGGTAATCGGCTCGTTCGCTTTGCCCTGCACATTGTCTTTGTACGGATTCGTTCCCCGCTCGATGATCGGTCGCACCTTCGTCGCCATTCGCTTGCCTCCCCGTTTGTGACGTAGTCGTGTGCGGGGCAGTGTAGGCGAGCGCGGCGGCGCGTGCAAACGCCCGTGGGGAAGAAACGAGCAGCGAGCACCCAGTAACGAGAAACGTATGAATCGCTTGTTACTGGGTGCTCGCTAATCGCTACTCGTTACTCATTCTCTGGTTTCGGCAATTCTTGGGCGGCGAGGCGTTGCATATGACGCAGCAATGCCGCGCTGCCGTTGAGCCGCTGCGGGGTGAGAGTCTTGCCGAACCCCATCTGGAAGAACAAATCGCCGGGGACGCGCAGTACTTGCTCCGGTGTCGTATCTTTCAACCCGATGCCGAGGATGGACGCGAACCCACGCACCGTCGGGGCGGACTGCGGAATGTCGAATGTGAAGCGCAACTTACCGCCGTTATTCTCCACATACACGGTCAGCGGCGTGGCGCATTCGTGGACTTCCTCACGCGGGCCGCTGGCAGCGATCTGCTCTTTGGAGGCAGCAGGGAGCGAACCGGAGTAGTCAATCATCAGGTCAAGTTTGTCGCGTCCCTCGGCGGCGCGGAACTCCTCGACGATCCCCGCAAGGCGGGGCGGTAATGTGTTTTCGGCGGGTGTGGTGGACATGATCTGCCATTCTCCTTCTGCGCGTATCTCCTGCCCGGAAGTATAACAGCGCGTGCCGTCGGCGGTGGTACACTTTCTTCTCATAGAGAGCGGGAATCTGCCCCATCCTTCGACCGAACGAAAGCGAGTTCCGATGGCTATCGAGTATCACAAGCATGTCTTCTCTAATGGTTTGCGTGTGTACATCACCCCGATGGATGCGGCGACGAGCGTCACCGTCGTGATCGGCGTCGGTGTCGGGGCACGGAACGAACGTAAAGAAGTGAACGGCGTCGCGCATTTCGCGGAGCATATGTTTTTCAAAGGCACCGACCGCCGCCCCACGACCAAAGAGATCAGCAGCCTCATTGACGGCCTCGGCGGGCAATTCAACGCCTTCACATCCGAGGAGATGACGGCATACTATACCCGCCTCGCCCCGGAACATTACACGGTTGGGCTGGATGTACTGTCGGACATGCTTTTCCACTCCAAGTTCGACGCGGACGAGATCGAGCGCGAAAAAGGTACGATCATCCAAGAAATCCGCATGTACGACGATCAGCCGATGGCACTCGCACCACGCACCTTTCAAGCGATGATGTTCCCTGATCACCCGCTCGGTCGCCCGATCCTCGGCACCGACGAAACTATCATGGCGATGAACCGCAGCACCTTCACGGATTATCTCGAAATGGCGTACCATACTGGCAGCATGGTTGTCTCCATCGCGGGCAAGGTGGACGAAGCCGAAGCCTTGCAGATGGTCGAGAACTGGCTAAAAAATATCCCCGGCGGCGAGGCACCGAAGCCCGTCACAGCGGCGGGCGTGCAACCAAGCGCGAAAGTCGGTCTGTACACCAAGGACACCAATCAGGCGCACCTCATCATGGGCGTGCCAAGCTTCCCTATCGGGCATCCCGATGAGGCAGCACTGAGCGTACTTAACACGATTCTCGGCGGCACGATGTCGTCCCGCCTCTTTATCGAGGTGCGGGAGCGGCAGGGGCTGTGCTACTACGTTGGCTCGTCGCCCGACCCGTATACCGATGCCGGGTTGTTCGCAGCGCGTGGCGGCATGGACCTCGACCGCCTCGATCAGGCAATCATCTCGATCCGGCGCGAAATCCTCAATATGGCGGCAGAACCCGTGAGCGATGAAGAATTGAGCATGGGCAAAGAGGGATTGAAGGGGCGTATCCTGCTCGGCATGGAAGGCTCAGCAGGCGTGGCAATGGATGTGATCCGCCAAGAACTCCTGCGTGGGCGCGTCCGCACCCCGGACGAGCGACGCGCTGAGGTGGACAAAGTAACCAAAGACGATGTCTTCCGTGTCGCGCAGACTCTATTCACGCCAGAGAATTTGCACCTTGCGATGTGCGGGCCATTTGACGACCCGACGCGCTTCGAGTCGCTTCTGCGCGATGGCGCACCCGTCGCCGCAGACTAGTATATAGTCCGTGCGACTAAGAAGACGTATCGAGGCGGAGCAGGATTCCGCCGCGATACGTCTTCATAACTGATCTGCGTCATTCGACCGCAACTGGCTCGACATGCAAGCGGATTTTATGCGATGAATGGCTCCAGATACCGTTGCGCCAGCAGCAATCCGCGCTTGCTCTTTTCCTCGCTGCCCTCATACACGGCGTCTTCGTGTTCAATAGTCACCGCGCCGTCGTAGCCCTGCTCGTAGAGAGCAGAGAGCACTTGTCGCCACTGTACAACGCCATATCCCGGAAGACGGTATCGCCACCAGCCCGCCGCATCGCCGCCGCCCGTGAATTTCTTGCCGAGTACGCCGTATTCGTACAGCCCGTCCGCAATGATCTCGGTATCTTTCGCGTGGACGTGGTAGATGCGCGGCGCGAACTCGCGCAGCACGCGCAGATGGTCAATGCCCATCCAAACGAAATGCGATGCGTCGTAGCACAGCCCCAGTGCAGGGGAATCGAATGCGGCGAAGACGCGCCGGAACATTTCTGGCGTATACGCGAGGTTATGCCCCCACGATGGCCACGGCTCCAGCGCGATGCGGATACCGAAGCGATCTGCGGCATCCACGACGGGTTTCCATGTCTGTACGAAGCGGTCAAAGTTCGCTGCGAGACTGAGCGAGGCGTCCACATTCCGCAACATGCCGAGGGCGACGGTAATGCCCTGCCGCGATGCCTGATCGAGATATTCGATGAGGGTATTGACGGCGTCTTCGCGCACCTGCGGATTGGGTGAGAAGATTTCGTTCTCGGCATGGGCGGTAATCGTTGGGACGCCGGGGCGCAAGCCCGCAGCCGTTGCGACATGCCCGCCGTCCGGCAGCACTTTGTGTGTGTCCACGAAATGAAAGCCGTGGTCGCTCGCCCACGCACATAACTCCGCGTACGAGACGCGGCGTAGGTCTTTCGGGACGATAAAGCCGAGGTGCATATTATTCCGCCTTTGTGCCGAGCGCATCAGGATTGATGGGCGTTGGCGGTCGTTCGCCGTGGAGTACGGCGAGAATGTTGCGTACCGCGAGATCAGTCGTGTCGTCGCGCGTCTTGAATGATGCGGAGGCAATATGCGGCGTGACGATACAGTTTGGCAGCGAGAGCAACGGATGATCGGCGGGCAATGGTTCCGGCTCCGTCACATCCAGTCCTGCCGCATGGATGCGCTGCGTCGCAAGAGCGCGATAGAGCGCGTCGGGGTCCACCACCCCGCCCCGCGCAGTGTTGACGAGCACGGCGCGGGGCTTCATGAGCGCGAATGCGTCATCACTCACGAGATGATACGTTTCTGGCGAGATCGGCGCATGAACGGTGATGAAATCTGCCGCACGAAAGAGATCGTCTACATTCGCGCAATAGGTCGCGCCGAACTCGCGCTCGGCATCCTCGTCGCGGCGGCGGTTGTGATAGAGAATGTTCATACGGAAGCCCGCGGCGCGGCGTGCTACCTCGCGCCCGATGCGCCCCATCCCGATGATGCCCAATGTGGCGTGATGAATGTCCGGCGCGACGAGCAGATTCGGTTTCCATGTCGTCCAGTTGCCGCCGCGCACATATTCCTGCCCCTGCGGAACATTGCGTGCCGCTGCCATCAGGAGTGCCCACGCGAAATCGGCGGTCGTATCGGTCAGCACATCGGGCGTGTTTGTGAGGACAATGCCGCGCCGTGTCGCCTCCGGTACATCCAGATTGTCATAGCCGACGGCGAAATTCGCCACGACTTTCAACCGGGGCGCGGCGTCGAACAGTGTGGCATCGAAGCGGTCGGTAGACATAGCGATGCAGGCATCTTTGTCTGCGATCATCCGCAGGAGCGTCTCGCGCGGAATTGCCTCGTCCGACTGCCACTGCTCAACATCGCAGGCGTCGCGTAATGGCTGCAATCCCGCCTCCGGGATGATCCGGGTGATGAGCACATTTGGCACGGGGTCGCCTCACTTCGTGCGGGCATGATCGGTGATTCGTGATTCGTGATACAGGGTTCATGGCTCGACGGTGCATTTCACGAATCTCGAACCACGAATCACCGATTGCCGGATTTATCCCTCAGCCAGCCATGTCAGTTTGGAGCGCACTTGCGGATTGACCGGGGTGTTCGGCATCTTGCCGCGCAGCGTAAGGGCGGCTTCTTCCCCGACACGCCGCTGCATAATGCGGAATGTTTCGTCCGCGTAACTCGCGGTGTGCGGCAGCACGACGACATTCTCCATACCGATCAGCGGGCTATCTGCGGCGAGTGGTTCTTTCTCGAAGACATCCAGCCCTGCCCCCGCGATGGTTCCTGCCTGCAATGCCGCGATGAGCGCAGGTTCATCCACGATAGGCCCGCGTGAGGTGTTGATGAGGTATGCGGAGGGCTTCATCAGGGCGAGTTTTTCGGCGTTGATGAGGTGGCGCGTTCCGGGCAGGAGCGGCACATGCACCGAAACATAATCGCTCTCGCGCAGGAGCGTATCGAGGTCTACCATCGTCACACCCATGCTTGCGACGCGCTCTTGCGGCACATAGGGGTCGTACGCCAGCACCTTCATATCGAGCGGCACGAGGCGTCGGTGGAACTCCCGTGCGATCTGGCCAAAGCCGACGAGACCAATCGTCTGCCCGTGAATCTGCCCCATCGGGGAGAGGAACGGGGCACGGTATGCACCGCCACGGTCGCCCCACGAGCCAGTACGTACCCAGCGGTCGAGGCGGGAAATCTTCTTCGCGCAATCGAGCAGGAGAGCGAGGGCGTGGTTTGCCACTTCGGGCAGGCAGAAATCGGGGATGTTGACGACGACGACGCCGTGATCCGTGGCGGCATCTACATCAATCGTGTCGTACCCGATACCGTAGCGCACGAGCACGCGGCACTTTTCCAGTTTCTCGATGACGGGGCGGGTGAAGTGCGCTCCCGGCACGAGAATCGCGTCGGCATCGTG
The DNA here is from genome assembly GCA_038230615.1 of Thermomicrobiales bacterium. GTDB lineage: Bacteria > Chloroflexota > Chloroflexia > Thermomicrobiales > JALYUS01 > JBBRMX01. The sequence goes on along the minus strand of JBBRMX010000025.1, from coordinate 11,150 downwards.
GCAATGTTCGATCAGCAATTCGGGCGTATTGAGATTGCCGAACAGTTGCAAGCAATCAGCGAACTCCGCCAACCCTTCGTTCTCCGGCAGCAATACGGTCCCCGGTGCCGCGCTCGTCTGAACAATTTTAAACTGTGCCAAATTATCTCTCCTTTGGAAGTAGAGCAGCGGGCGAAGGGCAAAAGACCGAGTGCATTGCGTTGTCCATCGTGCCGATCATTTAACCGCACGATAGACAGCATCGGCACGTTGTCTTTCGACCCTCGTCCTTTGTCCTCCCTAATACCGGACGACTTCGCCGGTGGACGTGGGCTGCCAGCCCTTGACAGCGGCAATTTCGAGTGCGGCTTCGTGCATCATGAAGCGGGCTTCGGATGCCAATGCGAGCCACTGGAAGCCATCCGCGATGCGGTCACTCACGGCTTTCGCGTCGCCGCAGTGGATGCCCGCCGCTTTGCCGTGCTTCTTACAGGTCTGCAAGACATGCTGCACCGCGTCCACGAATTCGGGGTCATCGGTCCACATGGCGGGGGTCTTGTGCATCTGGCCTAAGAGATCGTTCGGGCCGATGAATGCGCCGTCAATGCCGCCGTACTGCTCGCACTCCTCAATCATCTTTTCGAGGTTATTGATACCCTGCGGCGATTCCATCATCAAGATGACGGCGACTTCGTTATTGGCATTCTTGGTGTATTCGTCCCGCGTCGCGCCCCACGAGGCGTTATACCGCCCGCCGCCGAAACTGCGGTTGCCGAGTGGCGGGTGCTTTGCCGCCCGCGCGATCAGCACGGCTTCCTCGACCGTGTTGACCATCGGCGCAACGATGCCCCATGCGCCCGCGTCGAGACACATCTTGATAATCTGGTGCGTCCCTTCGGGGATGCGAACCATTGGTGCGCTGCCGCTGCCGCGCATGGCGGCCATCATCTGCGCCATCGTCTCGCGGTCAATCGCGTTGTGCTCCCAGTCAATTGTCAGCCAGTCGAACCCGACAGTCGCCATCAGTTCGACGACCTCCGGGGAAGGGAAACTGAGCCATGTACCGATAGAGGGCTTGCCCGCCTTCAACTGTGCCTTGACGTGATTCTGTCGCATCGTCTGTTTCCCCTCGATCATTCCCTGCTGCTGGCTTCCAGCAGCCCGACCACATATCCTTCGTCGTCCGCAAAGAGCGGTGCGGCGGTGCCGGTGATTTCAAGACCTGTGTTGGCTCGCACTTCGTCGAGGAGGGCGGGGGAAACGGCGAGCGTGTCGAGATGTAGCGTGCTATGGATGCGTGCGACTCGCGCCGGACGATCTACCCCGCGCAGGGCAGAGCGGATCGCCCACGTGATCGCGTCCACATCGTTCTCACGGATGAGCGGGATTTTGCCCGCCGCGATATTTTCGGCGGTAATCGCGTTCATCATCATCGCGTGGTGGTCTATCTGGTCGAAAACGCGCCGCGTGGTGAAATCCGCGAGACCAATGCCCATCGCATTGCCGTGCGTCTCCGGCGTGAGACCGAGGATGACGATGCGGGTAAAATCGGGGATACGTGGCCCGCCGAGCCGCCGCCACATGCCGATGATGTTTGGATCCATCCCCGTGCCGCTGATATTCTTGCCCATCGTGTCAATGATGAGCACATCGAGTTGGTCGAACGGCACGCGGGGCAGCAGGCTGTTCGCCAGCGTCAGCAATTCGGCGTCCGTCTCGATAATCTCGGCGGGCGGCACGACGCGCACCGTATGGACATTTTCGTAGGCATTCTCTACGATATGCACCGAAAACAGAATGTTCGCGTTTGCAATCGTCACGGCGGCGGCATCGGTGATCGCGGTGCCAAGCCCTGCGGAATGCATCTGCTCCGCGCCGTGCCGCTTGCCCAAGCCAACCGCAATCATCTTCGCAACGCCGCTCTCGACGCGTCCCCGGAAGGCGGTGTGCGCCTTGATGCGGTTCACGACAACCACGCCGTCCGCTTCGCTCGCCATTTTGTCATAAAAGACGGGAATACCGCTCTCTGTTGTGCCGACCTGCACGACCTCCATCGTGGCGCGGACGGGGCAACCGAGGGCATCGGCGGTCATGCCGTAGCCCGCCATCATCTCGATCTGCCCCTCGGCGGTTGCGCCGCCATGCGACCCCATCGCGGGCAAGAGGAATGGCTCCGCCCCCCGCGCCTTAAGTTCCTCCACCACCGTGCGGAGAATCGGCACGATGTCCGCGATGCCCCGGCTGCCGCCCGTGACGGCGATCTTCGCCCCCGGTTTGAGAGGCGGCAATACACCGAGCGCGGCGATACCGGTGCGGATCGCGCCCGTCACATCTTCAAGATGATCGGGCGAGAGTTTCTGCCGGATGCGTGTGAACTCCGGCAAGGTCGCTACCGGCTTTGTCCGTGGGGGAGCGTCAACCGCTGCGCGTGGTTGTGCCGTCGTCGTCATTGCTGCACCGTACCCTTCCATTGCGCGTGATCGAAGTGTGGCACAGCCTATCACCAAGCGCGAATGTGCGAAAGCCTCTCCTGTAGCGCATTATTGCGTTTAGCATTTGGTCTCGCAACCTCGGTACAACTGACGGCTTCCCCCGCATGGTGTACGATACGCAGCGTTCGCCCGCGCATGTTTCCCGGAAGGAGTTTGCTCGATGATGCCCCCTACTGCCTTGCCGGGGATCGGTGTGGGTGCCGATCTCACGGAGTATCTCGATACGGTGCCGCTGCCGCCCGTTTACCGTGTGCGCGACGAAACGCCGCAGCCAGTCATCACCGATGTCGAGGCGGCGGTGCGGCGGTCACTTGGGGAGGCGGGCGTACTGGCGCGAGTGACGCCGGGGATGCATGTCGCGGTCTGTGCGGGGAGCCGGGGCATTGACAAAATCGCGCCGACACTGCGGGCGGCGGTCGTTGCATTGCGCGACCGGGGGGCGGAGCCGTTCATCGTCGCCGCGATGGGGTCACACGGCGGCGCGACCGCCGAGGGGCAGCGCGAATTGCTCACCGGCTACGGCATCACCGAGGAGACGGTGGACGCGCCGATTCGCACCGATGTCGAGACTGAGCAGGTCGGCACGGTGATGGGCGATGTGCCGGTGTGGGTGAGCAGTGTCGCCCGTAGCGCGGACGCGACACTCGTCGTGAACCGCGTCAAAGCGCACACCGATATTCGCGGGCCGCTGGAGAGTGGGCTGGCGAAGATGTGCTGTATCGGTCTTGGCGGCCCGCGCGGTGCGGCAGTCTTCCATCGCGGCGGTACAGAGCGATTGGGGCGACTGCTCGCGGTGGTAGCACGTGAGATGGTGCGGGCATGTAATGTCATCGGTGGCATCGCCCTGATCGAAAACGCAGCAGGTGTGATGGGCGAGATGCACGGCGTGGAGCCGGACGGCATCGGCGCGTCACACGAGATGGCGTTACTCAAACGGGCGAAAGAGTTGCACCCGCATCTTCCCGTAGACAATCTCGATGTGTTAGTCGTGGACGAACTCGGGAAAGATATGTCCGGCAGCGGGATGGATTCGGTCGTGCTGGGGCGCATGATGATTTTCGGCATCGCGGAGTTTGCACGACCCCGTATTGCGATGGTCGCTGCCCTCGATGTGACGGAAGCATCGCACGGCAACGCGGTCGGCATCGGCTTCGCAGACTGCATCCCTGCCGCACTCGTCGCGCAGATAGACTGGCGGGCGATGTACATCAACGCGCTCACATCGGGCATCTCCGGCCCGCAGCGCGTCAAGATGCCGATGGTCTTCCCGACGCGCCGCCAGACCGTGCAGGCGGCAATTTTCATGTGCGGTAGACCAGATTTCGGTAATGTGCGCTTCGCCCGCATACGCAACACGCATGATCCCCGCGAGTTGTATGTCTCCAAAGCGGTGCGCGACGAACTGGCGGGTCGCCCCTTCTTCGCGGTGGACGACACGCCGCAGTCGCTCGTCTTCGCGGAGTAACGAACACTATGATGCGAGCCGAAAGCGGGCTGATCGGCGTTGTTGCAGATGACCTCACGGGGGCATGCGACACCGCCGCGCAATTCCGCCGCACGGGTGCGCGAGTGGCAGTGGTGCTGGATGGCGACGGCGGCGAAACCCCGCTGCCGGACGGCTACGATGTGCTGACACTCACGACGGAATCACGCCGCATCCTTGCGACGCAAGCCGCACTTCGCACGCGGGCGGCGGTGGGGCGGCTCCGGGCGGCGGGTGCGAAACGGTTCTACATCAAGGTGGACAGCGTCCTGCGTGGCTCCCCCGGCGGCATCATCGAGGGAGCGGCGATGGAGTGTGGCGTGCCGTATGTTCTCGTCGCGCCTGCATTCCCGGCGCAGGGGCGTACCGTCGTTGGCGGGTGGGTGCGGCGCGATGATAACGCGGTCGTGGACGGCATGGCAAAATTGCGCGAGACCGCGATTGCCTCCATCGGGCATATCCCGCTGCGCTCTATCCGGTCGAGCATGACCGCGATTGCGATTGCACCGGGGCTGCTCTCAGACACCATCGCCTTGCTCCTCGCCGACAGCGAACGCGACGAAGACCTCTGGACGCTTGCGGAATACGCTACTTCGACCGATCTGCCGCTTGTTGCCGGGTCGGCGGGGTTGGCGCGGATGATCGCGCCCTTCTGGTGCTGGGATGCAGCGGACGATGCCGACGAAGACGATACCGACTGGGCAGAGCGTGACGGCGGCGTGCTGGTCGTCGTCGGCACACGCAACCCGCGCACGCAGGCACAACTCGCGCTGCTGTCCGGCGATACGTATGGCGATGCCGTTGCGGTAGTAATGATTGCGCCCGATGCGCCGGACGATGCATTGCCCAAACTGCGCGAGGCGTTCCAGACCTCGCCTATCGTCGTCGCTGCGCTCAATGTGCCGCAAGATACCCCGGTGACGGATAATGCCCTGACGGGACTAGCGCGGGTCATTGTCGCACTTGTTGCCGAGCGGCGCGATAACCTCAGCGGCATCATCGCCACGGGTGGCGCGACTGCGCTGGCGATCTGCCAAGCAGCGGCAGTGCGGCTCTTGCGCGTCGTGGACGAGGTAATGCCGGGAGTTCCCTGCTCTGTGATGGAGGACGGCGCACTTGCCGGGGTACCGTTAGTGACGAAATCTGGCGGCTTCGGCGATGATGAAGCCCTGATCGCCTCCGCCATTTGGCTGCTCGGCGGCTTCGACAACGAAACCGATGAGACCGGTGAGACCGACGAATCGGGTGACGAAGACGGGGAATAGCCGCCGAGAAATACGAAAGCGGGGGGAGTGATGCCGTTCGATACGCGGGTGCCGGGAGTGGGGCGGGAGATCATCGTATCGGTGGACGGGACTATACCGGAGGCGGGGACGCTGGCAGTCTGGTTCGTTGGGCAAGCGGGGTTCATCCTCAAGTTCGCGTCGGGGGTAGTGGTCTATCTCGATCCGTGGCTGTCCGATCTCGGCGGGGCGACGCGGGCATATCCGATCCCCCTCGATCCCGAACTGATCGCGCACTGCGATATTCTCGTCACCTCGCACGACCACGCCGACCATATTGATGTGGATGCGGACCCCGTCATTATGCGGCAATCGCCGCAGGCGACATGGATCGCGCCCCGTGCGGCAGAATCACTCGTGCGGCAACTCGGCGGGACGCCGGAACGTACGGTGCTCCTTGCAGGCGACGAACAGACGACTGTCAAGGGCATTACCTTCAGTGCGGTGCCGTCCACACATTACGGGTTCTTCTCCGAAGCGCGATACACCGCAGAGGAAGAAGCCTACTACGCGACGATCCCCGCACAATTGCCCACCGACAAGATCGGCAAAGAACGTTTCTTGGGGTTTGTCATCGAGGCGGAGGGATGGACGATCTACTTCGCGGGCGACAATAACGGGTACATCGGGTTCGTGGAGCGGCTGCAACGCTGGGACGGCTTCGATCTCGCTTTGCTGCCGATCAACGGGCGCGACTGGTTCCGCGAGCAGCGCGGTGCCATCGGCAATTTCACCTACCGCGAGGCGGCGCATGTTGCCCACGCGATGCGGGCGGAATTGCTCGTGCCATATCACTACGATGGCTTTGTCGCCAACAACGAATATCCCGATAGCCTGGTGCGCTACACGCAGAACGACGGCCCAAGTGTGCCGGTGCGCGTGATGCATCTCGGTGAGCGGTTGGTACTGCGAAAATAACCGGGCGATGTGCGCCGCCCGTTCCGCATCACGCCGCGTTACTTCGGACGTAGCGACTGCTACATGCCCCGTACACTCCCCCCGCCTATACTACGAAGTGTTCGGCGCAATACAGGGGGGCAGTGTGGAAGTACGTGACCGCGGTGCGGTTTCTGTTGCGAATGTACCCGTACCGGCGGAAATCGCGGCGGTGGTTGCCCGCGCCCCGATGATCTTCGGCGTGGAGCGCGTCGCGCTCGTGCCGATGGGTGCGGGGGATGTGTTCGTCCGTACCGTCGCAACATCCATCAGCAGCGGCACAGAAAAGATGATCGTCTCCGGCGCACTGCCGCCGGGATCACCGTTCTCGTTTCCGCTCATTCCCGGTTACGAAACCGTCGGCGTCGTCGAATCGGCAGGGGGAGACGCACCTGCATCGCTCATCGGACAAACCGTTTTCGTTGGCGGCGCGATGTGCTATACCGGGGTTTCCGCCGCGCTTGGCGGGCAATCTGCCGGGTTGATTGTCCCCGCAGAGCGCGTGTTGCCGCTCGGCGATGTGCCTGCCACATCGGGTGTCCTCCTCGCGCTCTTTGCGACGGCGGTTCATGCCGTCGGGCGGGTTGGCGGGCAACACCTCGTGGGTAAGACCGTGGCGATTCTCGGTAATGGTTCGCTCGGTCGGTTGCTGGCGGCGGTGGTCCGGCAGTATCGCCCCGCACGGCTGATCGTCACTGAAGCCGCGCCGGAGCGATATGAGGCGCAGCATCCCGACGCCGACGCATCGCTCTTGATGACGGAGGGTGTGTCCGTTCCGGCGGGCGTGGATGTGCTGATTGACGCGAGCGGCGTGATGCCCGCGCTCGATGCGGCGATCCGCTCGCTCGTGCTGGGGGGCGATGTCGTGGTGGCGGGCTATTATCGCCGCCTCGATCTCGATTACATGGGCGTCTTCTTCAAGGAGCCGCGCCTGCACATCGCCAGTCAGTTCGCGCCGCCCGATCTCGCGGCTGCGCGAGACCTCCTCGCAGCGGGCATTATTGACCCCGCCCGGCTGCTCACCCATTCCTTCGGGGCAAACGATATACAAGCGGCGTACGATGCCGCTTTTGGCGATCCGCGCTGTGTCAAAGTGGTGATTCACTGGGATTCGTACCGGTAACACGGGGGAGTAACGTCATGGCAGCACGAATGCTTGCGGTCTACGGCAAAGGTGGCATGGGCAAATCGTTCTTCACCGCGAATCTCGTCGCAACGATGGCGCGGGCAAACAATCGCGTCCTCCAACTCGGCTGCGACCCGAAGCACGACAGTTGCAACACGGTCTTCGATGGCACCGCCCTTCCGACTATCGGCGACACATGGCGGGCATTCAAAGACGGCGGCAAAGAAGAGCAGATGACGGTCTCTAATCTCGTCTACCGCACCCAACTTGCGGGGACGGGCGAGACGGTCTACGGCGCGGAGTTGGGCGGCCCGGATGTCGGGCGCGGCTGTGGCGGGCGCGGTATCACCTTCGGATTTGATCTGCTCGAAAAAATGGGCATGTCGAAATGGGCGTTGGATTACATCGTGATGGACTTCCTCGGCGATGTTGTCTGCGGCGGGTTCGCCACGCCGTTCGCTCGCTCGCTCGCGGAAGAGGTGATTCTGATCGCCGGACACGACCGCCAGAGCCTCTACGCGGCGAACAATATCGCCCGCGCTGCGGACTATTTTATGGGCATGGGCGGGCGCACGCGCATCCTCGGTCTGGTCGTCAACCGCGATGACGGATCGGGGCTGGCGGAGCGGTTCGCCGCTGCAATCGGTATTCCTGTGCTGATGAAAATCCCGTATTCTACCGCCGCGCGGGAGCGGTCGGACGCTTGTAAACTCATCATTGACGAACCGGAGTTCCGCGACGCCTTCGCGGGGCTGGCGCACAATATCGCCACCCGCCGTGCGATTCCCGTCGAGAACCTGCATCCGCTCGACTACGAAGAGTTCCTCAACTTGTTCGGCGCATTCGAGAAGCATGTCGCCCCCCCCGGCGCATCGGAAGATGACCTGTTCGGGCTGTCAGACTCCGGCGTCATCCCGTTGACGGGTGATCAGATGGTGATTGATCGCTCCCGCTTCATCATCGAGCGGTTGCTCACCGATATGGGCGCGGATGTCATCCATGTCGAAGACGATGCGGCGGACGGCATCACGGTGACGACGAAGCAGGGCTGGAAAGCAGTCTTCGGCGACACACGGGAACTCGACGCGAAACTTTCGTTTCTCGCCGCCCTGAACCACTTCGGCGAACCGTTCACCTATGTTGATGTGCGCGAGACGAGCGCACCAAGCTACCGATAACGATGAGGGCTGGGGCCGGTGGCTGAGGACTGCGTGATTTGCTTCGCGCATCGTGGGATCGAGCAGTGACCGCGATGTTTGGAACGAAAAATCCAGTCCTCAGCCTGCCCCTCTCAGCTCTCCGCAAGGGGGAAAGCGATGGTTGATGCAGTCCCGACGATGGGGATGATTCCGCTCGGTGCGCCGACGCCAGTGGGGATGCCGGTATTGCCCGGTGCGGGTGCCGAGGAGAAGGAGACGGGGCATTGTTCGCTCCATCCGCAGAGTATGTGTCCCGCGTTCGGTTCGCTGCGGATTCTTACGCGGGTCGAGGGCGTGCAGCCAGTGATGGCGACCGACCAAGGTTGCCTCTATGGGCTGACATTTGTGACGCATTTCTACGGAGCACGGAAGAGCATCATCGCACCGGAGATCGGCTCCAACGAGTTGATCGGCGGCACGATCATGCAGGGGACGATTGCCGCCTGCGAAGAAGCGGCGCGTGAACCGGGCGTGCGTGTCATCCCTGTGCTGTCGCTGTGCGTCGCGGAGACGCAGGGTTTCGCGGAGGAGCAGTTGCCGCGCAAAATCGGTGACGCCGAGGTGATTCTCGTGCGCGTCCCCGCCTATGCGATCCATTCGCACCCGGAGGCGAAAGATGTCGCGCTCGCTGCAATGCTCAAGCGGCTTGCAGACCCACGCGACCCCGATGTAGACAACCGCTCACTGTTGCTCATTGGCGAGGTCTTCCCGTCCGATCCGGTGATGATTGATATGGTGCTGCGCCGCATGGGTGGCTCGGTAGCGACGACGCTGCCGGGGCGCACCGTGGAAGATTTCATTATGGCGGGGCAAGTTGGGGCGGTCGCCGCGCTGCACCCGTTCTACCGCGAGACGCTGACCGTGCTGCGCGAGAAGCGCGTGCCGATTGTCGGTGGTGCGCCTGTCGGGGCGAATGGCACGGAGGCGTGGCTGAAGTCGGTCGGTCGGGCACTTGGTCTCGATCCTGCGGTCGTCTCGCAGGTTGCGGAAGAAGAAGGACAGAAAATCCGCGATCTGCTCAATGTCGCGCCGCTGCGTGGTCGGGTGATCGTTTCCGGCTACGAGGGTAACGAACTGTCGTACGCACGGCTCCTGACCGAGGCGGGCGCGACGGTGCCGTATGTCTCCACGAGCATCGGTCCAAGCCCGCTTACGGCGGTGGACGATGCGTATCTTCGCGCCCACGGCACGCACGAGATTATCTATCGCAAGACGTTGGAGCACGATCTCGACGCGCTCGACAAATACGGCGCGGACCTCGTTATCGGCACGACGCCCTTCAGCGCGGCGGCGAAAGAGCGTGGTATCCCGGCGATGTACTACACCAATCTGCTCTCGGTGCGCCCCTTCTTCCTTTCAGCGGGCGTTGGCGCGACCGTGCAGGTGATCCGCGACGCGCTCGAACGTGCCCCGCGCTACCGCTGGATGCGTGATTTCTTCGAGGATGACAGCCCGACCAGTAATATCATCTCCGTCGAGCCAGTGGCAGTCGGAGATTAGTACAGTAGCGAACAACGAGTAGCGAGGAACGAGCAATACCCTGTTTTCTGCTCGTTCCTCGTTCCTTGTTTCTCGCTACTGAGCGACAAAGGAGCGAGCGACGTGGTGAAATTGATCCGAGATTTGTCGGAATCGAGCGGGTACTGGGGCGCGAGTTTCTTGCTTGCGTGCTTCCCTGATGTGCATATTGTCTGCGATGCGCCGATTGGCTGCTTCAACCTCGTGGGGACGGCGGTACCGGACTACACCGACGCCATCCCGCATATGGCGAATATGACTCCTACCGTGCTGCGCGAACAAGAGATCACGATGCTCGGCAGCGGTGGCGCAGTGCAACGCACTCTTCATAACCTCGAAGAGCGCGGGCTATCGCAGGGCAAGCAAGTGATTGTCGTCTCTACCGCGCCCGCCGAGCAGGTCGGGTCGCACCATACCGACTTGCTCAACCGCATCGCGCCCGGTGTGCGCTTTTATCAGAGCCACTCGCTGGAAGAAGAAGAATGGGCGGGACGTGACCGCTGCTTAGGATGGATTTGGGACGAGTGGCAGTTCGATGCCGCCGCGCAGGGGATCGAGGCAGAACCGGGGCTGGTAAATATCATCGGGCCGTCGTATGGTTGCTTCAACAGTCCGTCCGATTTGCACGAACTCAAGCGATTGATTGTGGGCGCGGGTGGCACCGTGAATATGGTCTACCCGTTCGAGTCGAAATTTGCGGACACCGCGAACCTCGCCCGCGCCAGTGTCAATATCCAGATGTACGATGAGTTCGGCTGGACACTGGCAGAGAAACTTGGCAAGCCCGTATTGAAATCCCCCTTCGGCATCGGGCCGACCACACAATTTATCCGCGACCTTGCAAAATTGCTCGGCACCGAGGAACAAGCGGAAGCCTTCATCCGGCAGGAGAAGAAAACGACCCTAGCGGGTGTCTGGGACATCTGGCGCGGGCCGCAGGGCGACTGGTTCGCCACGATGGACGCGGGGATCGTGGCGGGGCGCACTTACGCACGCGGGCTGTCGTATGTGCTCGGCGAAGAACTGGGGATGAAACTGCAATTCGTGGCGGGTCGCCCGCTGAAACCCGACGATCCCGATAACATTGCGGTGCGAAATATGCTGCTGGCAAAACAGCCCGCGTTTGTGTTTGGC
>JBBRMX010000024.1:0-24494 GCA_038230615.1 Thermomicrobiales bacterium | reverse complement strand
GGGGTTCGAAACGTAGTTCGGGTCTTCCATCTCGTCGGTGTGGAGTTCGAGATAGGCGATTCCGATGTGTGCAGCGATGCGCGGGCATTCGTTCGCTTCTTCCTCCATCAGGGAGGGCGAGATGCCCGTGACCGCGAGGGCGCGGTCTCCGAGCGCGTCGTACGCCGCTTTCGCAAGCAGGGTGCTGTCTACGCCGCCGCTGAAGCCAATCAGCACCGATCCCATCTCGGTGAGGACATCACGCAGGAGGGCGTAACGGCGGTGCTGCTCCGCCGACGGTTCGAGGAGAGTAGGCGCGAGAGATAGCATTATGTGCGCTCCTGTGTGGTCGAATACGGCGTTAGGTAGACGGTAACACCGCCGTCGCAGTGCGTCAAATCGGGCGGCGGCTCACATGCACCGGTAGTGCCACAACGGTATCGTGCGGGTATTCAGGCGCGTGGGTGCGAACATCAAAGGACAAGTCCGCATGACGATCACAAGCAACGCGAGGATGCGGGAAGTACACTCCCCGCATCCTCGCGCGTTTATCTATGGATGTGGACGGCACGCCATCCCGACCAGAGCCAGCGGCAGACCAGCGTGCAGTGCGCCCCGCCTGCCACCCACGTGACGACAGCGACATTGCCGTATTGCCGTTCGCGCAGGTCGTGCGGCGGTGCATCGAAGGCAGTATTGGTTTGGATGGCAACGACGACTGCCGCAACACCTTCGGTGCATGTCGTAGCGTGAACGCACGTCACATCGTCCGCGAGGTAGGCGGCAATTGCGCCCGCATCGTCCTCCGCACGCGCGGCATAGAGATCGCGCAGCAATCCTTCCGGTGTCGGATCAGCGGCGGGCATCAGCGACGCTTCGCCCGTTCGCGGCGGGCGAGGGCGGCATTCTGGGCGTGCGCTTCCTCGTAGAAGCGCGGGGCGTCCGGCGGGCAGGTCCAGCGCATATCGGGGTCTGCGAGGAGGTCTTCGAGATACTCGGCATTGTCCCGCAGCAGGAAGGCATCGCTCACGGGGCCGTGCGACGGGATGACGGTTTCTACATCGTCTCGTGCCGCCCACCGTCGCAATGCTGCCGCCCATTCCCCGATGGGACCGTCGTGAACCGTCGGGATGGGCCACTCGGCGGCATCGCCCGCGATAAGGATGCCCTCTGCGGGCAGATGCACGACGATTTCATCCGCCGTATGCCCCGGTACATGCTGGATCGAGAGCGTCACGCCGCCGAGATCAATCTCCATAAACTCGGAAAAGGTCGTCGTGGGCGGTGTGATGGTCACTTCGTCGTATCGCCCCGGCTCGGTCGCCTGCTTGCGGTTCAGTTCGCGTTGCCCCGCGCCGAGCATCCCCGCACGGCAGAGGCGGTGCGCGATGATCGGGCTGTTCGGGAACGCGCTGTTACCCCATGTGTGGTCCCAGTCTGCGTGGGTATTGACGACGAAAGCGGGGCGGCCGTGTTCGCGCAGTATGCCGCGCACGCCTTCCATATCTTCCGGGCGCGTCAGGGTATCAATGACCGCGCTTGCGACCTCACCAAGGACGACGAACGCCACCACATTCATGCCCTCGTCCAACATACGTTCTGCGACCCAGAGGCTCGGGGTGAGCGAACGCAATGACACTTCATCGGGTTTCATGGGGCGTGCTCGATACGGTAGCGGCGAATAGCGGGGGCCATCCAACCAATCACTGCCACTGTCAGCACGCATGCCACACCTCCCGATACAACCGAGAACGGCGATCCAAAACCCGCCGCCACCGCTCCCGCTTCCAACTGCCCCAATTGTGGGCCACCTTGCACAAAGACCTGGTTTGCTGCCGTGACACGCCCGCGCAATGCGTTCGGCGTGAGCAACTGCAAAATTTGATGCCGCAGTGTCATGCTCACTGTATCCGTCAATCCCGTTCCGGCAAGAAAGAGTAGCGCAACAGGGAAGGTGTGAGCAAGACCAAAGCCAACAGTCGTCGCCCCATACGCTGCCACCGCCAGCAGCAGGGGCCAGCCCGGTTTTGTCACACGGTTCGCCAGTGCCGTCATCGCTACTGCGCCAACCACCGAGCCAACCGCCGGTGCGGAAAACAGAATGCCGAGTTGCGCCGTACCGACATGCAGCACCCGGTCTGCGAAGACCGGCAACAGCACAGTCGCGCTGCCCCAGAAGGTAGCGCAAAAGTCCAGCGACATCACGGACGACACAATCGTGTTCGAGCGGATGAAGCGTACACCTTCTCGCGCCGCACGCCAACCCTTTTGCCCGCCCGCATCTGCGATACCGAGCCGCGCCCGCATGAACGCCAGTGCCGCGATCACCGCGAGGAACGACGCGGCATCGAGGCAATAGGTGCCGCCGACACCGATAAGCCCGATAGCGATGCCGCCCAGTGCTGGCCCCGCGATCATTGCCACCTGCATGGTGGTGATATTCCACGAGAGGGCGTTCGGCAGATGTTCGCGCGGCACGAGGGCAGGAATGATCGCCTGCCGTGCAGGCATATCCAATGCCCCCGCTGCTGCCGCCACGAACGTGATCGCGTAGATGACACCGAGATTTGCCGCGCCCGCCAGCGTCGTTGCGGCGAGTACCGCCGAGCAGAGCATCAGGGCGGGTTGCGTCAGCAGCATCAGGCGGCGGCGGTCTACGGAATCCGCCAGTACCCCACCAACGAGCGAGAATGCTACCACCGGCACGACGCGAAACAGCCCGATCAGTCCCAGATCGAGCGCGGAGCCGCGCAGGTGATAGACCTGATAGGCGATTGCCACGGTCTGCATCTGCCGCCCCACAGTGTTGACCGCCCGCCCGAACAGCAGCAGGCGATAATCGCGATGCTGGAGCGCGATGAACGGGCTGAGGGGGCGCACAGGGGCAGGTGCAACCGCCGCTGCACCGTCTGCGAGTTTGCCTGCCACTCCGAAGCCGCCCTTCTCAATCGGTACAAAATCGTTGCCGCGTATCGTACTCGGTTCTTGCCCAAACGGAAAGCACAGAGAGTACGCAATATCTGCGTATGGGGTGTGGCTGTGCGACAATAGCGGTATGGAAGACCCCTCGCCCGTATTCACCATTCCCCGGCACTTGCAGATGCAAGCGGCGCGGCTGCGTCGCTTCGCGCTGGCGCATGTGCTGCTGGAACCGGTCGCGATCTGGGTGCCGGTGTTGATCGGGGTGCGTGGGACGCGGGTTGGCTTCGTCGGGGTGCCGCTGATGGTCGCGCTGTGGCTACTGCTGCAAATCCCGGCATTACGGGTACCGCGCACGATGCGCCGCCGCTACCGCCGGATGACCGGGCAAGCGGGGCTGGCGGCGGGAGGCATCTTCGCGGTGCAAGCACTCGCGCTCGCCGCCTTCGGCAAACTCACGTGGCTTGTCTTCGGCACCGCCTTCTTCAATCTGCCGGTGCTGTTCCTGCTCTGGGTGAGCCTGCCCGTGTACCTTGTTGCCCGCCCTGAAGATACCTCTCGCACATAACCCGCCTCGCACGGAACATCTGTGTTATCCTGCCTGCGGAGACGGGGTGCGGCATTGGGAATGTCCGTACGACAGGGACACGGGGAGGTGCGAATGGCGGGCGCGAACCGCTACCGGCAACGGTGGTCAACAACTCTCCCGCAGCGGCGGTCACGCGGGGCAACGGCAGGACGCGTGCTGGCGGGCATCGCTGGCGTGTTGGTCGTCGGTGTCGCGCTGTATATTTTCGGAATCGTCGGGGATTCGCGGCTTCGGTCGGGGAGCAGCCCGACAGTTGCAACGACTGCGCTGGTACCGCCGCCGCCGCTGCTCGTCATCCCGCCGCCCGTTGGTGCGCCTCAACCCTTCGGGACGCTCCCTGCGGTCGCACCGTGGACAGTCAATGTGCCGCGTTTCGCCCTGTCGTACCGGCTCTCCGGGCCACTCACGGCGGACGCCTCACGTGCGGATGTGTACCGCATCACCTCGGCACTGCCGACCGTCGCGCAGGTGGACGAACTCGCCCGCAAACTCCATCTCACCGGGCCGATCAAACAGCCCCGCGTAGGCATGTTCGTGGTGGACGGCAACGGCACCTTGACCGTGGATGCGAAAGCGACGGTCTACGCCCCGCCTGCCCAACCGCCCGCTGCCGCTTCCGTCGCGGACGATGTCGCTGCCCGTAGTGCCGCCCGCACATGGCTGGCGAACCACGATCTACTCCCGCCCGACACGGGCAATGTCGAAATCGTGCGCGGCGCGAACACCATCGAGATCATCTTTCATCCGAAATCGCTACCGGAAATCCTTTCGGTATTTCCCGGTGTGCGTGTGCGGATGGACGCGAGCGGTGCGGTGCAGCAGGTAGACCGTTCGTGGCCAACGGTAGTGATGGCGGGTGCGTATGACCTCGTGTCGCTCGATGTGGCGTGGGCGCAGGTAGCAGGGCGTGGGGTGGCGGAAATGCGCCTGCCCGCGGGTTTTGCGGTGCCGCCCGATGTCGCCGCGACCGCCACGATAGACGGCGTCTCGCTCGCGTACGCCCTTTCGACAGGTACGGACGGTGCGGAATATCTCCAGCCCATGTATGTCTTCAATGGTTCCGTCGCCCTTCCCGGCGGGCAGAACGGGGCGATAAAAGCAGATGTGCGCGTCGCCGTTCCTGCCGTGCGCGACACGAAGCAGCCGCTCGGCTGACGCCCGCTCATCCCCTATCACGCGCCGTATTGCCTATCTCGGATACTACCGGAGGAATGAACGCAGCGCGGCTTTCTTTCGGTCAGCACCACGAGATTGACCGCCCGCGATGCGATAAACGGGGCGGGGTGGCACCTCACATTGGACGGTCTCGCGCATTGTGGTTAATCGGGAAATGGGAGAATCCTATGCTGCTTCGGCAGGTTCGTTCAGGGCGGGGGCGGCATCGGCATACGTGTTGCTGAAGACGCGGCGCAGCATCTGGCGCGTGCCGCCGTCCCACATGAAGCGGTAGCGCGTCAGTAACATCGCAACGCCAATCGCGGTACGAACGACGATGTTGAGCAGTCGCAGGGTCATCGTGACGAGCACGATGCGCCGCGCCCCGATCCCGAAGACGTGCAACCACCCCGCCATGCTACCGTCCGCTACCCCGAAGCCGTTCGGCATGAACGACACCATCGAGGCCATCGCGGTGAGCGAATGCGCGATGATCGCCTCGGAGACCGAGAACTTGTTACCGCCGAAGCCATGCACCAGCGTGTACAGCACACCCGCTGAGAGTGCCGTGGTACACATGCTCCACAATACCCCCACCACCAGCGGTCGTACGCGCATGACGCGCCGTGATGCGCGGTGGAAATCCGCCTCTGAACGTACGAGGTGCTGTGTTCGCTTCCAGCGTCCGAGGCGGCGCACCAGCCAGTGTGCGGGCGCATGTGCACGGAGCAGCATTGCCACTGTGACCGCAAGCACGATCGGTAGCAAGGTATAGGGCTCGAATCCCCGGTAGTAGGTCATGCCAGCGGTGACGATCAAGGAGAGCGCAATCGCATCGGCGCACCATCGGGCGACAATCGCGGGGAGAGCCTGCCGCACACGCGGGCCGTGCGCGTCGTTCGCGCCGGCATGTTCTTCCGTTAGGCGGGCGGCGAGCATATCGTTTCCCGGCAGCACCGAGAGGGCTTGGCTTGCCATACTCGTACTGATCGCGTCAATCATGCGGATACGCACGCCGCACGAGTGCAGGAATGTCCCCCACCGCGCACCCTTGCACACTTCGGTCGCAAAGATCAGCAAGGCGCAAATGAAGATCGAGCCGCGCGGCACATGGCTGAGGAATGTATTGACATGGAACGGCCCGACTGAGGTACCGGTGGCGATAAGCATCGCCGCGACCCCTCCGACGACTGCCAGCACCAGTGTCAACCGGCGACGAATACGGCGAAGCACCGATCATCCCTCCATGCCACGATGGATCACATGAACCTGACCATTGCCCGACCATTGTCCAACTATAGTGTACCCGAAATCTGACATGCGTGATGGCTGATGCATCGCGAGAGCGTGGCACGCATGTTGCTATGATATTCAGTGTGCGATGTAGCATACCAGAGATGGGAGCGCAGCACCACTGAAACTGTCTACCCCTACCCCATACCTCCCCATACACTGGCTTCCGGGGCTTCGCAAGAAGTCCCGGTTGCCTTTTCTTTGTATTCTGTGCATGGTGCGCTTTCCGTTCATTTCGTTGAACGATCTAGTGACATCTTTGTGATGCTTCTCGCACGGCATGAGTCCATTTCTCCTCATTACACGAGACGATTTGCCCGCGATTACCTTCTACCCCTTGACAGATGCCGCAGATGTACGTACATTTGTTCTAGTAGATTTGAACGATGCGCAACCGGAGCGTGAGCCATGATGACCCCTCAAATGCACAGTGTCTACGTCTTCGTGCGCGATCTCGACCGCGCCTTGTTCTTCTATTGCGGGACACTTGGCTTCCCGCTGCGGTCGCGCTGGGAGGACGGTGCGGAGGTCGGCGGGCATGGGACCGTGCTCACGCTAGCAACGGCGCACGGCACCGAGAGCGACGAGGCAGGCGGTATCGTCGGGCGGGCGACGGGTGTCACATTTGCGGTGGACCGCGAGACGTATGCACGGTTGGCAGCGCGGGGCGTCTTCATCGGGGAGCCGGTGCGCTATCCGTGGGGGACGTTCGCCGTTGTCACCGACCCGGACGGCAATGAGTTCGCCTTCCTCGCCCCTGCGGACGATGCGGAGCATGAAAACCACCCCGCGCCCCGCGTTCTTGACCGTACCGCGCGGCTCGCTGCATACGCCGAGGCGGGCGGCGATGACTGAGCAACCCGCGAAATCTGCCACGCCCGCGAAAACGACGAAAGCGGCAAAGATGGCGAAACCCGATACCGCCGCGCCACGCGGCATCGGGCGTGAGGTGCAGCGATACTTGGAAGACCATCTATTGCACTGGCACGGCGTGACGAAGCGGAAAATCTTCGGGCATGACGGGTACCACATAGACGGACGGCTGTTCGCGTTCGTCGGGGATGAAGGTGTCGTGCTCAAGCCGCCGGTAGCGGAGCGCGACGTGTTGCGTGCGCTCCCCGGCGCGTCTGGTTGGTCGCCCGACCCCGGCGCAGATCGCAGCCGCGCCCAGTGGATCGAGGTGCCGTGCGCGACGCCGGACGCGATAGACGATCTGCTGCCCTATCTCTCGCACGCGATGGCATTCATCCAGACCGCCCCGCAGACAGGCTGGCGTGCCGAGCGGAAACGCCGCGAGAAGACGGACAAACCCGTCGTTTGATGCGCGGATATGCAAGGGGAAGCGGCGAAGTGGTTCGTCGCAATCTCTCCGTCGGTCAGCGGGTGATGCGTTGCCCGCCGACGACGACCAAATCGCCGTTGCGCCAGACGCACTCGACATCGGCGAAGCCCGCATCTTCGAGCGTCCGCAGATGCTCGTTGACGCCCATGCCGTTGCTGAGGAAATCGCCATAGATGAGGCAGCCGCCCTCGGTAAGCGAGGCGAGGACGGAGCGCAGGAGATTGTACAGGCGGCTACGGAACTCCGCATCGCCGCTCTCCTCCCCGACGATACCGCCGAAGGTAGTGGACGACAGTGCTAATGCATACGGCGCACCGGGAAGTGGTTGCTCCGTCGCGGGATCGAGGCGGTACGGGAGGGCGACCGGCGTGACGCCGCCACGGGCAATTTTGCGCTGCGCGGTGGCGATGTTCTCCTCGTCCGCATCGAGCAGGGTGAGGGCGAGTTCAGGATAGGCGGCGTGGAAGCGTGACGCGAGGATGCCGACGCCGCAGCCGATGTCCACCGCCGCCGCCCCGACGGGCAACGGCGGCACACCCCAGATCATCGCAGCAACCATTGCGGCGAAATGCGGCTCCAGATAATTGATGTGGAGGTCGTACCAGCGGGCGTGTTCCCAGAAGGAGGGATCGGGCGTTCGTGCCAGCCCCCGCCGCCACGGAACGATGTCGGCTAGTGTGTCGTGCGTTTCCATACGTGCAAGGGTAGCAAGGATACCGCCACGCCGCAAGACGCGCCGCTTCCGTGCGCGTTCCCGGATACTTTCCCGTACAATAGAGGAAAGAATCGCCGCCGATTTGCGGAAAGGATCATTTTCCGATGTCGTACCCACCGCCCCCCGGTATCCCGCAACCGCCGCCCGCACCGCCCGCACCGCCCGCACCGGCATACAATCAACCGCCGCACGAGTGGCAGCCGCAACCGTACGCGCAACCACCTCCGTATGGGCAACCGCAGTACGGGCAGCCGCCGATGCAGAACGGCTACACGATGGTGCTGCCACCGCCACCTGTGAATGCGCCGGTGCGTTGGTGGGGGCGGCAAGGGCTGCTGATGAAGATAGTGATGTGGCCCATTGCGATCATCATTCTGCTGTTTGCGACTGCGGCGGATGTGGAGACATCCGGCGAAGTAGGTGTACCCGCCCGCCGCGATGACTGGTGGCACTCCAAGCCGTGGTGGGGCAGGGTACTGATTTTTCTTGGGATGTTGCTGGTGGTCGTCGTGGCAGTGGCAATCATGGTGGCGGTGCCGGCCAAGAAGTAAGTGTGGGATCCCCTCGCGCTCGACAGGAAAAAGGTTTGGTGAGGGAGTGTCTGGAATGGCACGCTACCCCTTTCCGGGGAAAAGGAGCGATGATGAGCGAGCAGAAGCCGAATTACGGATACGATGCCCTGCCAATGCATTTCGGCATGAATATGGCAAGCGCGATTGGCGGCGAGGATTTCATGGGCATCACGCTCACTGCCGTGGTGATTGACGGTGGGCAGGCGTTTTTCGACGCAGGCGCATTGCACGGGCGGTCGCAGGCACAGGCGGGCATTGCCTTCTCACGCGAGAAAGCCGATGTGCCGGACGGCGCACGGGTGATGATGATTTTCCTCGGTGTGCGCGATAAGGAACCCGAGACGGCGCGATACGAGGGGATGATCGCCTGCCCGCTGCTCATTGACCGTGCGGCGGGAACCGGCTGGCGCGACCTGACGGCGGAAGCAATGGCGATGCGCCGCGTGCTGGACGGCACCGTGCAACTCGGCTCCCTCACCGACGACGAGCGCGTCGCCCTGCGTGCCGCGCTCACGGAGCCGCTCGGCGGTGCGCTGTGGCGTAACACGGACGCCGCCCGACAGTCTGCCGTCACCGGCGCGGCGGCATCCGTATGAGCGCGAACGGGCAACCGCCCGCCGGATCGCTCGCGGAACGGATGATCGCGTCCTATGATGCCCGTATCCCGCCGCATGTCCGTGCCGTTATTGGCCGCGCTGCCCTCGAAAAACTGCCGGACGCGCCGACGGTGGTTGATCTCGGCTGTGGGCCGGGGTTGTGGCTGCGCGATGCAGCGGCGGTGCGCCCTGATGCCGCACTCATCGGATACGACCGCGACGGTGCCGCCCTCGATGCTGCGCGGAGTCTTGCGCTTCCCCGCGCCCGCTGGCATCAGACAGACATCACCGCGCCCGATTTCGCGCTCACCGCCCCGGTCCATGTGGCGGCGATGCATTTCTTCTTCCATTTTTTGGACGATCCGCGCCCACTCTTGCGGACGGTGCGTGCGTCGCTTGCGCCGGAAGGGTCGCTCGTCCTGACGGGATGGGTGCGGTCATCGTTGGCGGATTTCCTCGCCTTTTTCGCCGGCCCCGCACGGCAAGATATGGAAAGCACGCAACCCGCCGAGGGGCGCGGCACCCCCGACCCCGACGCGACTGCACTGCGGATGTGGGCGAGTTTCAACCGCTACACCTTCGACGATTGGCGGTGGCTGCTCCAACGGGAGGGGTTTATGGTGCGGCGTGCCGATCAGTACACGGGGCATTTCGCCTACATCGTGGCGCGGGTCGCGGAATAAGCCACGCCGGGTATGTCGTCGTCGTATCTACGTGCGCTCCCTGCAGGGCGGCGTTGTTTCTTGACACGCCCCGATCATCTGCCAATTCTATGGGGGAGGAGTGCGTCATGAATGTCTTTCTGGAGACTGACCGGCTGATGCTGCGCCAGTTGACCGGGGACGATGTGGACAACCTGTATGCCCTCCACAACGACCCCGATGTGATGCAGTTCCTCAATGGCGGCACGCCGACCCCGCGTGCGGTGATCGCGCAGGAGGTCTTGCCGCGCTTTCTGTCGTATTACGAGCGCGGCAACGCATACGGGTTCTGGGCGGTCATCGAGAAGCACACGGGGGATTTTCTCGGCTGGTTCCATTTTCGACCGCCGGAGGGCCACGACGCCGATGATGTGGAACTCGGCTACCGGCTGCACAAAGCGGCGTGGGGCAAAGGTTACGGCACCGAGGGGTCGCGTGCACTGATCCGCAAAGGTTTCGCGGAACTCGGCGTACGGCGCGTCTTCGCGGGGACGATGGCGGTAAATGTGCGCTCCCGGCGGGTGATGGAAAAAGCGGGGCTGATGCTGGTACGAACGTATCACGAGGAATGGGACGATCCCCTGCCCGGTGCAGAACACGGCGAAGTCGAGTACGCGCTGGAACGAGCAGAATGGGAGCGGCAAGAGCGCGACGCAGCGCACTGACGCGCCGGACATACGCCGCCGTTCCCCGGAGGTCGTGCCGTCGTCGCTGCTCGGCTGGTTCAGCCTGAAGCAGATTCCGCCGATCTTCGCGGCGCGGCTGCGGGTACGTTGAGCATCGCAGCGAGCATCCGGGCGGGTGATATAGAGTGCGTGCTGACGACGATATATACCGCAACCTGCCGTTGCGGGTGCGTAAATCATCCCGGAGATGATGCATGAACCCACCCCTGCACCGCATCGAGTCGGTAATCGCGGCATACGCCGCCCGCCAGCCGGATCATCTCGCCCTGCGCTTCCATACCGAGACGTGGACGTACGCCGCGCTATGCGAGGATGCCCGCCGCCGTGCCGCGCTCCTATGCGAGGCAGGAATACAGCCGGGGGAGGTAATCGTCGGTACTGGCAGCGTCACGGGCGATACCGCTGTCTCTGCGCTCGCCTGCATCATGGCGAACGCGGTATATTATTACCTTTCGCCCCTGTTCGCGCCGCCGGAGATTGCCGCCCGTGCTGCGATGGCAGGGGCGCGGCTCGTCCTCACGCCGACGGGCGAGCGGGATGCCGCGCTGCCGCACTTGCCCGCCTTGCCGCGTGCGCTTCCCGGCAACCCGTCCCCCGGCGCAGTTGCGGCGGTGGCGGCACGACAAGCAGCCGCAACTACTGATGACCCTGCCCTACTGCAATCCACTTCCGGCACGACGGGCGGCAGGGCGAAGATTACACGGATGACGCACCGCCACCATGCCCTGCCCGCCGCCATGCCGTTCTGGACCGATCTATCCGGCGCGGTCACGTATATTCCCCGCCCGATGCTCTACAATGCCAGCCTGTTCTATGATTCGCTCAATCGGGGCGGGACGTGCATTCTCTCCGATTGGAGCCAGCCGGAACGCATCGAGGCGGAGATGGCGGACTACGGTGCGAATGCCCTCTGGACAGTCCCCGCCATCGTGCAGGCCCTCGTGACGCAGCAGCAGCCCCCGCCGCCCGGTCTCGCGCTCCGTATCCTCCGCACCACTGCTGCGTCGCTCTCCCCGGAACTCGCGCAGGCTGCCCGCGAGCGGTACGGCGCGGCGGTCGCGCAGGCACTCGGCTCGACGGAAGTGGGGTACGTGATGCTTACGACCCCCGACGCGCCCGCCGGACGGGGCGCACGCCCGGTGCCGTGGGCGGAGGTGCGCCTTGTGGACGAGACCGGGTGCGAGGTGCCGGAGGGCAACGCGGGCGAACTGCTCGTGCGCTCCCCCAATGTGATGACAGGTTATGTGGGCGATCCGGAAGCGACCGCCGCTGCTTTCCGCGATGGCTGGTTTTGCACGGGCGATCTCGCTCGCCGCGACGCCGGGGGCTTCTATTATCTTGTCGGGCGGCAAGTGCTGCGGATTAATGTCGGCGGGTTCAAAGTCTCGCCGGAAGAAGTGGAAGCCGTCTTGCTGCGGCATCCCGGCGTGCGCGAGGCCGTCGTACTGGGAGCGGCGGATGCGACACGCGGCGAGGTCGTTCGCGCCGTGATCGTGCCTGCGGAGCCGCCGCCCTCCGTCGCCACTCTGCGGGCATATTGCCGCGCCCATCTTGCCACGTACAAGGTGCCGCGCCGGTGGGAGTTCCGCGAGGCGTTACCATGCTCACCCCTCGGCAAAGTGCTGCGGCATCTGCTCTGATCGCGGCGAACAACGGGAGATTGCTCCGCCCGCCGTCCGCCCGATGGGTTATTCCACCAGTAACCGCCGCAACTCGACGACCTGATCGCGCAGGAGCGCGGCTTTCTCGAAGTCGAGGTTTTTGGCGGCGAGTTTCATCTGTCCTTCGAGGTCTTTGACCATGCGAGTTAGTTCCTCGCGTGGCACGTCCATAATGACGCCGTCGTCGGAGACCAGCCCTTTTTCTTCCGCCGCTGCCCGCACGCGGTCGTTCAGGTCGCGGATTTCTTTCGTGATACCGCGCGGGGTGATGCCGTGCTCCTCGTTATATGCCTGCTGGATGGCGCGGCGGCGCGTCGTCTCGGAGAGGGCGAAGCGCATCGAATCGGTCATCTTGTCGGCATACATCACTACGGTGCCTTCGATGTGCCGCGCCGCCCGCCCGATGATCTGCACGAGCGACCGGTTAGAGCGCAGAAAACCCTCTTTATCGGCATCGAGGATGGCGACGAGCGAGACTTCCGGCAGGTCTAACCCCTCCCGCAGGAGGTTGATACCGACGACCACATCGTAGACACCGAGCCGCAATGAGCGCAGGATGTCAATGCGCTCCAGCGTCTCGATGTCGTGGTGGAGATACTGCGTCTTGACGCCCATCTCCTTGAGATAATCGGTCAGGTCTTCTGCCATGCGCTTCGTGAGGGTGGTAATCAGCACGCGTTGGCTCTTCGCCACACGCACGCGCACTTCTTCGAGCAGGTCATCAATCTGCCCATCGGTCGGGCGTACATGGACAACCGGGTCGAGCAACCCGGTAGGGCGGATGACTTGCTCTACGACGGTGCCGCCGCTCTCTTTCGTCTTCTGTACTTCCAGATCGGCGGGGGTTGCGGAGACGTAGACCGCCTGATTGATATGGCGGTCGAACTCGTCGAACATCAGGGGGCGGTTGTCCATGGCACTCGGCAGGCGGAAGCCGAACTGCACCAGTTGTTCCTTACGGGCGCGGTCGCCGCCGTACATGCCGCGCACCTGCGGCAGCGAGATGTGCGACTCGTCCACGAAGAGCAGGTAATCATCCGGGAAGTAATCGAGCAATGTCCACGGCTGCGAACCGGGGGGGCGGCGGGCGAGCGGGCGGCTGTAGTTCTCGATGCCGGAGCAGTAGCCGACCTCCGCCATCATTTCGAGATCGTACATCGTGCGCTGCTTGATGCGCTGCGCCTCGATCAGTTTGCCCTGCCCCTCGAAGACTTTGACTTGCTCGATCATCTCCGCTTCGATGTCTTTCATCGCCGCCTGCAATTTCTCCTGCGAGGTGACGAAGTGCTTGGCAGGGTAGATGTCAATCGCGTTATGCTCGCTGAGAACTTCGCCCGTGAGTGGGTCTACCGAGACGATCCGCTCGATCTCGTCGCCCCACAGTTCGATACGCAGCGCGATTTCTTCGTAGGCGGGGAAGACTTCCAGTGTGTCGCCGCGCACGCGGAAACTGCCGCGTACGAGCGTGCTATCGTTGCGCTCGTACTGAATGTCCACGAGATGCCGCAGGATGCGCTCCCGCCGTACGCTCGCGCCTTTGCGGAACGAGACGATGGTTTTGCCGTATTCTTCCGGCGCACCGATGCCATAAATGCACGAGACCGATGCGACAATCAGCACATCGCGCCGCTCGAACAGGGCGCGGGTGGCGGCGTGGCGCAGGCGGTCTATCTCCTCGTTGACCTCGGATTCCTTCTCGATGTAGGTGTCCGAGCGGGCGATATAGGCTTCCGGCTGGTAGTAATCGTAATATGACACGAAATACTCGACGGCGTTGTTCGGGAAGAACTCTTTGAACTCGCTGTAGAGTTGCGCCGCAAGCGTCTTGTTGTGCGCGAGTACCAGTGTCGGTTTCTGCACGCGCTCGACAACCTTCGCCATCGTGAAGGTCTTGCCGCTGCCCGTGACGCCGAGCAGGGTCTGATGCTTAAAGCCTTCCTGCACGCCGCGTGCCAATCGCTCGATGGCGACGGGTTGGTCGCCCGTCGGCTCGAAATTAGAGACGACCTTGAATTGCGCGTCAATGACGGGGGCGGGGCGCACCCATTCGGGCATGTCGCCCGCGTACGTCTCGATCTGTTCTGCCATGCGAAACCCTCCACGCAAGGGGGATGTAAGAGATATAGTATACCAGAACGGGCGTGCGAAATCAGCCCCTGCGGGTGCAAAATCGGGCGTGGGCGCGGGTGGTGGCATCGTTCATGTATCCTTCCCTCTGCTGCAACGAATGCGAGCGGGCGATGACGATATCGAAGGTGAAGGGTGCGCGATGGCGGCGATACGGGCATGGGTAATTGAAAATCCGGCGGCGGGGCAGGACGATTGGAGCGCGAAAGTCGCGGTGGCAGCAGAAGTGTTCCGTGATGCGGGGTGGCAGGTCGAGACGAAACGCACGACCGGTCCCGGCGACGCGACGACCTTCGCACGGGAGGCGGTTGCGGCGGCGATAGAAATCGTCGTGGTGGCGGGCGGCGACGGCACCGTCAACGAGGCATTGCAGGGTTTGGCGGGGCAGCGCACGACTGCTCTCGCCGTCCTCCCCGGCGGCACCGTCAATGTCTGGGCGACCGAACTTGGTGCAAAAAAAGACGCTCCCGATCTCGCGCAACGGATCGCACAGGGGCGACGGCACACCGTTGATGTAGGGCAGGTCAACGACCGCTACTTCCTGATGATGGCGAGCGTCGGGTTCGATGCCGCCGCGAGTGCCGCCGTCAGCGACGATCCCGCCCTGAAGGGGATCAAACGCCTCGCGGGTCCGGTCGCGTATGCCCTCGCCGCGTTGCGGACAATCACGCATTTCCGTGGGCGGCGCGTTTTGCTCGATATTGACGGCGTGCAGACCCGCCGCCGCCTGCTGATGCTCGTCGTCGGGAACACGCGCCTGTATGGGGGTATTGCCGAGATCACCTACCGCGCCCGCGCCGATGACGGGCTGCTCGATCTCTGCATCCTCGGCGGGCGCGGACCGCTCGATATGGTGCGGCGGGTGTGGTCCGTCGTGCGCCGCAGTGCGGATACCGCGATTGATTATCGCAATATCCGGCACGTCGTTCTCACTCCCGTCACGCCGCTGCCGATTCAGGCGGACGGTGAGAATATCGGCATGACCCCCGCGACTTTTCGCGTGGTGCCGGACGCGCTCGATGTGATCTTGCTGGCAGACGCGCTCCCCGCCTTTCTCGGTGGCAAACCGGATGCGGCGGGCTGAGGAGCAGAACGAGACCTATTCGCGTGCGGTCGGCAGCGTGACCGTAAAGACGCTGCCAACACCGGGGGTGCTGGCGAGGGTGATCGTGCCGCCCATGCGTTCCACGAGTTGCTTCGTGAGGGTCAGACCAAGCCCGGTGCCTTGCTGGGCGCGGGTGTAGCCGCTCTCTACTTGCCGGAATGCCTCGAAAACTGCCGCGTGGTGTTCGGGCGCGATGCCGATACCCGTATCGCGTACTTGTATGGTGAGGGATTCGGTACCCGGTACCTCCGAGACGACGACAGTGATCGCGCCGCCCACCGGGGTAAACTTGTGTGCGTTCGATAGGAGATTGAGCAGCACCTGCCGCAGCCGGTCGCGGTCTGCATGTACCTGCGGCACCGTATCTGGCACCACCAGTGTGAGTGTCTGGTGTTTCTGTGCGATGAGTGATGCGACGATTCGCTCTGCCGCATGTATTTCGGAGCGCACATCCAAAGGGGTGAGGGTGACGGTCTGCTGCCCGGACTCGATTCGCGCCACATCGAGGATATCGTTCACCATCATCAAGAGGTGCGTACCGCTGCCGAGGATATCGTCGTATGCCGCTTGCCGGTCGGTGTCGTCCCGTACAACGCCGTCTGCGAGCAACTGCGCGAAGCCGATCACCGCATTGAGCGGCGTACGGAGTTCGTGGCTCATGTTGGTCAGAAAGGCATCTTTGCCCCGGTTCGCCGCGACGAGGGCGGTGTTGCGCTCCTGCAATGTGGCGGTGAACTGCACGCGCTCGATCCCGGCGGCGGCGTGCCGTGCGAACAATTGCACGCGGGCGAATTCTTCGTCCGTAAATGGCGGGGTATCGCGCCGGATTACCGAGATCGCCCCCGTTACACGCCCCGCAACGATAAGCGGCACGATGATGATATGTTCGCGCAGGGTGGCGCGGTCTTCGCCGTGGAAATAGATCGAGCGCGGGTCATGCTGCGATTCGTTGACGAGGAGCGGCTCTCCCGCCGCGATTGCTGCCCCCGTCAGACCGCTGCGGGCATGAAAGACCCCGGACGGCGTATGAAACGTATCGCCCCGCAAATAGACGAGCGTCTTTGTGGTATCGGTGCCGGCATCGTAGCGTGAGATCGCCGTGCGCTGATGCGGGACGATGTGCCGCGCTTGGGTGGCGACGAGACGACCAAAATCGGTGACTGGGTCGGCATCGTGGGTGGCGGTATAGGCGGCAAAGCGTTCGCTGGCGACAAGCAACGCCTGCAACCCCTCCGCCTGTACGCGGGTCGCGGCGTACTGGCGGGCATTCGTGATCGCTATTGCCGCTTGCGGGGCGAACAACTGGAGGATGGCGAGGTCTTCCTGCGAAAACTTACCGACGCCACGCCGACCGAGGAAGATCACCCCCACCGTCTTCCCTGCGATCAACGGCACGAACACACTGCTACGAATCTCCGCGAAACGGTCGGGGTGTTTGACGATCTCGTAGATGTTGCGCTGCCATTCCGGGGCGAACATATCGTCAATGAGCAGCGGTGTCGCCTCGCGGTACACACGCCCGGTGATACTGCCCGCAATCGGGCGTTCTTGGCCGAGCATCCGGGCGGCGTACGTTGCGTCCCCACGTACGCAGGCAATACGGAGCATGTCACGCCCCGGAATATCCATCACGATGGAGCCGCGGTCGACCGGCACAAGACGCTCGATGGCGGTAAAGATACGGGCAAGCAGCGTGTCAATATCGAGCGATGACGCGGCAGTAATCGCGACGCTGGTTTCGAGCAGCGTCGCCAGCACCGCCGCCTGCCGCGACGGATGAATTGCGACCATCCCTGCGGCATTGTCCGTTGTAACCTTGTCTCTCATTACATGTTCCTAGTGTGGTGTTGACCCATTCATCGTAGTGTACTCGATAGATACTCGCAGCGTATCTTTTGTCCGGGGTGCAGGCGCGGTGCGGGAGCGCACATTGACAGCGATGTGGCGCGGGACTACCATTTTGGTGTGGTATGGTGCGGCGCACGCAGGCACAACCAACAACCACAGACAAGGAAACAAACCCCCATGTATCTCATCGCTCATATACTCGATTGGCTCTTGCTGCTGATGGGGATCGCTATTTTTGTGCGCGGTCTGTTCTCATGGATAGACCCCACCGGGCGTTCCGCATTCGGACAGATTCTCGCCCGGATTACTGACCCTGTGATTCAGCCCATCCGCCGCGTGATGCCCAATACCGGCATGATTGATCTCTCGCCCTTCGTGGCGATTATCATCATCTATATCTTGCGTCAGTTGCTGGCGAGCGTCGCCTAGCGACACCGCTTCGCTCTGGATAGAGAAAAAGCCGGAGGGAACAGACCCTCCGGCTTTCTGCGTTGGCGGTGCAGGGTGTCGGCGTTAGCGGCGCGCGGAGTATGCCTTGCGCGTCGTGCCGACCTTGATCGTTGTGCCGGTTTCGTTGATCACACTGCTGCTGCTCGCGCCTGCGGGGACGGCAACGAGATCGTCGTCATCATCCACGGCAACGCTGCGGCGTGCGCTCAGCGGGGCATCCTCAACGACGCTCTTGGCGGCGAGTTGCTTAGCGGGGGAATCGAGCACGATGTCGTCATCGGCGACGCTCTTGATGGGGGCTGCCTTCTTCTCGGCTTCCTCGTCCTCGTCCTTGGTCGCACGCTTGAAATCGCGGATGCTGGAACCGAGTGCGCCACCGAGACCCGTCAATTTGGACGGCCCGACGATCAGGAGCACGATTCCGAGGATGATAAGCAAGTGCCACGGCTGCAACAAATCACGCAAAAACACAGTATTGTCTCCTTCGATGTATCCCTGCGATATAGCCCGCAGCGCATTCCAGTGTGGTCACGGGCAAGCCATCGGACCCTGCATTGCCTGTGTGTTCGCCTACTCTACCACTTTTCCGCGCCGTCACGCAAGGGGCGAGCAATCTTCCTGCGCTGTTCGCGGCGCGGTACACCTACTGATACGCGGCAGTGCGCCAATTCGATCATTCCGCTTCCCCGCCTCACGTCGCCATGTACCCGCCGTCCGCAAAGATCGTCTGCCCGGTCAGAAAGCGGGCGGCGTCCGACGCGAGGAAGACGGTGACGCCTGCGAGGTCTTCGTATTCACCCGTTCTCCCCATCGGGATGCGCCCGATTTCGCGGTCGAGCATCGCGGGATCGTCCCAAAGTGCTTCGGTGAGCGGGGTGCGAAAGAGCGCGGGGCCGACCGCATTGACGCGCACGCCTCGCTGCGCCCACTGCACGCCCAGTTCCCGCGTGAGGGCGATCACCCCCGCTTTCGAGGTGCCGTACGCGGTCTGGGCGCGGAATGCTCCCGCCCGCCCGCCGAGTTGCGAGGCAACCGAGACGATACTACCGGAACCCTGCGCCAGCATGACCCGCCCGACGCGCTGACAACACAGAAAAACGCCGCGCAGATTGACATCTAGCACTGTGTCCCAGTCTTCAAGGGACAATTCCTCAGCGGCGACGCGGCGATTGATGCCCGCGCTATTGATGAGTACATCAATCCGCCCGTGCCGCGCCACTGTCTGTGCGACAAGCGCGTCCACCGATGCGGCATCGGTTACATCCAGTGGTGTCGCCGTTGCTGTGCCACCTGCTGCGACGATTGCCGCCGCGACGCGCTCCGCCCCGGCATGATCGCGGTCTGCCGCGATGACGGTTGCTCCCGCTTCCGCCATCGCCCGCGCCTGATACGAGCCAAGCCCGCCGGCTGCCCCCGTCACCAGCGCGACGCGATCCGCCAGCGAGAAATAATCCAGCACACCCATTTGTGACACCTCCCTCGAAGTGCTCGCGTATCTGTGACGCGGCACGGAAGTTGCGAAAGCAATCGCGGTTCTAGCCCCTCAGTAGGCAACTTTATCAACATTTCACCGAAGGACGGGCAACAATCATGGCGATCACAATACGCGGTGTCTCCGAACTCACTCTGCAAGTCACCGATATGCGACGCTCGGTCAAGTGGTACACCGAAAATCTCGAACTGCCCATCATCGGCGACGATGACGCGCAAGAATTTGTCTGGCTTAAGGCGGGCGACCAGACGCGCATTGGTCTGTGGCTCCCCGGCGAACGCGAATACGGCGACAAGCCGGGGGCGCATGTCCATTTCGCCTTCCGTGTGGAGACGAACGAAGAACTCGAACAGGCTGCGAAGACATTGCGCAGCAAGGGGCTGGATGTGGAAGGCCCTGTCCATCACCCCGGCAAAGATCGCAGTTGCTATGTCAAAGACCCCGATGACCACCTTATCGAGTTTTTCACGTATACGCCCGAAGAAGACATCCCCGATCTCGCAGCGCAGCTCGAACTGAAGCAGGAAGCGATGCAGGTCGGAGAATAGCCGGGAGTTTAGTAACGGGTAACGAGTAGCGAGTAATGCATGGATAGCACTCGTTACTCGTTACTTCTTCTCTCCGATAGCGCGAGCGACGGCGGTTTCGGCGTGGATGCGGGTGGTATCGAACAGCGGCACGGCGGCGTCCTCGTCGCGCACGAGCAGCATGATCTCGGTGCAGCCGAGAATAATACCCTGTGCCCCTTGTGCTACAAGCCGTGCGATCACCTCGCGGTACGCTGCCCGCGATTCTTCGCGCACGATACCGAGCACTAATTCGCGGTAGATAATGTCATGCACAATCTGGCGGTCGGCGGCGTTCGGCACGATGACCTGCAACCCGTGCGCGTCGGTGAGCCTCCCCCGGTAGAAGTCTTCTTCCATCGTGAATTTCGTGCCGAGCAGCCCGACAGTGCCGATCTTCGCCGCTGCGATGCGCTCGGCGGTGGGGTCTGCGATATGAATAAACGGCACCGAGATTGCCGCCATGATCTGCGGCGCGACTTTGTGCATCGTGTTCGTGCAGAGCAATACGAAATCCGCCCCGCCGCGTTCCAGCCGTTGCGCCGCGTCCACAAGCACAGCGGCGGCTTCGTCCCACGCCCCCGCGAACTGCATCCGCTCGATGGCGGCGAAATCCACGCTATACAACACCACCTGCGCGGAATGCAGCCCGCTCAACCGTGCCTTGACCGTCTCATTGACGATGCGGTAATACTCCGCCGACGATTCCCAACTCATGCCACCGATCAGCCCGATAGTCTGCATCGTCACTCCTCATTGGGTCGTTCGTTGCACGAAGTACGAAATATGTGCTTCGTGGTTTATGTGCCGCGTGGAAACGGGGGGGCGTCGTCGCCGCGCAACTCCTCCGCATCGAACAGGTTCGCCATTCGGCGCACACCCGCCTCGTCGTGATCGTTGGGAGTGGGAGGGGGCGTGTCCCGGTTTTCCGGCGATGCGGCGGGAGTGGACGCAGGTGGCGATGCAACCGCCTGCGGAGGCGCGACGGGGCGCATCATCGTTGGCGGCGGTGACGGCGGTGGGTCGGGTTCGAGCAGCGGCGCGGGCGGGACGGCACGCATTGGGCGGGCAGCGCGACCCGTCGGGGCAGGGGCGGCTTGCGACCCGCGTACCTCGCAGCGCACACGTACCGGCTGCTTGAGCAACCCACCGAGGACTTTTTCCAGCATGGCGCGGGATTCTTCCTTGTTCACCTGCGAACAGTGCCAGTCGCTGACAGTGTGGAGTATCACCATGTTGCCCTGCACATCGGCGGGCGAGACATCCGCCAGCACGCCGTACAGTTGCATTGAGCCGCCTTCCATCTTCACGCCCGGAATCACCCGCCGCCACAGCCCGTCTACATCTTCCAGCGTGAACGATGCCGCAGGTGCAACTGGCGCAACCGGCTCCGGTGACGGCACGAGGCGCACGGGCGATGGAGGCGGCGTCGCGGGCGGCGCGTCGTCGCGGCGTGGCCGTTCGGGTCGCAGCATCGGCGTCGGTGGTTCCTGCGGCATGGTATCCGGGGGCGGGGCAGCGCGTTCCGGTCGTTCCGGTCGAGCGAGGACGGTCGGCGCAGGCATCGCAGGCATGGCGGGCGATGGCAGCACGGACGCGGGCGGTGTCGCAGGTTGCATGGCGAGGATAGGCGCGGTAACAGTAACGGCGGCGGGCGTCGCCTGCCCCGTTCGCAGCAGCACGGCGTCCACAACCGCCAGTTCCAACGGCAAATGCCCGTACGCGGTGTGCTTCAAGCGGAATTCGGTGGTGCTGAACAGTTTCGTGAGATGCGCGACTTCGGCGGGCGCGAAGTGCGGCAACCGTTCGCGTAGGGCGTCGTCCGTGCCGTCGGCGGGAACACCATAGGCAGCGTAGAGCATGACACGCAGCGCGGCGACGATCTGCCCCGCCAACACCCCCGGCTCGACACCCGCTTCGGCGGCGGCATTGACGGCGGCGATACCCGCGCCCACGTCGTTCGCTGCCAGCGCATCAATGATCGCCAGTACGCGCTCATTCGATCCCGCGCCGAGGATGCGCTGCACCGTCGCCAGCGTGATCCCGTCGCCATCGGTGCCGTACGATGCCAGCGTGTCGAGCAGGCTGAGGGCATCGCGCATCGAGCCGGTCGCTTGCCGCCCGATGGTAGCGAGGGCGTCGTCGGTCGCCGCCCACCCTTCACGCTCGCAGATGCGCTGCAGCAATTCGACGATCTGCGCAAGCGGGTAGCGGTGGAAATCGAACCGCTGGCAGCGCGACGCCACAGTGTCGAGCAATTTCTCGGGCTCCGTCGTGCATAGGATGAATTTCGCGTGCGGCGGCGGCTCCTCTAAGGTCTTCAAAAAAGCGTTCCACGCGGCGGGTGTCAATTGGTGGCACTCGTCAATGATGTAAAAGCGGTACCGCAAATCAATCGGGTTGAGTTGCACGGTGTCACGCAGAGCGCGAATCTCGTCAATCCCCCGGTTGCTCGCGGCGTCAATCTCGACAATATCCATCGTGCGCCCCTCGACGATGGCGCGGCAACTGGCGCACTGATTGCAGGGGCGGCGGTCGGGGTCGGGATGCAGGCAGTTCGCCGCTTTCGCAAGGAGCCGCGCCGTGCTCGTCTTGCCCGTGCCGCGTGGCCCGCAAAAGAGATAAGCGTGAGCGATGCGATTCTGCCGGATCGCGCTCCGCAGCGTGCCGATGATGTGTTCCTGCCCGACGAATTCGTCCGCATCGAAGGTCGTTGGGCGGTAGACACGGTAGAGCGTCTGGATGGCGGGGGAGGGTTGCCGCCCCCCGGATGCGTCGTTCATGGCGTCCCTTCGCACGAATCTGCACAGGTGTTCGTATCCCCGCACAGTATCCCGCACCCCGCACCCGACAACAAGGGGAATGCACACGGGGAATGACTGCCCGATGCCCCCCGTTACGGTACGCGAGAGACCTACGAGATGCGCCCCCATACGTCGCCGCGAAAGGGAGACGCAATGCATATCCTCGCCATCTCCGGCAGCATCCGCCCCACCTCGACCACGACGACACTCGTTCGTGCCGTCATTGCCCTTGCGCCCGCCACGATGCGATGGACGCTTTACGACGGGCTTGGCGACCTGCCCCATTTCGTGCCGGACCTCGACGGCGACACCCCGCCCGCGCCCGTCGTCGCACTGCGCGAGTTGCTTGCGGCGGCGGACGGTGTGCTGATCTGTACGCCGGAATATGCCCACGGGATGCCGGGATCGCTCAAGAATGCCCTCGACTGGGCAGTGAGTTCGGGCGAGTTCGTCGGCAAACCCGTCGCCGCGCTCAGTGCCTCACCGAGTATCAGGGGCGGCGACCGGGCGCACGCATCGCTGGTGGAGGTAATTACGGTTCTCTCCGCCATCATCCCGGACGGCGCATCATTGACTATCCCCACGGTCCGCAAGAAACTCGGCGCGGATGGCGCAATGACCGACAACGCGACTACGGGGGAAATCCGCGCCGCACTCGATGCGCTGGCGGGGGCAGTAGCGGAAGGTCAGGGGTGGTAGGCATTTTGTCCTATGTCTGCACCTTCTGACGCGGCGGTTCTCTCTGCCTGTCGGTATCTACGCACGTTTCTCGTCGAGTATAGTCTCCTCATGGAAAGACGCCCAAACGAGTTGATTACCGAACTCACCGCCGTTCCCTGATCCTTCGCACAACCGACCGCTCCTACCCTGCGGCGCGGGCAATGAGGTACGCGGCGATGTAGGTGCGGTATGCCTGCACCATGTCCGCCGAGGTCCAGCACACGGTGCGGTCGCCGGTGCGCTCGGCGGTGGGCAGCATGGCGACCATATCCGCCTGCAATGAGTGCGCCCATGTCGTTTCCACCCGGACGGGTCCGGCGACGATGTACGGCGGGATTGTTTTCGCACGGCGCACCGCCTCCGCCGCGCCCTCGCGGATGCGCTCCCGTGCGACGGACGGATGCACCATCCACGCGGCGGCGCGGTTCAGCCCGCGCTTCGTCGTGATGGCGACGACTTCCGGCGCGAATTGCGCGCGTGTCTCTGCAACGGTCGCATCGTCGCCCGTGACGAGGGCGAGCGGCACGCCGTACTGCCCCGCCACCGCCGCATTGAGCGTCGCTTCGGAACAGACGATGCCGTTGATCGTCGTCTCCCACGGGCTGAAGGTGTGGTTCAGCACTCCCTCGGCACTGCCTGCCTTGCCGTGATAACCGACAAGCAACAGCGCGTCGAACGACGCATCCAGCCCCTCGACCATGAACATTGGCTTGTGCCGCCCCTGAATCAGTTCGGCGGCGGGGTGCAAATCTTCCGCGCTGAGGTTCCGCATCGCGCCGTGGCTGTCGTTGACGACGATCTGCGTCGCGCCCGCCGCGAGTGCACCCTCGATAGCGGCATTCGTTTCAGCGGTCGCAAGGCGGCACATCTCGCGGTATGCCGCCGTGTCGCCACCTGTCTGCGACCAGTCCACCACCCCCGCAACCCCTTCCACATCCACCGACAGATAGATTCGCACTGTGCCTTCTCCTTGTTGCGTGGCTGCGCGGTGACGATGCAAAAAAATCTCTGCCCGCAGCCGACGATACTCCCTATGGTACAGGCGGTACAGATGGGGCGGGCGGTTTCGGGGGTGCGGGTGGCTGCGGCGCGTCGAACATGCCTGCGGGTGGTTCAGTGAGCGGCGGGCGTTCCTTTGGCATCTCAAAGCGTGCCAGCCGCTCTGCTTTGAGGT
>JBBRMX010000023.1:0-24556 GCA_038230615.1 Thermomicrobiales bacterium | reverse complement strand
CTTCGCGGACTTCCCGGAAACGACCGACCTGCGCCTGTTCATGGATGAGGTGTTGCCCACCTTTCGATAGCACCTCGCAGCGCGGCGCGCCAGAAAGGTCATGGGGAGCGGGTTAGCAAACTCGGCGCAATGCCGTCGCTACGCCGATGCGTGCTGCGGCTGCGACATCGCGCCGAGTTGCTGCCGCCATCCCAGCCAGTCAATCACCGCCCACGAATCGGTCATCTTGCCGTCGCGGAAACGCGCAAAGCGCATTTGCTGCACCGCGAACGGTTTGCCCGTCGGCGGGATGCCCATGAATGGTCCCAGATGCGTACCCGTCATCGTCAAGTGGACTGCCACGCTTTCGCCTTCTGCAACCATGTCGGTGATCTCCATGTGCAGATCGGGGAAAGCATTGCGGAGCATCATCGTCACCTGCCGGAAATGCTGCCGACAGTCGGTCCCGGGCGGCTCGCAGTGGTCCACGGCGTCCGCTGCAATCAACTCGTCCACCGCGCTGAGATCGCCTCGGTTGAAGAGACGGTCTGCCGTCTCGCGCGTGATCGCCTTGTTTCGCTCCATAGACATGGTGACACCTCCTGCGCCGACGGGGATCGGCATACCCGACGCCGTCCGGGTCGTTGACCCGTGCGCCAGATATTCATCCGATACATTATCGGATGAATATGCTGCTACAATACGCTCTATGATGAAGCCTGTCAAGCCGCGCCTCTACCACGCGCCTCGCCGCCAAGAAGCCGCCTCGCGCACTCGCAGCGCGATCATTGACGCCGCGACCCGCCTCTTCGCGGAGCACGGGTATAGTGTCGTGACGATGGCGACGATTGCCCAAGCGGCAGGCGTAGCGACCGACACTGTCTATGCAGTCGTCGGCACAAAGCCGGTTTTGTTCCGGCTGCTGATCGAGCGAGCGATCTCGGGAGATGATTCACCGGTAACAGCGGAGGAACGGGATTATGTGCGGGCGATCCGCGTCGAACCAGACGCGGCACGGAAACTGGCGATCTACGCGATCGCGATCCGCCGTATCCAAGAACGGCTCGCGCCGCTTTTTCGGGCGTTACAATCTGCGGCGAGTGCCGAACCCGCACTTGCTGCGCTGTGGACGGAAATCGGGGAGCGGCGGGCCGGAAATATGCGACTACTGGCAGGCGAACTAGCGGAGACTGGTAGTCTGCGGGAAGGTGTTTCGATAGACGAGGCCGCCGATGTGATCTGGGCAACGAACGCGGCGGAGTTCTACGTACTGCTCGTGCAACAACGGGGATGGGGCACGGAGCGGTACGAACGATGGCTCGCCGACGCATGGCAGCGTCTGTTGCTCAAGCCCCGCGACCAACCGGAATGAACTCAGTCAGCAGCTAGCAAATTTTATCGTTCAGGACCAACTAATTTCTCTACCGACTTCATCGTCCGTCACCCTGCGGGCAGCGCGGCTTCGTCGAACTGGCGGTTGTAGAGGGCAGCGTATTTGCCGTCCGGCAGTGCGAGCAGGTCGTCGTGCGTGCCGCGCTCCACGATTGCGCCCGCCTCGATCACGCAAATCAGGTCCGCATTGCGGATTGTGCTGAGGCGATGCGCGATGACGACGCTCGTGCGATCTTTCAGCAATGTACCGAGCGCACGCTGGATGATCGCTTCGGTGCGTGTATCAATATTCGCGGTCGCCTCGTCCAAAATGAGAATGCGCGGGTTTGCCAGCACCGCACGGGCGAACGAGACGAGTTGCCGCTGCCCTTGGCTAAGGTTGTTGCCGCCCTGACCGAGCGGTGTATCGTACCCTTGCGACAATTGCGCGATGAAATCGTGCGCGTCTACGGTTCGCGCTGCCGCTTCGATTTCGTCCCGCGTCGCGCCGTCGCGCCCGTAGGCGATATTCTCCGCGACCGTGCCGCTAAACAGAAATGGTTCCTGCAACACCGTGGCGATCTGCCGCCGCACACTCTGCCGCGACACCTCGCGGATGTCTTGCCCGTCGAGGCGGATTGCGCCCGCTGTCACATCGTAGAAGCGCGGGATGAGATTGACAATCGTCGTCTTCCCTGCCCCCGTCTGCCCGACGAGCGCGACCGTCTGCCCCGCCGCGATCTCCAGATTAATATCGTGCAGCACCTCTCGCCCCGCGTCGTACGAAAACCCGACATGCTCGAATGTCACATCGCCGCGGATCGTGCCGAGTTCGGGCGTACCGGGCGGGTCAGGCGGCTCCGGCAGTTCGTCCAGAATGGCGTAGATGCGCTCCCCGCCCGCCAACGCGGACTGCATCTGTGTGTAAATCTGCGCGATCTGTTGGATCGGGCGGAAGAATTGCTGCACATAAATGAGATACGCCGCAAGTAGCCCGACGGTCAGCGCATTCTCGAAGACGAGATAGCCGCCGTAGCCGATCACAATTGCCGTGGCGAGTGTGCTGAGCACATCAATTGTAGGCGAAAATGCCGACGTAACCTGCACCGCCTGCACATTCGCGGTGCGGTTCGCGGCATTGCGTGCGCGGAAGCGGTCAATATTGCGCCCCGCCCGGTTAAACGCCTGCGCCTCGCGCACGCCGCTGATTTCCTCCTGCAACTCCGCCGTCACATCGCCTACCGTCTTGCGCGTCAGGCGGCTGGCACGGCGCGACCGCCCCGCGAAGAAGATCGTCACCCCGATCATCACGGGGATAATCGTGAAACTGACGAGAGCCATCCGCACATTCAGTGTCAACATCACGATCAGGATACCGATAAGGCTGAACAGCCCACCGAGCAGTTGCGTCAGCCCTTGCGATAATAATTGGTTGATCGTGTCCACATCATTGACAACGCGGCTCATCAGATCGCCCACCGGATGCCGGTCGAAGTAGCCAAGCGGCAGATGGAGCAACCGCCCGAAAATGCGCTCCCGCAGCCCCGCCAGCACGCGCTGCCCGACGATACCGATGCGATAAATCTGCCCGCGCTGCGCCAGCGCCCCCACCGCGTAGACCGCCAACAACAGCAGCATCGTGCGCGACAAACCCACGAAATCGCGCCCGCCGATGTTGGCATCAATCGCCCGACCGACGAGCCATGGCCCCGCAGCGTTCGCCGCTGCGCTGAGCAGCACGAGCACCAGAATCCCGAATACCTCGGCACGGAACGGCGCGAGTTCTCCCACAAGCCGCCCTGCTACCTGCCGTGTGTCCTGCGGCTTCTCGACTTCCCCTGCGGGCATCGGTCGCATCATTCCTTATGTCCCTCCCGCCGCGACCACTGCGCCTGCTTGCGACGGTGCAAGGATTTGCGATCCCAGAATGTCGTTGTAGAGCGGGCTGTCGCGCAGCAGCGTCTCGTGCGTCCCCTGCGCGGCAACAACGCCCTCGTCCAACACGAGGATCATATCGGCGGAGCGCACCGTAGTGATGCGCTGCGCGATGACGACGACCGTGCGGCTCGTGTCGCGCATCAGGGCATCGAGGGCGGCGCGGATGAGTGATTCCGTCTCCGCGTCTACCGCCGAGGTGCTGTCGTCCAAGATCAGCAGGCGCGGATCAATGAGGAGGGCGCGGGCGATAGCGATGCGCTGCTTCTGACCGCCGCTCAATCCGACGCCGCGCTCCCCGATCACCGTATCGTATCCCTGCGGTAGCCCGCGCACGAATTTGTCTGCTTGGGCGGCGCGAGCGGCACGTTCGACTTCCTCCATCGTGGCGTCCGGTTTACCGTAGGCGATGTTGTCGCGTACCGTGCCACCGAAAAGCAGCGTCTCTTGCAACACGATCCCGATCTGCCCGCGCAAACTTTCCAATGTTACGCCGCGCACATCGTGTCCATCGAGCCGCACTGCACCACCCGTTACATCGTAAAACCGGGGGATGAGGCTCACGAGTGTACTCTTGCCGCTACCCGTCGTGCCGAGGATCGCAACTGTCTGCCCCGGCTCGACGCGGAACGAGACGCCGCGCAGAATCTCGCGGTCGCTGCCGGGGTAGCGGAAATGCACATCGTCGAACTCCACCGCGCACCGCAAGGGCGGCAGCGGCACGGCATCCGCCGCATTCTGCACCTCGCGCTCGGCATCCAGCACCTCGAAGACGCGCAACGACGACGCGCCCGCCCGCGAAATTCCCGCAGACTGAAACCCGATGGTCAGCACCGGAAAAAGCAAATACGAGAGATACGTATTGAAGGCAATCAGTTCGCCGATCGAGAGCCGACCGCCAATGATCTGATACCCGCCAAACCACACGACGAGCAATGTGCCGAGATTGCCGAAAAATTGGATGACCGGGAAATTGTTCGAGAAGCCGCGCACGGTTTGGAGGTTTTTATCGAGCAATTCCGTGTTCACAGCGCGGTAACGGGCAGTCTCGTACCCCTCCCGTGCAAACGCCCGCACGACGCGCACCCCTGCAAGGTCCTCTTGCAAAACGGTATTGAGCCGCCCCAGAATCTGCTGCACTTGCATAAAGAGCGGTTGGATCGCCCGGATGAAGCGCAAGAGCGCGAACAGGATCGCGGGAATCGTCAGCAGCGCGACGAGGGCGAGTTGCCAATTGAGCAATAGGAGCAACACCGCGCTACCGACGAGCATTACAATCGCCGCCGCGAGTTGCACGATGCCGCCGCCCACAAACGAGCGGATTTGCTCCACATCGCTCGTCACACGGGTGAGCAGTTGCCCGGTCTGGATACGGTCGTAGTAGCTGAAACTGAGATTTTCGATCTGTGCAAAGAGCGCGTTCCGCAGATCGTATGCGAAGCCCTGCGATGCCCGCTCCGCTAAGAACCCCTGCAAAAAGGTGAACATGCCGCGCACTACCGCCACCCCGACCAGCCCGACCGTTGCGACCACCACCGCATTGCGGTTGCCCTTGGCGATGCCTCCGTCCACTGCGTATTGGAGGAACTGCGGCGCGACGAGGTTCGCTGCCGACACCATTAACACCGAGAGAAACGCCCCGACGGAATCCGGGCGATACGGCGCGAGAAACCCAAGCGCACGGATAACCGCCTTGCCCCCGCCCGGTTGTGGTGCGGAGGTCGGCGGTCCTCCGCTTCCCCCCGGTCGTGCAGCCATCAATGCCCTCCCGGAATGCTCGCTCATCTGCCCGATCCCACTACGGAAATAGGGTATGAGACATAGAGTAACAGGCAGCATCGCATCTGTCGCCGCCCGTTTGGAGGGTATAGATACCGCCCGGATGGGCAGGGAGTATTACGCTTCGTCCGCACCACTTGCGTACATCACGGCGAGATGGGTGACTTCTTCTGCGATCATGGCACGGACATACGCAGGTTCACGCAACTCCACTGCCGCGCCGTAGCGCAGCACTTGATTCGCCAGCAGCACCGCCGAACGGAAGGTACCGGAGAGCAGAATCGCACCGCTGTCTGCCGGGTGGATGTGCTGGTCTGGAAAGACTGCGGTGTCCTGAAAATAGGCGACGAGATGATCGGTCACGCGCAGGACGAACGGGCGCGACGGTGGGCTGAGACCGAACGGTGCGACCCGCCCCGTCGGTTCGACCATCTGTTGATTATCGGGGAGCGACGGACGTGGCACGATGCGGTCGAGGCGAAATGTACGGAAGACGCCGTCTTCCTTCTTCGCGCCGATGTACACCCGCGACGCGAACCACGACACTTCGGTAGGGTAAACGGTGTAGACACCCTCGCGCCCGTTGTTGGCGCGGTACGCAAAACGGACACCGCGCCGTTGCGCTTTCTCCCGTAGGATCACATCAAGGGCGTCCCGTTGGGTCACCGAGAGTGCGCCCTGCACCGTGGCGGGTAGGACATCCCCCGGCTCGACCGCGAGCATGTCGTCGGTCACTTTCTGCACGAACGGTAGCACGACGCCGCGCACGCCCGAATCTATCCCGCACAGATGGCGGTAAATCTCGCGCAGTGCATCGCGGTCGGTGTCAGTCAGGGCAAAACCGGGAACGAGCCGCTGCCGGAGGATGTATCGCCGCTCTCTCCCTTCGCTGACGCTCTCCACGCGGATCGCGGGCCACGGCATCGCACCGAGCCATTCGCGCACGCGGGCAAGATCGCGGTGAACCGTGCGCTCCTCAATGTCCGGCGGGCGGGCATCGTCCGGCGCACGCGGCGCGAGATATAACGCCGGATCATCGAGCAATGCCCGCACCGCCGCGATCAGATCGGCACGCAGGATGCCATCGGGATAGCGGTGCAGCGTGACGAGCATCGCCAGCGACCGTTGCTCCGCGCTGGCGGGCAAGGTTTCTCGCTCCCCCATGATCGCGGTTCCTCCGTCTTTCTAATCATGCACATTCGTGTAGACACGGTACATGCACAGTATGAAGACACGCTTTTCCTGATGCAAGCAGGGGTGCGATGCAGCAGGCGGGAGTATGTACATGACAAATCTCTTTATCCATCGGTTTGAAACACGCTGGGTGGAAGATGCTTTGCGCTTCAGCGGTGGCGGGGTACATGGCACCGCATTGCTCTGGCAGGGCGTCATCGTCCACGCCACCCTGTTCCGGCAGCACGGCACCTCCGCGCGAAGGGCGGGTGACGCATCGCCCGCCGTCCCGCTATTTCCCGGCGGTCTCGACGCTATTGTTCAGCGACAGCACCGCCATGAATGCTTCCTGCGGGATTTCGACATTGCCGACCATCTTCATTCGCGCCTTGCCCTCTTTCTGCTTTTCCAGCAGTTTGCGCTTGCGCGAGATGTCGCCGCCGTAACACTTGGCGATCACGTTTTTTCGCATCGCTTTGATCGTCTCGCGGGCGATGATGCGCTGCCCGATGCTTGCCTGAATCGGCACATCAAACATCTGGCGCGGGATCAGTTTTCGCAGCTGCTCTACCAGCGCACGCCCCTTATTGTAGGCGAAATCGCGGTGCGTAATCATCGAGAGCGCGTCTACCGATTGCCCGTTCACCAGCACATCCAGCTTGACCAGATCGGCGGGTTCGTAATCTGCGAACTGGTAATCGAGCGAGGCGTACCCCTGCGTGCGCGACTTCAACTGATCGTAGAAATCTACGATCAACTCGCCGAGCGGCATCTTGTACGAAAGCAAGACGCGCTGCTCATCGAGGTATTCCATCTTATTGTAGGTGCCGCGTCGCGTTGTCACGAGGTCCATGATCGCGCCGATATACTTGCTCGGCACGATCACCGTAATATTCATCAACGGTTCGAGAATCTCCGCGATCTTCTCGACCGACGGCAACTCCGACGGATTGTCCACCACGAGTTCGTTGCCCATTGTCGTCTGCACGCGGTATTCCACGCTCGGCGCAGTGGCGAGCAGGTCAATGTGATACTCGCGCTCAATCCGCTCTTGGATGATCTCCATGTGCAGCAGCCCCAAAAACCCGCACCGGAACCCAAACCCCAACGCCGCCGATGATTCCGCCTCGAACACGAGCGATGAATCGTTCAATTGCAGGCGGTCGAGCGCATCCCGCAGCAATGGATACTCATTGGATTCCACCGGGTACAACCCCGCAAACACCATCGGTTTTGCGGGGCGGTAACCGGGAAGCGGCTCGACCGAGGGGCGCGACGCAACGGTGATCGTGTCGCCTACTTGACAATCGCGCACTACTTTC
Source organism: Thermomicrobiales bacterium (assembly GCA_038230615.1). Classification (GTDB taxonomy): domain Bacteria; phylum Chloroflexota; class Chloroflexia; order Thermomicrobiales; family JALYUS01; genus JBBRMX01. The sequence continues at coordinate 16,997 of JBBRMX010000023.1, read as the reverse complement.
AGACCCGTTGCCACGTACCCAACTTCACCCGCCGCGAGTTCGCGCACGGGCGACATATTCGGGCGGAAGACGCCGATCTCGATCATCTCGCTCTCGACGCCGTTCGACATAATGCGGATGCGCTCACCAGTTTTCAGCGTGCCGTCCATGATCTTCAGGTACGCGATGACACCTTTGTACGCATCGTAGTGCGAATCGAAGACGAGCGCACGCACGGGCGCGGTGCGGTCTCCGCCGGGGGACGGAATATGCTTCACAATGGCTTCAAGGATTGCCGGGACGCCGATCCCCTCCTTCGCGGAGGCGAGCACAATCTCGTCGTCGGTGAGCCCGATGAAGTTCTGCACATCGAGCGCGACCTGCGCTGGTTGCGCCGACGGGAGATCAATCTTGTTGATGACCCCGACGATAGACAGGTCGTGTTCGAGCGCGAGATAGACATTCGCCATCGTCTGCGCCTCGATACCCTGCGCGGCGTCCACGACGAGCAATGCGCCCTCGCACGCCGCGAGAGAACGGCTTACTTCATACGCGAAGTCTACATGTCCCGGTGTATCAATCAGGTTCAGTTCGTATTCATCGCCGTCGGCGGCGCGATACTCCATACGGACGGCACGCGCCTTGATCGTAATGCCCTTCTCGCGCTCAAGGTCCATCGAGTCGAGCAATTGCTCCATCATGTCGCGCTTCTGCACGGTGCCGGTAAACTCCAGCAGACGATCTGCCAAAGTGGACTTGCCGTGGTCAATATGTGCGATGATCGAGAAATTGCGGATATGCCGCTGGTCTGCCATGCAGGGTTATGTCCTTCGTTCACTCAAAAAAGCGGCGTGTGCGTCCTGCACCGCGCCGTCGTTACCCGAAGTATACCGCAAAGACCGCCCCGTGCCTTCTCCCACTCTCGCCGCTCCGCGACATAGCAGCGATGATCGCCGTACCAAGAATTATTCGATCTCTCCGGTCAGCAACCGCAGAAATGCGTCCCCGGTGAGATAGCGAATCTTTTCGTACACATGTCGCCCGTCGGTATCCATGGGCGGGAAATGGCGCGTGTTTTCGGAAATGATGTACTGCGCCCGACCGACTTTTGCCGCCGCCCAAATCGGATGATCCCATCGGTCGGCGAGGTGATCCCATGCGGGGGGATAGGGCGGTTTGGGGTCAACGATCTCGAAAGATGGAACTAGCCATTCCATCATGATTTTGGCGGCGCGGCTGCACTCATTTTCGCTCGCCGGGGCGTCACCGTGTTTGCGCATCCAATCCCACGCAAGGACCCGATTTAATTCCGCAACGATCCACGGCGACCAGATCACGGTGCAGGCGTCGAGTTGCGCCGCCTGCTGCAAATCCCGCCGAAGCCGGGGAGAGAAGAGGGAACTCGTGTCAACGACTGCGCGGATCGGCACCGCTTCACCGCGCTTTCGGTGAAGAATCGGTCATTTCGTTGCCCACGGCACCCGTCCCGGACGAGTCTGTTCGAGCGCGTCCATCTGTGCATCGGTCAGTCCCCGATCATCCCCGAAATCGCCTAGTATCTCGTGGGCATGATCGGACGCCCGAATACCGCGTACCCGTTCGCTTTCTTGGACACGCTCAATCTCAGAAACCGGGATCATCGTCCGATTCCCACGCATGACGGTGCCGATCTCTCCCCGCTTGCACAGCACCTTGAGTGTGTTCACCGAACCAATACGGAGGAGCCGCGCCGCTTGCGTCGTCGTGAGCAGATAATCGGCTTCCATCTCCCGCAGAGAACGATCAATTGTTCCCAAGGCCTGCGCGATGTCTTCATGTTCGAGTTGTTCGCGGAGCGTCTCCAGCAACGCCCGCTGCTCAGCGACCGTCATCTCTTCCCTCCGTACGTTGTATTGCTCGACCGACACAGCGTCCCCAGAGTAGCATTATCTATCATATTTGTCAACGGGGGTTCCGGTCGTCTCGCAATACTGCCGCTACTCGAAACAGATCGCAAAGACTAGGACCGCCGCAACCGCCCCATCACCCGCGCTTGGAGCCGCCGCACTTCCGGCACACCGAATGCTGCGGCGACACCGAGGTAGGTCACCCCGCCGAGTGCGAGTGTCGCGGCGAAGACAAAGAGTTGCGCCGCGCTCTTGCCGGTTGCGGGGCGGAGCCGCTCCAAAAGCCAGACGCAGGGTGCCAGCACCGCGCACATCGCGGCAGTTGCCCAGAGGAGCGGCGGCAATGCGCCCACCAGCCCCGGCGCGACGTGCGGTACCCGCCGCCGCAGTACGATGAGCAGAATCATCATCTCCAGCCACGTCGTCACCGAGAGACTGAGCGCAAGCCCCCCCAGCCCGAAAGCGCGGCTGAGCAGAAAACTGAGCGGGAGATTGAGCGCAATCGTGACGACTCCTGCGATTACTGGCGTGCGCGTGTCCCGCAGCGCGAAAAACGCACGGGTGGCAATTTCCACTACGCCGTATGCGATGAGTGCGGTCGCCAGCGCACCGAGGCTTTCGCCCGTCAGGTCGGTAGATTTGCTCGTGAATGCCCCCAGTTGGAAGACTGCTTCAGGAATCGCGGTGTGCAGCGCGACAAGGGCAGCCGACGCCGGGATGAGGAAAAAGAGCACGCCCCGTAATGCCCCCGCGTACGCCTCGCGGAAGCCGCCCCAGTCGCGGTTCGCGGCGAGTTGCGAGAGGCGGGGAAAGAGCACGGTCGCAGCGGAGAGCGCGAAGACGCCGTGCGGCAGCAGGAAGAGGGTGTATCCGAACTGAAATGCGGAAACCCGCCCCTCGCCCAAGCGCGACGCGAAACTCGTCACGACGATGAAATTGAGCGCGAAGATCGCTTGCCCGAACATACGCGGCACGAGCAGTTTCGCCACCTCCCCGATGCCCAGTGTGCCGATCAGCGCGGCGGGCGTATAGCGAATTGCCCGCGTCAGCGACGGCAATTGCGTGAGGAAATGCCCCACCGCTCCCGCGACCACGCCGTAGGCCAGCCCCCGCACCCCGAAGCGCGGCGCAAGCACGATTGCCCCGAAAATAATGCCGAGGTTATACGTCACAGGTGCCAGCGCAGGCGCGAGGAAGGTACTCCGCGCATTCAGAATGCCCATCGCCGCCCCGCCCAGACCGAGAAAAATACTCTGCGCCAGCAGCAACCGCGTGAGCGAGGTCGCAAGGTCTTGCTGGTCGGGCGACAGACCGGGCGCGACGACGTGTGTCATCAGTGGGCGGGCAAGCGCAAACCCGATCACTGACAACACTGCCAACGCACACATCGTCAGGTTAATCATGGCACTCGCCAGCCGCGATGCCTGCGCTTCTTCGCCCCGCCCGATGAACCCGACGAAAATGGGAATGAATGCCGCCCCGAATGCCCCCGACGCTACGACCAGAAAGAGGAAATCCGGGATGCGAAACGCGGCATAATAGGCGTCGAGATCGGGGCTGGTTCCGAATCGCCCTGCGATGACGACATCGCGCAACAGCCCCAACCCCCGGTTCGCAATGTACAGCAGCCCGACCAATGCTGTTGCCCGACCCACTGCTCCCGCCCCAGAAGACGCGGACAGCGTGGCAGCGGCAGGCGCGGCAGCATGCGGCGGCACCGGCGGCATCGGGAAACCGGGCGGCGGGGTCGTGGGGCGGCGCGGGTACGGCGGCGCAGGCGATGCGCTGTCGTGCTGCCGCATCCGCGCCTGCGGCGGTCGCGGCACGGTCTTCATCTCCCGTGTCGAATCGTACGGTCCTGCGGTCATCGTGGTTTTCCCCACCGTCATGCGTGCCGTTTCCCCGCTGCTCACCTTGCACGAAGCCGCACTTCGTGGTAGTCTACCAGACGCGCCCGCATGTGACCGGGCAATGTCGTGCGGGTGAAAAACGTATCAGGAGAGATGTCTCGTGCCGAATCTTGCATCATCAGAAAAAGGAATGCGGCAGAGTGAGCGGCGTCGCTTGCGGAACCGCCCGATTGTCTCCGCGACGCGCACCTATGTGCGCCGCGCAATACTTGCCATCACTGCGGGGGACGCGGACCGCGCCTCGACCGCCGTAGGTAATGCGATCAGTGCGCTTGACAAGGCGACGACGAAGGGTGTCATCCACCGCAACAACGCCGCACGCCGCAAGAGCCGCCTGATGAAGAAGTACAACGCGCTCGCTGCCAAGTAGCGCACGCGGCAGTACATTCGCACGAACACCCGGCGCACCATCACGGTCGCCGGGTGTTTGCGATTGCAGTCGCACTGTCGCACATCGCACGCCGCGCATCGCATATCTACGGGAGGCACCCGATGCCCTACGCTGTCCGCGTCTTCTGTACCGATGCCACCATCCCCACGCTCCGGCAGGTGCTGAACTGGTGCGCTACCGATGGTGGCGTCCTGATGGCGATAGATACCGAGTACGCCGCCAGCGATTATATAGACGCCGACGCCCACACATGGCGCGATGCGGGCATCCTCTACCGCGAAGACCTCGCGCCCTTCGTCGCGCGTGTTGCCCGAAGCGATGACGATGCAATAGCCTTCGCCGCGCTTCTTGCTCCGTTTCGTGCCGCCCTTACTACGGCGTCCCCTACCGCAGAAACCGAGCGCGTCCGCACGCATCTCGATGATATACAGTTCATTGTCACCTGCACCATCGGCGACGACGATGAAAACGACACTCTCGAAGCCATCGCGTGGTTCACACAGTATTTTGTGCAACACCTCGGCGGTCTGCTCCACGCGGACGGCGAAGGCTTCTACGCCGATGCAACCCTCATCGTCCCCGCCCCCTGACCCCGCCCAACCTGTCCCGACGGACAGTGACGCAGGGGATGTGCGTGGATACACTGAGAGAGAGAGAACAGGGCTTAACGAAACGGGGGACATGACGATGGCGACACTCTCCGCACCGCTGGAACTGCAACCAGCACCGCACAACACCGCGGCGCGCCGTGCATACCGCGACGATTGCATCACGATTGCGCTCGGCTTTTGGCTGATGATCGGGCTGTTCGTGGACGGATGGGCGCACAATAATCTGTCGCAATTGGAATCGTTTTTCACGCCGTGGCACGCCATTTTTTACTCCGGCTACGCCGCGAATGCCGCGTGGGTGGGCTGGCTGATGCGCCATCCACGCGGCGCACGCATCGGACGGTTCGGGATGCCGCTTGGCTATGACCTCGGCATGATCGGCATCTTCGTCTTCGGCATCGGTGGCATCGGGGATATGCTCTGGCACATCCGGTTCGGCATCGAGAAAAACATCGCCGCCCTGCTCAGCCCGACCCATCTGTTGCTGATCGTCGGGCTGATCCTTATTGTCACAAGCCCGTTCCGTGCTGCATGGGCATCCGATGACCCAACCGGAGACGCGCCAAGCCTCCGGGCATTTCTCCCCGCGTTGCTCTCGCTCACGATGGCGGCGGCGTTCGTCATCTTTATCAACATGTATCTCTGGGCACCCGATAATGTCTACCACACGCAGGGATTCCTCAACCTCTACCACCAGCCGCGCTGGGGCGAGAGCGGGAAGCGCATTCTCAATTTCTCGATGCAGTTCAACCTCGCCAGCATCTTACTTACCAATGCGTTCCTGATGGCACCGGTGCTGCTGCTGCTGCGCCGCTGGCAGTTGCCGTTTGGGAGCATCACCGTTGTCTGGTTGTTCGTCGCCCTCTTGATGGGTGCGATGTTCGAGACTCTCTGGCGGGAGCCGCAGTATATCGCCGCCGTCGTCGGTGCGGGGGTGTTGGCGGATGTGCTCCTCAGGCGGCTGAAGCCGTGGGCGACCCGCCCCGGCGCGTTTCACCTGTTCGCGTTTCTCGTACCGCTGGTGGTATGGGGAATCCATTTCGGGGTTACCGCGCTGTTCGGTGGCGAGGGATGGGCAATCGAACTCTGGGCAGGCATCACCGTGATGGCGGGGCTGACGAGCCTCGGTCTATCGGTGCTTGCACTACCGCCCACGCTGCCCGCGCATCTCGCAACACGCGATACGTAATTCAGGGGACGCGTAACGTATTCCGCGCTACACGCATCGCACACGAAACACGGCACAATAGAAAACGGGCGGGGGACTTTCGTGCGCCCCGCCCGTTTTTGCTGTTTCCCCGCGTATCAGCCGAGCCAACGCAGCTTGGGCGACGAGAGGACGATGAAGTGGATCAGCAGTGCCATCACTGCACCGAGGACGGTGTAGGCGATCAGAACCGTGCGGAACTCAATCGAACGCATGGGCGAACCCTCCTTTCGGGTGGATTAGACGGCGAACCAGTTCTGGTAGCCGAAGAAGATTGCCAGATGGATGATGATGGCCAGCAGCAAGTACAGGTACGACACAATCACCACAATGCGGTGAATGGCCCATTCCTGCTCGTTGAACGAATGCCGCCACTCCGGTGGAACTTTGGTGCTCATCATGGACATCGTCGTTGCTCCTTTCCCCTTCCGGGTGGAATCGCGCAACGCACTACGCTCGGTCTTTCTACTGCGTTGCCTCTGCTACAGAGCATACATGCACCATGTGCGTGGCGCAACAAGAATGAGACTGATTCTCACACTTCTTTCTCCAGATATGTGGCGCGGCACGTACAAGGACGGCAATGATGAATGCAAAAGAGATCATGCGGCGGTTATCGGACGGTGGCTACACAATTACCGAGCCACGTTCATACCTTGCCCAAGCCGTGGCAGGGGAAAACGAGCCGTTCGACCTTGCGGAACTGGATGCCCGGATGCGCGAATCCGGTACGGAGGTCGGTCGCGCTACGCTCTTCCGCACTGTCTCCCTTTTTACCAAACTTGGCGTCCTTCAGCGCGTGCCGATGAGCGATGGTAGCTCACGCTACAGGAAGGCATCCGGCGAGCCGACCATGCAATTTTCCTGCACGGTCTGCAATCTGCTCTTTCCGCTTACAACGACTGATCTTGTCTACGCGGTCAGCGCGATGAGCGGGCAGGCGGCGGTCGCAGTCTCGCATGTCATTGTCTATGGGCAATGCGCGGCATGTCGCGCCGCACACGCATGCAAATAGCGGCGGGAGATTTTGCCCACCGCTCGCTCTTTATGCAGGTCGCTACCGAAACGTACCCCGGCTATGCCACATGCTACCGTTTGTACGCCAAGCGGGGATCGAGTGCGTCACGTAGGCGGTCGCCAAAGACGCCGACACCAAGCACCACAAGGCTGAGGGCGATACCGGGCATCGTGGAGATCCACCATGCGGTGTTGAGGTAGTCGCGTCCGTTGGCGATCACCAGCCCCCACGACGGCAGCGACGCCGAGGTGCCGAGACCCAAGAAACTGAGCGACGCCTCCGCGATGATGACCAACCCCATTTCCACAGTGGCGATAACGAGAAAGGGCGCGACGATGGACGGCGTGATATGCCGCACAAGGATGCGCCCGTCCGTTGCGCCGGTGGCACGGGAGGCGGTGACGAATTCGCGTTCTTTCGTGGTGAGCGTTGCTGCCCGCGCCACCCGTGCGAAGACGACCCACCGCGTGAATGCCAGCGTGATGATGACATTGCCGATGCTCGGTCCCAAGACGGCAGCAATGAGGATCGCCAAGAGGATGCTCGGAAACGCGAGTTGAATATCCGCAAGGCGCATAATGACGGTATCGAGCGCACCGCTAAAGTAGCCCGCGACGATGCCGAGCACTGTACCGATTATCCCTGCGACCAGCACTGCACACAGCCCGATCACTAGCGAGACCCGCGCCCCGCGCACGACCTGCGCCAACACATCGCGCCCGACCTGATCGGTGCCGAGCCACGCATATGCGCCGTCCGCGAGGGTTGTGCCGGGGGGCTTAAGTCGCTGGCTCGTCTTCACGGTCACGGGGTCATACGAGATGACGAATGGTCCGATGAGCGCGATGAGCGCATAGACCACGAGCGGCACCGCCCACGGCACTACCTGCCGCCCGATGCCCCGCGCACGCGGCGCGCGGCGTTGGGCAGCGGCGACGGGCGAAACCACATCTGCCGCGACAGGAGACGAGACCACACCGGGCGGTTGGCTATTCATGCGTAGCGTATCCTTGGGTCGAGGTAACTATAACTGATATCCACGAGCAGATTGATGAGGATAAAACTTGCGGTGATGCAGAGCACCCCCGCTTGGATGATCGGGTAATCGCGGTTCGAGATTGCGGTAACGAGCAACCGCCCGACCCCCGGCCACCCGAAAACTGTCTCGACGATCACCGCGCCACCGAGCAGTTGCCCCGTTTGCAGCCCGATCACGGTCACGACGGGAATGAGCATATTTCGCAGCGCGTGCCGCACAAGCACGGTGCGATGCGCCAGCCCTTTCGCCTGCGCGGTACGGATATATTCTTCGTTGAGCACATCGAGCATCCCCGTGCGGATAAGGCGCGTGAGGATACCGACGAGCGGCAACGCGAGGGTACAGGCGGGCAGTACGAGATGATTGATTCCACCGATACCCGCGCTCGGCAACCAGCGCAGTTGCCGCGCAAAAATGAGGATGAACATCAGGCCAAGCCAGAAATTCGGCACTGACTGCCCCAAGAGCGACAGCACCGAAACCATGCTGTCCACCGCCGACCCGCGCCGCAATGCCGCGACGATACCGAGCGGGAAACTGAGCAGCATCCCAATGACAATGGCAGTGAGGGCAAGTATCGCAGTCGCGCCGACACGCTCACCGACTGCGCCGATCGCGGACTGATTCAGCCGCAGCGATTCGCCCAGATCGAGCCGCGCGACTTGCCCCAGATACCGGATATACTGCACCGGCAAGGGTTGATCTAGCCCAAGCCGCACGCGTAATGCCTGCACATCCTGCGCTGTTGCCTGCGATCCCGCGATCAGTTGCGCGGGGTCCCCCGGCACGACGCGCACCACCACAAAGACCACCGTGAGCGCACCCCACAACACGAAGATCGCATAGAGAAGCCGCCGCAGGATGTACGCGCCCATGCCCTAACCCTCTCCTATTGCCCCCTCCCCATTGCGGGGAGGGCGGCATACTGCACAGTTCGTGACAATTGCCACGAGAGCGATTATTTCCCGACGGTTACACTTGTAAAGATCGGAACGCTATCCGGGGTGGGGACAAAGCCCGACACTTTCTTGTTGTAGGCATAGTTTTCGAGCAACTCGAAGGGGAACATGCCCACTGCATCGTCCCAGATGATCTTGTTCGCCTGCGCGTAGAGATCGGCGCGCTTCTTCTGGTCTACTGATTCAGCGGCGTCATTGAGGATTTTGTCCAGATCGGGGTTGCCGTAGCCGGTGCGGTTTGCCGCGGTGGTGTAGAGGCGACGCAGGGTGTAATCGGCATCGCCGGACGAGGTAACGTTGGTTTGAAGGTCGAGGTCCCAATTCAGTTTGAGCAAGTCGTCGAGCCACTGGGCGCGTTCCGATTCGCCACTCTTGACCTTGATGCCTGCCGCCGCCCAGTACGAGATAAGTGCCTGCGAAATCTCGCGGATTTGCGGGCCGCCGCTCTGCGTCCAGATCAGGTTCAGTTCCTGCCCCGCGTAGCCGGCATCTTTGAGTAGTTGCTTCGCCTTAGCAACATCGTAGGTGTAGGGTGTCTGGGCAGTGTAGCCGAAGACCGTGCTGGCGATGGGAGCGGTGCCGCGCTTGCCGATGCTGCCGATGAGGTCTTTGACCATCGCATCTACATCCACGGCGTATGCCATCGCCTGCCGCACACGCTTATCGGTGAACGGCGCACGCTTCGCATTCATCCAGATGAAGTAATAGGTGTACGTCGGGATCGAATCAATCTTGAGATTGCTATTCTTCTTGACGGTGGGCAACTGGTCGGGCGGGATACCCCATGTCATGTCAATCTCGCCCGTATCGAGGGCGGTCATCCGGGCGACGACTTCGGGAATGTCCACGAATTGCAGTGTCTGGATGGCGGGTGCGCCGCCCCAGTATTGCGCGTTCGCTTCCAATGTCAGCCCTGCGTCCGCCTTATACGACACGACCTTGAACGGCCCCGACCCGGCAGGCTTATTGAAGTAGCCGTCCTTGTCCATCGAGGCGGCGGGAACGATGGGCAGCAGGGAGGCGTTTGCCAGCGCGGTGCCGAGCGGCGTCTTGAATTTCATCCGCACGGTAGTGGCGTCGGGCGTCTCGATGGTGTCGAGGCTCGCCCAAAGCGGTGCGACAGGACCTTTGAGCCGCGCAACGCGGTCGAGGGTGCCTTTTACATCGGCGGAAGTCAGCGCGGTGCCATCGTGGAACTTCACATCGCTCCGCAGTGTGAAAACCCACGTATTCGGGTCGGGGTTGTCCCATTTCGTGGCGAGCGAGGGCTTGAATTGACCCGATGCATCGCGCACGACGAGCGTATCGAAGATTTGCCGCCCATAGACCAGCCCTTCCAGCGCGGCAGGACCGGTCGGATCGAGGGAGACAACGCGGTTCGGCAATGCGACCTTGAGTGTTCCGGTCGGCACTTTCGCGGCGGCAACCGTCGGGGCGGCGGCGGCGGTTGTCGGCGCAGTAGTTGGGGCGGCCTGTGGCGCAGCGGGTGCGGCGGTTGGGGGTGCGGTAGCGGCAACAGCGGCAGGAGCAGACGCTGCTGCGCCCGTGGTCGCGGCGGGCTTGGTGGCGTTGCTCGATGCCGCCGGGGTTGCGGTGGGGGCGGTCTCGCCGCCACACGCCGCGAGAATCGCCGCGAGTGCCGCGCCGCCTGCTCCGATCACGAATGTGCGCCGTCGTACGGTTCGGTCGTGCTGATCGCTCATTACGAAACTCCCTTTCCTGCGCCGCTCAGTGCGACGCATCCCAAGCCCCACAACCCCGCCGGATCACGGCGAAGACGATTCCGTTTTCTGTGTCTCTGTATCATACCCGAATGCCCTACCGCGCGGCAGTTCTTCGGGCGGCACCGGGCGGAGCCGCGCCCCGCAGAACGGGCAGAAGTGCGCCGCCCAGTACCGCAACTCTGGCTGCCCCGCGCTCACCGTCGCGGCATCGGTGCCATAGAGCAGCCACCCGGTCGGGCCGTTCACCGGCTGCGCGAAGGTTACCTCCACCGCTGAGGCGAATTCGGCGCAACAGACAACCACGCCGCGCTCCCCGTCCGTCATCCCTCGGTACCATCCGGCAGCGCGAACAATGCCCGCGCATTGGTACCGAGGATCATCGCCCGCGTGTCGTCCTCCGACAGCGCATCTTCAACACCCTGCGCGGTATCGTGGTCTGCTAATGGCCAGTGCGAGCCGTACACGACCTGCCCGATACCGCACGAGAGGCGCAGGAGATCGTCCAGTGTCGCGTCTGCGGTGCCGCGCTCCATCGGATGCGTGCCGAGCCAAACTTGCCGACGCAGATATGCGCTCACGCGGTCGGTGTAAAACGGGATGTCGCGGCGATTCTCGTTGTATTCCTTGTCCATCCGCAGCAAGAAGTGCGCGAACCACGACACGCCCGCTTCCGCAAAGACGACGCGCAGCGACGGAAAACGCGGAAAGACGCCCGTGCCGACCATGCTCACGAGATTCGCGCCCGCGATAAGCGGGTGGCTCACGGCGAGTTGCTCGAAAGGCGTGGCGAACTGCGTCACGAGGTTGGGGGAACCGGGTAGCAGCACGTCCGCGCCGCCGTGGAGGATAACGGGCAGATTCGCCGCCGCTGCCGCCGCGTAAATGGGGTCGTACCGGCGGTCGCCCCAGAGCGGGTCCACGCCCGCCACGGGAAGCAACACGGCGACGATGCCCCCATGCGATGCGTAGCGGGCGATTTCGGCGGCAGCATCGGCGGGGTCTTGCGGGGTGGCGACTATTGCGCCGCGCAACCGCTTGCCGTCCGCCACCCACGCCTCAACGAGCCAGCGGTTATATGCCCGTGCCAGTGCCGCCGCATACGCCACGGTCGGCAACGCGCCGAGCCGGAGCAAGGCACCGGGGAGCAGCACGCCGTGTGTCGCGCCCGTTGCGTCGAGGTGCGCGAGCATGGCAGCGGGCGTCCGAGCGGGCGGGGCAGCGTCGGACGGATGGAACGTCGGCAGCGTTGTCCCGGTAACTGACCACGGCGGATTGACGGCGGAATCTTCCAGCACGCGCCGCCACGGGAGATCACAGTACGGGGCGAGATCGGCGGGCGTCTCCGCAAGATGCAGATCGGCATCCACAAGAGAATGTGCGGTCTGCGTTGTCGGGGGGATATGCAGCGTCGTCGCCATCAGATATGCACCTTCACGATGCCGTTCTCCACCGAGACGGGATAGCGGCGCAACTTAACGCGGGGATAGGCGACGCATTGCCCGGTCGTGAGATCGAACTCCAGCGAATGCCACGGGCAGATGACGATCTGCCCTTCGCGCTCCCATCGCGGACGCCAGCCTGTCTCCTCCGAAGCAGCGAGGGTACCGGAGACTTTGCCCGCGCAGAGCGGCCCCCACTGATGGAAGCAGAGGTTCGGGATGGCGTGGTATTCGCCGCCCACATTGAATACGCCGATCTCCACGCCACGCACGGTGATGATGCGCGATTTCCCCGGCAAGAGTTCGGTTTCGTGCGCTACCGCGAACGCCGTCGCCATCGCTACCGCCCTGCCTTGCCGATAGGCGCAGGCAGTTTGAGCGCACGCAGCGCATTGCCACCCATAATCTTGCGCTTTACGTCGGGTGAAAAGGGGATGTCGTGGACTTTTTTTGGGTGGTCGAAATCGTGGTGCGGGTAGTCGGAGGCGAACAGCACGGTATCTTCGCCGCCAATCATGCGGATGACGGTAGCGATGTCTGCCAGCGATTCCGGCTCCTCGATGGGCTGCGTGGCGTAGAACATCTGACGGCGCATGTATGCGCTGGGCGGCTCCACAAGATGCGGCACATCCTCGCGGCGGTGCTCCCACGCCCAATCGAGCCGCAGCATCATGTGCGCTACCCACGAAATGCCCGCCTCGATGAAGATCAACCGCAATTTCGGAAAGCGCACCGGCACACCCGCGCCGATAATACTTGTCATCGTTGCCATCAGCGAGACATTGTGACTGTAGGTGTGCTGCGTAAACCATGTGTCGAACTGCCGCAATTGGAACGGGAGCGTTGGCAAGAGTAACGAACCGCCTGCGTGGTAGAGCACGGCAATGTCTGCGGCTTCGGCAGCGGCGTAGATCGGGTCGTATTTCGTATTACCCCAAAGCGGATCTACACCCGATGCAGGCAACACAATTCCCGCGACATTCGGATGCCCCGCGTAGGTCTCAATCTCGCGGGCAGAAGCGTCAGGGTCTTGCGGGATCGCCATGATGCCACCGTAGAAACCGCGCTGCCGCGTGAGGTACCGATCCATGATCCAGCGGTTGTACGCCTGCATAATCGCCACGGCATACGCCCGGTTCGGCTGCCGCGCCAGACCGAGCGTTGCCTCTGCGAACAGCACTGCGTAGTCCACCGAGAGCGCATCGAGGTCGGTACGGAGATCGGCGGCATTGGTGGCGACGGGGCGGCGCGGCTCCCACGCACCGGGGAAGTTCGGAAACATCCGCACATTGCCGCCGTACGGTGGAACACTCTGCCGCGAAAGCAGCACATCGCGCCACGGCGCATCGCAGTAAGTGGCGATGTCGGGGATGTCCTCCAGCAGATGCACATCAAGGTCTACGACCGGCACATCGTCCAGCCGTTGCCGCGCCGTGATACCGGTGGTGGGAATCCATGTAGTCGTCATGACGCCCCCTGTTCGCTAGTCACTGTTCGCTGTTCGCCCGTCGGGGCGGCTTCACCCTGCCCGGTTCGGTGGGGAAGAGTAGCGGGTTAGCGCGGTGCGGCGAGTTCGTCGCGTACATCGGTACCGAGATTGACACCCGCTGCGAGCAGGGTACGCTGGAGCATCTCCACCGGTACATCGCCGGGTGCCATACGATGCTCGACGCCGAGCGCGGCGGCGGTGCCTGCCGCCTGCCCCATCGCAAAGGCGGCGGGCATGACGCGCACTGCCGCGTGCGCCTCGTGGGTTGCGGAGAGGCACCGCCCCGCAATCAGCATATTGCTCACTCCCTGCGGCACGAGCGACCCGAACGGGATTTCGTACGAGTTTGCGGTTTTGCCCGCTTCGGAGAAATACCCGCTCGCGCTGTCGGGGCTGTGAATGTCCATCGGGTAGGCGTAGCGAGCGATCACGTCCGGGAAATGCCGCCCAGTGATAAGATCGTCCGCCGTCAGGGTGTACCGCCCGTGCATGTGGCGCGTCTCGCGCACGCCAATCTGCGTCGCGGTGTCGTGCAGGGTCGCATTGGCGAAACCGGGAAGGTTGGAGCGGAAGAACTGCATCAGGAAATGCACCTGCTTGCGCCCCTCGATCTCGGCGCGGGTGAGGTCGCGCACATCGGTGCCGTCCACGCCCTGAATGCGGGTCGTGTTGACACGCCAGACGCCCGCCTGCGGGGTGCGATAGATGCCGATCTTCTCGCGGGGCAATGTCCACTCGCCTCGCGCCCGCGCCTCCTCCACGAGTGCCTTGAACAGCGTGCCGCGCTCCTCCGGGTGTGCCTCGACATATGCTTCTACCGCGGCATCGTCTACATTCGCCACCCGGAAGAACATCGTCATCGGCTGCATCAACCCGTCGCGCTCGCGCCCGACCGTGAACGGCACACCGGCGCGGGCAGCGACATCAGCGTCTGCCGAGCAATCCACGATCACCGCCGCCCGCAAAGCCTGCAAACCGGACTTATTGGCAACAATGATCGCGTCCACGCGGTCGCCGTCCATCACAGGCTGCACGAAGAACGAATGGAGCAGGATTTTCCCGCCCGCTTCCTCGATCATCGCCGCCGCAACGGTCTTGAGGGCTTCGGGATCGAACGGGGTCACGTGGTCATGCCCGTGCAGATAAAACCCCGCCTCCGCGCTGCCTTTTCGCACATCGCCGGGGTGCATCGCGCCACCGATTGCCTGCATCCGCCGCACGATCTCATCAAAGATGCCGACGACAAGTTGTTCCTCGCCGTCGTCGGAGTGCGACGACATGAACGGTCCGACGAGGCTTGCGGTCGCGTTGCCGCCGAGGAAGCCATATCGCTCGACAATCGTGGTACGTGCGCCGGTGCGGGCAGCGCAAATCGCGGCGGCGATCCCCGCAGGCCCCCCACCAACAACCAGCACATCGGTCTCTTCCACCACCGGCACATCGAGATGCAGCGGAATTGTCGCCACTTGTTCCCCCTCGCCCGTGTATCGGGCAATTGCATGTTGCATGTAATCGTTAGGACGAGTTTATGGGGTCATGGGGGCATTGTCAAGGAGCGGGGTGCGAATCACCTGCACATAGCGGTCGTACCCCGCGCTGACGTGGGCGTGCATCGCTGCGACTGCGGCATCGCCATCATGCGCGGCAAGGGTATCGAGGATGTGCGGGTGTTCGTCGTGGGTTGCAAACGCCAGCCCTTGCTGCGTGTATCGCCGCCCGCGATACGGCTCCAAACGATCCCACAGATCGGTGAGAATAGCAGTGACAAGGGGCAACTCCGCCAGCGCGTAGATGCCGTGATGGAACTCGCGCTCCAGCCGCCGGTATGCTTCGATGTCGTCGCGGTCGGCGGCGGCGGGCAAGAGGCGATCTACCGTGCGGAGCGGGGCGAGCATCCCCGGCGTTGCGTGCGCAGCGGCGGCACGCATCGCAAGTGCATCGAGCGCGTAGCGGACGGCGAAAATCTCCGCGAGGCTCGTTTCATCGAGCGCGGCGACGACCGCCTCTTTGTGCGGCGTGACGACGACAAAACCTTCGCTTGCCAGCCGCTTGAGGGCATTGGCAATCGTGATGCGGCTCACACCCATCTCCGTCGCCAGCCGTGACCCGACGAGTTTCGCCCCCGGTGCCAGCGTGCCGCGTGCAATTGCCTCACGCAACCGCTGATACGTCCACGCTTCGAGCGTCCGATGCCCGTCGTGCGGGGCGAGTGCGATGCGTCCCCCGGTCGTATCCGCCATAGTCCCCGTGATGCCTTTCCCGCAATAGCCAAGTTAGCACAAAGGATATTCAGCGATAGGTAGCCGTGCGTGCCAGATACATACACTGCGGTACTTGCCGGGGCATGGTCGGGGACGTATACTGCCCGCCCTTCATCATGTCGCACCGCACACTACGCAGGGAGTATACGACGATGTTCGCAGTGTTGCGCCAGCGCAATTTCTCGTTCGTCTGGTTTGGCGGGTTCATCTCGCTTTTGGGCGATTGGATGCTGATGATCGGGTTGCCGCTCTATGTCTACGGGATCACCCATTCGACGCTGGCGACGGGCGGAATACGGATTGCAAGCCTCCTGCCGCGCCTGCTGCTCGGTTCAGTCGCGGGGGTTTTCGTAGACCGATGGGATCGCAAGCGCACGATGATCGTCGCGGATATTCTGCTCGCACTCTTTCTGCTGCCGCTGTTCGTGGTACGGTCGGCGGATCATCTGTGGATACTGTACGGCGTTGCGTTCATGGAATCAGTGGTCGTGCGGTTCTTCCGACCGGCAGAAGGGGCATTGCTGCCGCTGCTCGTGCCGGAAAAGCAACTGATCACGGCGAACGCGCTCTATGGCATCAATACGGATGCGTCGCGGCTTATCGGTCCCGCAATCGCGGGGTTCGTCTTCGCGGCATTCGCACTGCGGGGGGTCGTCACGCTCGATGCCGTGTCGTTCGTCATCGCTGCGCTGTTGATCGCGTCGGTCCGGGCAGATACCCGCCCCCATCGCGCCGCCCCCGATACCGATGCAGCCGCAACCGCAGCCGGCGTATTCGTGCGGGTGTGGCGGGAGTGGTGGGCGGGGCTGCAACTCGTGCCACGCAGCCGCGTGATCGCCGTACTTTTTGTGTTCCAGACAATTGTGGCGGTGGGCGAGGGGGTAATGGGGACGCTGTTCGTGCCGTTCGTCTCGAAAGTCCTCGGTGGCGACGGGCAAGTGTTCGGCTGGATTGTATCGGCGCAGGCAGTCGGTGGGTTGCTCGGTGGGCTGCTGATCGGGCGTATCGGCGCGGCGATCTCCCCGGCGCGTCTGCTCGGTATTGGGGCGGTACTGGGGGGCATCGGCGATTTCCTGATCTTCTG
>JBBRMX010000022.1:0-24699 GCA_038230615.1 Thermomicrobiales bacterium | reverse complement strand
CGGTGCAGGCAATCGGCTTGCCTGCCCTCATCAAGCGGTACGGCACGGCGCGGGCAACGACCTTCCCGCCCGCCACCGCGATGATCGTCGCCGCATCGGTCGTGACGGTCGGTGGTCTCGCGACCGGCATCGCGGCGCAGGCAGGCAGATTGATTCTCCGCCCCGCGTTGCAGACTCCAATGGAGGACATCCTGCTCGGTCTGCTCCCTGTCAGTGAGCGGAGTATCGGGCGGGCATGGTTGCGCGGCGGCGCGGTGCCGGTCGCGGGGTTGGCGAGCAGCCTGCTCGTCGCCGCGCTTGCTGCCCTCGGTGCGGGACCGCAGATAATCGGCGGTCTCGCGTTTCTCACCGCGGCGGGCGGGGTCGCCGTCGCCCTTATCGTCCGTCGCCAGCACCAACGCGCCGCCCTTGCCCTCGCCTCCGGGACCGATCTACTCGCCGGTCGCGTTGCGCTTCCCTCCTTCGGGGGGGTGGATGCCACCGTCACCGACGAAATCGCCCGCCGTCTCGCGATGAGCACGAACGACGACGAACGATTGCTCCTCGTCGCGCTACTGGCAGACCTTGCCCCCGCCGCCGCCGCCGCCGCGATCACGCCACATTTGCCCGATGCCACGCCCGCGTTCACCGTTTCGCTGCTCGACGCCCTCGCGGAGCGACACATCCCCACTGCCGCCCTGCTGCCCGATGCGCCGCGCCTGCTCACGTCGCCGCTTCCCGCCATCCGGCGTGCGTCCCTTGCCGCACTCTCCCCGGTTCTTGCCGTCACGCAGGTGCTACCGTTGCTCGATGACCCCGACCCCGAAGTCGCGCTCCTTGCCGTGGCATGGCTGCAGGAACACAAAATTGCCAGCGATGCGGCGCGGTCACGATTATTCGCCCTCGCGCAGTCCGGCCCGGAATCGGTGCGGGCAGCAGCGGCTCCCCTCATCGCCCGCACCGATGCAGCTGCCCTCGTCCCGCTTCTTACCGATGCGTCGGTCGCCGTACGCCGCGCCGCCGCGAGTGCAGCGGGGGAACTCCCATCTCTTCCCGATGCCGCTCTCGCCGCCCTGCTCGCTGCCGCAGGCGACACCGCTATCGCCGTCCGCACGACCGCCGTCACTGCACTCACTCGTCTCGGACGGGCAGTAACTCCCACGCTCGTCGCCGCGCTTGATGATCCCGCCCCCGGTGTGCGAACGGCGGCGGCGGCGGCATTGCTCTCCGGTGGCGCGGGGCGGGCGGACGGGCTTGCACGCCACCTTTCCCCTCAGCGCGGATGGGGCCGTGCGACGGGGCTCGCGATTCTCACCCGGTGGACTCCGTGGCGGTGGCGGGCGGCACTCGTCACGGAAGAGAGCGCAAACCTCTCCACTATCGCTGATCTTGCGGCGGCACGGGCGACACTCGGCACGCCACACGGCGCAGCGGGGTCAGTGTTGCGCCGCGATGTGGACGACGCCATCATGACGGGGCTGGCACGCTGGGTGGAGTGTCTCGTCATCACCGACGGCACGGGCGCGGCGCGGATCATCCGGCACGGGCTGGCCTCCGAGGAGCCACTTCTCCGCGCCCACGCGCAGGAAGCACTCGAAGCCGTCCGCTCGCCCGCCATCGCACGGCAAGCAGCCGGGTTGCTCTCCCCAAACGGTCATGCGATGTCGGACACGCGCCCTACTGCGTCTGGCACGCTCGCCGTCCTCGCGCTCGGCGCCAACCGTTGGCGGCAGACACTTATCGCTGCCGCGTCGGAAGAAGAACCGGATTTACCCCACTCCCTCGGTGCGACGGATATTTTGCTCAGGAAGGATGGAACCATGCTCTCACTGGTCGAACGCGCAACGCTGCTCCGAGGTGTGCCACCCTTCGCCGATCTTTCGAGCGAACAACTGCGAATCCTCGCGGAAGTCGTGCAAGAGATCGAAGTCCCCGCACACGAAACCCTCGTGCGGGCAGGCGATGAGGGCGATTTGCTCTACGTCGTCGTTACCGGCCAGATTGCGCTGGAAGAAAAGCGCGGCACCAGCGGCTCTGTTGCCCGAATCAGCACCCTCGGCCCCGGTGCCGCATTGGGGGAAGATGCGGTCTTCGACGGCGGGACGCATGTCCTCAATGCGACCGCGCAGACCGATTGCCAACTGCTCACGCTCGAACGGGCGGTGTTGCTCACGTTGCTCGAGGAACAGCCCGCCCTCGCCCGCCAGTTGATCGCGTGGCTCTCCGCCCGGTTGCGCGAAACCACCGGCAAGCTCGCCGAGCGCACCCGCGCCCGCCCCCGCTCGGTCATTGACCTGCTCGACAAAATGGACGACACTCGCCGATAATCTGCTCCATACCCGCGCACCGCACACGATGTACAGGGAGAGACCCGATGACCACACCCACTGCGCCCGCCGTCTCCGCACACGTTCTCTATGCCGACCAGATCAGGCAATGGCGCGCACAGCGGCTTGAGCAACTCGCCGCCCCGGACGGCTGGCTGACCCTGATCGGTCTCGAATGGCTCACCCCCGGCACGAACCGGGTCGGCAGTGCTGCAGAGAACACTATTGTGCTCAGTACCGGCCCCGCGCACCTCGGCATCATTACCCTGACCGACGACTGTCACGCATATCTCCGCCTCACGCCGGGGGCCGATGCGACCATCGAAGAAACAGACCACACCGAAGCGGAACTGCTCCCCGATACCCGCGCCGGTAGCCCGACAATCGTCCGGTTCGGTACGGCAAGTTTCTCGCTGATCGAGCGCGACGGGCGCATAGGCGTGCGGGTCAAAGACCGCGAGGCGACCACCCGCACACAGTTCGGTGGCTTGGAATACTACCCGCTCGATCCGGGTTGGCGCATCACCGCCGCATGGGTATCGCTCGACGCACCGCAGACCGTGCTGATTCCCTCGACACTGGGGACAATGCGAGAACGGACAATTCACCGGCGGGCAGTGTTCACGTACGGCGGGCAGCAGTATGCGTTCAGTGCGGTGAGCGAGGAAGAAGACGGCGTCCTCTTTGTCTTTGCGGACGCGACTACCGGGCGAGAAACATACGGTGGCGGGCGGTTTCTCGTCTCCGACATGGGAGACGACGGGCAGATCGTGCTCGATTTCAACAAGGCGATCAACCCGCCGTGCGCCTTCACCCCGTATGCCACCTGCCCGCTGGCACCCGCAGAAAATCGCTTCGCGGTGCCGGTCACTGCCGGGGAGAAGCACTACGGCGCGGCGCACTGACCCGCCTGCACCGTGGCGCAGGGCATTCTCCGGCATCGGGATAGACGTGCCGACGACACCACGAGTGTCGTCAACAAGTAAAGGGGTCTCGCACATGCTTGTACCAATTTTCGCAGTCATTCTCATGCTTACGGTCGCCTCCGCAATCATGGCACATCGCAAGGGCGCAGACCCACTGTTGTGCGGGTTGCTCGCGTTCTTTGTGCCGTGGTACGGTCCGTTTTTCGTCATGGGGCTGGCGACGGGGCGGCGATAGGGCTCGGTATACTCCGTCAAAGGAGGGCTACACATGTCGGTCACATCGGTGACGAAATGTGCTAGTATTAGAACGTGAGTTCTGCAAATCTGCCTCCGGAACCAAAGGAGAATGCGACCATGCCCGATATGAAACTTGAGTTGGTGCCGGTGCCGGTTACGGATGTTGACCGCGCCAAGGCATTCTATGAGCAGGTGGGCTTTACGTTAGAGGTGGATGTGCAACCGACCGACACGATGCGGGTTGTCCAGTTCACGCCGCCCGGGTCGGCGTGTTCGATTGTCTTTGGGACCGGTATGGGCGAAATTACCGAGATGCAGCCGGGGTCGGTGAAGGGACTGCACTTGGTCGTGGCGGACATCGCCGCCGCGCACGCAGCACTCGTCGAACGCGGGATCGAAACTGGCGAGATCACCGATCTCGGGGGTATCAAGTATGCCGGATTCAGTGACCCCGACGGCAATTCGTGGCTTCTGCAAGAGTTCCCGCCCGCACTGAGACCAACGAGCGACGAAAAGACCGCCCGTTCCTGACAGCAGCAGCAGCGGCTTCGCGGTATACCACGCGACAGATGCATACAGACGCATCACGTAGAATATGTGCGGGAGAATTCTTCCGCATGACGTACCGCGCCGCGCAAAATCCGCGACCGACCGAAAGGAAGGAATCCTGTTGCAATTCGTTCGCACGCTACGCCTCGCCGCGCCCAAACTCGGCATCGGCTGGATGTTCGCGCTCCTCACGAGCAATTTCAACCGCATCGCCATCCACGATCTCGGCGTCGCCGCCGTCGTTGTGACCGCGATGCTCGGTCTGCACTACTTCCTCTCTCCCTTGCAGGTCGTCTTTGGCACTCTCGCGGATCGCTACCCGCTCGGCGGGCTGCGTCGTTCCCCGTATCTTGTCTTCGGCGCGGTGGCGGCATCGCTCGTCTTCGTGCCGCTCCCCGCGCTCGCCGTGGCGATGGGGCATGGATCGGCAGCAGCATTCGCGGCGGGTATCGCGCTCATGCTCGTCTTCGGCGCGGGGGTCGCTGCTACCGGTGACGCTCATCATGCCCTCATCGCCGAAGTAACCGACGAACGCACACGCGGCGGCGTGATCGCCGTCGTCTGGACGACACTGATCGCGGGGACGATCATCGCAGCGGGTGTCATCAAAGCCGCCCTCGGCGACACATACGACCCCGCCCGGATGCAAATGCTCTATGGCATCACGCCGCTCATCGTGTTGCTCGTCTCGCTTCTCGGCGTTGTCGGCATCGAGCGGCGCGGCACCGCCAGCGGGCAGCAACCCGCCGCCGCCAACACAGCATCGGCGAGCGCGGCATTCGGGCTGCTCCGGGACAACGCGCAGGTTCGTACCTTCTTCGGCTTCCTTCTGCTCTCTATCCTCGGCATCTTCTTGCAAGATGCGGTGCTGGAAGTCTTCGGGGCAGATGTATTCGGCATGACCTTACGCGAGACAACGACTTTCACCCAAACATGGGGCGGCGGCGTGCTTATCGGCATGATCGCCACCGGCATCGTCAGCGGGCATATCGCCGTCAGCAAAAAAACCATCGCGCTCATCGGCAGCATCGGCACCGCCGCAGGGCTGGCGTTGCTCACGCTCTGCGCCCTCGGCACCGCCCGTGCCTTGCTCAACCCCGCATTGCTCGTCATGGGCATCAGCACGGGGCTATTCAATGTCGGCGCACTCTCCCTCATGATGGAAATGACCGTCGCCGGGGCGGTCGGGCAGTACATGGGGCTGTGGGGTATGGCGCAGGCATTCGGAACCGGTCTCGCCAATTTCGTGAGCGGTGCAATGAAAAGTGCCCTGATCGAAAGCGGCTGGCTCTCCGCCCGCGTCGGCTACGCCACCATTTTCGGCACCGAAACCGTCCTGATGGCCGCGGGAGTTGCCCTACTCTGCGCCGTCCATACCGAAGCGTTCCGTGGGCTGAACCGCGCAGATCTCGCCCGCGCCCTCGATACCGCCGCGACTGCTTGATTGTTCTTTGCCGCCAGTATCGCCGGAAAATACTGCCGGAACGGGATATGGGGAACATCGGCAACTCGCCCGCGCAGAGCCTCACCTATCTGTCGCAGAACAGCAGCGGCGTGACCGTCAAAACGCAGATCATTTTCGCCGTCAACAACAGCAAGTTGTACGCGATGATCTTCGCCGCGCCGGAAGTCGAGGCAGCCTTCCTCAAGTCCGCTGATCCCGTCTTCCTCTCCTTCGCCTTCATCTCGCACGCAGCATGACGCATCCGTCCCCTCCTCTATGTCAAGCACATGACAGGAAAGGGGTTTTATTGTGCCGCACATCGCTGCCCCGTAGCCGTCCCCCGCGCAGATCGGGTACGATAGCACTCCCGCACGCGCTCTGCGGGAGAAGGATCGCGTCCCGCCGTGCGTACTTTCGCCAATCCCCGCGCCGTCGCTGCGCCGCAGTGGTTCCCCGACCGCGCCCCGCTCGCGTTCCATCGCCGCCTCGCCGGGTATCGCCCGACGCCGCTCATCGTCGCACCCCAGATCGCCGCCGCCCTCGATGTCGCGCAGGTCCTCGTGAAAGACGAATCATCCCGCCTCGGCTTGCCCGCCTTCAAAATCATCGGCGCATCGTGGGCGGCATACCGCGCCCTCGATGCCCACGTCGGCGGCTTCGCCGCGTGGCAGACCACCGACGATCTCCGCGCCCAACTCGCGCCCTATTGCCCCCTTACCCTCGCCGCCGCCACCGACGGCAACCACGGCAGAGCCGTCGCACGTATGGCGCGGCTGTTCGGTCTCGACGCCCATATTTTCGTCCCCGCCGATATGGTGGAACCGCGCCGCGCCGCCATTGCGGACGAAGGCGCGACCGTCACCATCGTGGACGGTACCTACGACGACACCGTGAACTGCGCCGCTGCCACCGCGAACGACCGCTGCCTCGTGATCGCCGATACCGCATGGGACGGCTACGAGGATGTACCACGCGCCGTGATCGAGGGATATTCCACCATCCTGTGGGAAATTGACGACGCTCTCGCCGCCACGGATGCACCGCCGCCCGATCTTGTTGCGGTGCAGATTGGCGTGGGGGCATTTGCAGCGGCGGTGACGCGCCACTACCGCCGCCCCGGTTTCGCATCCGTGCCGCGCATGATCGGAGTAGAACCCGACACCGCCGCGTGCGTCCTCGCCTCAGTCGCAGCGGGCGCACTCGTCGCCGTGCCGGGGCCACACCCGTCTATTATGGCGGGGCTGAATTGCGGGCTACCTTCGCCCGTTGCCCTCCCGATCCTTGCGGCGGGCGTGGACATCTTCGTCGCCATCGAGGACGAATGGACGCGCCGTGCGATGCGCCTCCTCGCTGCCGATGGGATCACGGCGGGTGAAACGGGCGCGGCGGGTCTCGCGGGTCTGCTCGCCCTCCACGATTCCGGCGCGGGCATCGCTGCGGGACTGACACCCGCCGCCCGCGTCCTCGTCTTCAACTGCGAAGGCGCAACCGACCCCGCCGCCTACGCACGCATCATCGGAGGTGCCGCATGACTGTCACGATCACCGACGCCGACACGGGCGGGGGCATCGTTCCCGCCCGCACATTCGTTGCGCTTATTTCGCCGCCCGCCGAGCCATCGCCGGAAGCGTGGTGGTTCATGTTTCGCGGCGGCGCAATGCTCGTACGCGCCACCAGCGAAACCGTTGCAGTCCCGCTGGTGGCGGGAAATACCTCTGTCGGGGTTACGCCGCTGCGCCCGCCGGACTACCTCGGCACACTGCACGGTGTAGATTGCTGGGCAGCCGAGGCGGACGCCGAAGGGGATGCCCCGGACGGGTGCGCGTGGGAACCGCTGCGCGGGCTGTATGGGCGCATCTCGGACGACCATTTCGCCATCGCGGGGCGGGCGGTGCAAATCGTCGCGTGGGGGCGCACGCATCGCTTCTGCGGGCAGTGCGGCACCCCGACCGAACCCCTCCCCGGCGAACGCGCCACGCGCTGCCCCCGGTGCGGTCTCACGAATTACCCGCGCCTCTCGCCCGCCGTGATCGTGCGCGTGCGTCGTGGCGATGAAATCCTGCTTGCCCGCTCTCGCGCCTTCCCCGCCGCCTTTTACAGTGTCCTCGCGGGCTTTGTCGAGCCGGGGGAATCGCTGGAAGAAACCGTCCGGCGCGAGATCGCGGAGGAAGTCGGCATTGCCGTAACCGACATCCGCTACTTCGGTAGCCAGCCGTGGCCCTTCCCCAACTCTCTCATGATCGGCTTCACCGCGACGTACATCGCGGGCAAGGTCGAGGCGGACGGCGTGGAACTGCTCGATGCTCGCTGGTTTCGCCCGGATGATCTGCCCCGCATCCCCCCGCCGCCCAGCATCGCCCGCCGCCTCATTGACGATTTCGCCGCCACCGTCGCGGCGCGGGCGGCAGAGACTGCGACGCACGGCGCATAGGCGGTCACGCCCCCTTGCGCCGCACCCGCAACACCGCGATTTTCGTCGAATGGTTGAATGGCGTGGGGTCCGCCAGCGGCGCACGTACGCGGGTCGCGGCGGTGCCGGTGCAGTCCGGCGGCACCGGGATCAGTTCTTCTATCGAGAGATACCCGTCCGCGCAGAGCAGTTCCAGCGTCCGCATGTACTCCGCGCCCGACACGAAAACGGCATTGTTGATCGCCACCAACCGCCCACCGTCCGCAACGAGCGGGCGCACTTTGTTGATGACCCGATGGCTTTGCGCGACGAGGTCCACCGTCCCCTTGCCCGATGCAGCGAAGAAGGGCGGGTCCACGAAGACGCAATCGAACTGCGCCCCCGCCCGCTTCATCCGCGCCACCTGCTCCCAGAAGTCCCCCGCGACGAAATCCGCCTTTACAATCGGGAATCCATTGAGGGTGTGCGAAGTCTTCGCCATATTCAGATACTCGCGCTTGAGATCGAGCTGCACCACCCGCGCCGCGCCGCCCGCCGTCGCCGCCACGCCGAGGCTACCCGTATACGCGAAGGTATTCAGCACCCGCGCCCCCCCGAGGTGCGCCGTCGCCCATGCCCGCAGCGTGCGCGTATCGAGGTACAGCCCCGCGTCGCGATACGCCAACAGATCGAGGGCGTACCACACCCCGCCTTCGCGTACCCGCGTCGCCGCATGTGTGCCGCGCACCCGCACCCCGTGCCGTGATTCGGGCGTCGCGCCGTTGCGCCGTTTCACAACGACCGCGTCCACCCACGGCAGTCGTGCTGCGAGATGCGTGATCGCCGCTTCCATCATTGCGCCGCCCTCCGCGTCCGGGTCGGCAGCGTAGTCGTGCAGCACGAGTGTCCCGCCGTAGCACTCCGCCACCAGTTCCGGCGCACCCTCATAAAATCCGTTGAACAGCCGCACTGCGCCGCGATGCTCCCTGTCTGCATCGAGGAACGCCGCCCGCACTGCCAATGCGCCATCGAGCAAGGTAGCAAGCCCCTCCGTGCGCTGCTCATCGCCCAAGCTCATCGCTTCTGGAAGATCGGCGGGCGGCGATAGACCGCTCCCCGATCCGACGACCACGGCGCGTACGGTGCCATCGTCAGCCCCGCTAGCCCCAGAAGCGCGGAGTCGTAATTCACGCGCCACCCCGCGAAGTCGCGCCACGCCTGTTCGACATCCGCCTTCATCGGCACCCCGCGCCACCGCAAATCCGCGCACGCCGCATCGAACTCCCCCCGCGTCACGCTGATCGGGTCGCCCGCCTTCGGCTGCGGGTCGTAATCAATCCGAAAATATCCCGCGATGCGTCCTAGCGCAACGTACCCCGCCCGGATGCACAACTCGGCTTGCGGGTTGCGCGGCACATCCACCGCCGCTGCCATCAGCGACGCCGTGTCGAGGATCGCCCCCGCCGCCGTCACCCACGACCGATCCGGTTGCGGCGACCGGAAAAACGCGAGCGCGGCGAGCGATGTGTGGCTCTCCTCCACATCCGCAAACCACCCCTCCCACGCCTCCCAGAGATCGTCCATCGCACCGAGACGATCCAGCCGGTTGAACCGCGCGATCATCTCCACTGCCGATGGCGGCGACCCCGCTCGCACCTCCAGCAGCGTCACTGCCGCCTCGCGCCGTGCGAATGTCGCGTACATCGTCGGCAGATACGAGATCAACAGCGCGACCAAAAGCAGCCCGATTCCTGCCTCCGTGAACGCTAGCGCAACTTCTACCGACGTTTTCAGCGGCGCGAAACCGAGCGTAAAGACCGATGATCCGCTGACCGCGAATGCCTCGTCCAGCGGTCGCGGGTCTACTGCCCAGAACATCACCATGTACCCCAGCAGCACGCAGACCAGCCATGTCGCCACGAGTACCAGCAGGCTCACCGGGGCGTAATAGGCCATCACGCGGTCGCGTGCCTCGTAGGTGTTCGCCCGCCGCACCCATAGCCCGACATTCAGCACGCGGAGCATCTGCCCGAACACCAGCCGTGTGATAGGGTCCGGCGTCCCGCGTGGGAGCACCACCGTCCGCACCGCCGAGCCGAGCGCACTCATCACCAACCCCGCCCCGATCAGCCCGACGAGCACCCGCCAGACCACTACCGCCACCACCGGCACCTCGCACCCCCGTTCGCGCCTTTGCCCCCATCGCTGGTACTATAGCGGTACTAGAGCGATAGTGTGGGAGAGATAGCACCACGCAGCAACGCGACCGGAGAACACCACGATGCTCACACTTACCGGGATTATGGTGCTTACCTCGCTGCTCTTCGTCGGCTCCGCCCTCATCCTCCGCGTCGTCATCCGCGCCGCCGAGCGTCGGGGCATGACCCCGCCCCAGTGGTCCAGCGATGCCCCCATCGTCCCCGAATCCGACGACGAATGGCACTGGCATCCCCCCGCCCCCTGAGCTGCATAACCGTACCTGATCTTTCCCGATACCGCGATGGTAGCCGCCCCCACGACGCCGCGCAAACCGGGCAACACACACGCCGTCCCATGCAGCGGTATGATGGCGATGTACTTTTCGACACGATGTACTTTTCGGCACGACGAGGGGCAGCGCATGGCACGGTTGATGAGGCGGAGTATCGCGGCAATGCTGGTGGTGTGCATCGCCGCCACCGTTTCCGTGTTCGCCGTCCTGTCAACAGAAAATACGCCCCGCCTCATCCCCGCAAGCGTGACCGCGCCGCCCGCCCCATCGGTCGCGCTTGCCGCCCCCGCGATTGCATTCTTCGAACCGACCGCGACACCGACACCCACATCCGCCGCCTTCTCCCCATCGTCCACGCCCACAATCGCGCTTCTGGCAAGCCTTCCGGCCCCCCCGCCATCGCCAACCGTGTCGCCAACACCATCACCGACCCCGGCACCGCCACCGACCGAACCGCCCGTCACGCCTCCGATACTCGATACCAACCCCCTCCCCGACGCCATTGCGGGGACGCCCTATCGCGCCGCGATCCGCGCAACCGGCGGCACCCCGCCTTATGTGTATGCCCTGACCACAGGGCGGCTCCCGGCAGGTCTCGCCCTCTCGTCCGATGGCACCCTCGCCGGCGTCCCAGTACCCGATGCGGGTGTGTCCGTCTTTACCGTCGCCGCCACTGACCGCGCCGGGACGACTGCCGCCCGCGTCTACACCCTCACCGTCACGATCCCCAACCGGGCAACAGGGGGCGGCATCGCCCTCAGTGCCCCCACCCGCACCGTGGCGGGCGGCGCGGTCACGCTCACCGTCACCGTGCGCGACCGCACCGGCGAGATCGCACCGGGCTTCGCGGGACGTGTCACCTTCCGCAGTAGCGACCCCGCCGCTACCCTCCCCGCGCCGTACACCTTTACTGCCGCCGATGCGGGCAGCCACCCCTTCGCCCTCACACTCAACACGGCGGGCGTGCAACACCTCTTTGCCATCCCCGATCCCTCCGGCTACGCCACCGGCACCGCCGACATCGCCGTCTCACCCGTCGTCATCGGTCTGAGCGCGACCGACAGCCCCACCGCAGGCGGGCAGACGGTGCGAATCGCGGGCATCGGTCTCGGTGGCGAGATGCCCCAAGTCACCTTCGGCGGCACCCCTGCAACCGTCATCGAAGCCACCTCCGGCGGGCTAGTCGTCACGACGCCGCCCCATCCGGCGGGGGCGGTCAATGTCGTTGTCACCGTCGGGGGATTGCCCGTTAGCGTGGCGGGGCAGTATACCTATCGCGCCCCCTGATACGTCGCCCTGCGAGTGCGAGAGAGCATCGGACAGTGGACGAGGCCACATGTTTGAGGCATAGCGGAGGCCTTTACTAAAAATGTGGGCGGTCTCCGCCCATTTCGTCTTCTTTTGCCTCGGTGAGTGGCGCACATTTTCCGTGATGCAACGCGACTGCGTCGGTGCATGATGCGGGGATGCGGGCGCGATCATGCTGCTCCTCCTTGTAGCACGGCAGCACACTCGCGCCCGCAAGTAGTGGGAGCAGATACACCGCGAGGTACTGCTCCGTTCTGTCGCGGTTACTCGTTAGTCCTCTTGGTAGTACTCGCGGCCGAGGTGGGTGATCTGGTCTTCGCCCATCATCCAGCGAAGCGTGTTCTTCAGCTTCGTCTGCTGGATGAAAAGGTCGTGCTCCGGGTACACAGTGGTGGCGTGCTGCGGGCTCTTGAAGTAGAAGGATAGCCATTCTTGGATGCCCTTCATGCCGGCTCGCTTGGCGAGGTCGAGGAAAAGAGCGAGGTCAAGCAGAAGAGGCGCGGCGAGAATCGAATCGCGGCAAAGGAAGTCGATCTTTATCTGCATGGGGTAGCCGAGCCAGCCGAAGATGTCGATGCTGTCCCAGCCCTCTTTGTCGTCGCCCCGGGGCGGGTAATAGTTGATCCGCACCTTGTGATAGGCGTCGCGATAAAGTTCGGGGTAGAGATGGGGCTGGAGGATATACTCGAGGACGCCGATCTTCGATTCTTCCTTAGTCTTGAAGCTCTCCGGGTCGTCAAGAACCTCACCGTCGCGGTTGCCGAGGATGTTCGTCGAGTACCAGCCGTTGAGACCGAGCATGCGTGCCTTCAGCATCGGCGCGATAACCGTCTTGATTAGAGTCTGGCCGGTCTTGAAGTCCTTACCGCAGATCGGAACGCCCTGATCGTTTGCCAGCGCGACCAGTGCCGGGATGTCAGCGGTCAGGTTGGGCGCACCGTTGGCGAAGGGGATGCCTTCCATCAGGGCAGCATACCCATAGAGCATCGAGGAAGCAATCGTTGTGTCATTGTCGCCCATCGCCGCCTCGAAGCTTTCAAGACTGCGGTGGTCTGGTCCCTCCTCCATGTAGATCTCAGTCGAGGCGCACCAGATCATAACGAGGCGGTCGCAGTTGTTTGCGGACTTGAAGGTGCGAATGTCTGCGCGAATCTGTTCCGTCAGATGCATCTTCGTGCCGCTCTTGACATTGGGTCCGTTGAGACGCTTGACGTAATACTGGTCGAAGGCAGCGGGCATTGGCTTGATGGACTTGAGGAAGTCGGCGATGGGTTCGATGTGTTCGTGGCGATCAAGCACGCCGCACTTCACCGCCGCCTCGTAGGCGTTGTCGGGGAAGGGGTCCCAAGCACCGAAGACGATGTCGTCGAGGTTCGCAAGCGGGACGAACTCGCGGATAGGGAGCGAGCGGTTTTCTGTTCGCTTGCCGAGGCGGATGGTGCCCATCTGGGTGAGCGAACCGACGGGCTGACCACTGCCGCGACGGATGTGCTCGACGCCGCTGATGAAGGTCGAGGCGACGGCACCGAGACCGACGAGAAGGATGCCGAGGCGGCCCTCTGCCGGCTCGATCGGGTTGGGCTTGAGTTCGACGAAGTCTTTTGCTTCCAAGATCACACCCCTTTGGCGGGCAAGCGACATAAGCGGCATTTGCCATTGAGCAGGCACCCGTCCAGTCTTTGCCCAGTGTTCGATAGTGCTCTGCCTCTTGCCGAGCAGGGCGGCAAGCGCACTCTGCCCCCCGAAACGTTTGATTATCCGCTCAGCGGCATTTGCTGCGTGTTCCATGACAGACACCATAACAAATTTTTCGTTATCATGCAAGTCGCGCCAGCAAGGGGCAGGACGACTGTGCAGGAGATGTTGTGGCTAGGTCCACCACTGGTATGATCGTGAGAGCTCTAGTAACCGGCTACGCCGGTCATGGATCTCATTCGTACAATGGCGTCACGGTGCATTTGACATCTACTCGCACGAGTCGCTATACGCAAGAAAGAGAACAAACGTACTAATGCGGAGGGTGACATGGAGAAAGACATAGGTGCAAGCGAACTGATCGGCAACCTCGTGTCAGAACTGACCGACTGGCGCGGCAAGACCTTCGCGGACATTCGGCGGGTGATTCATGAGGCAGACCCGGAGATTATTGAGGAATGGAAATGGATGGGGACGCCGGTATGGGAGCACGACGGAATCGTCTGTATCGCCAACGCGTTCAAAGACAAGGTGAAAGTGACATTTTACGAAGGCGCACAGATTCCCGACCCGGACAAACTCTACAACAACGGGCTGACGGGCAAAAAATGGCGGACGATTGATTACTTCAACGGCGACGCGGTGAAAGAGACCGAACTGCGGAATCTGGTGCGTGCCGCAGTGGACTACAATGTGTCGAAGGCGAAGACAAAAGCAGGGGCGAAAAAGTCTACCCGCGTTGACGCCCCGCGAACGTGACCCGCCATTCCGGACATGGTGCTTGACGAGTATCAGCACCGCGTCCACGGTAAGAACCGCTGCGAAATCAGTGATGTAGTTGCCCCGGTTTAGTGAACAATGACAGAGACGCGACGTAGTCCGTGTGGTCTTGACTCACGATACTATACATGCCGTCACTCAGGGGCAATAATACATTGCGGTGACGGCTCAGCATCTTGCCACTCGTCATTGACCGTATTCGTGTAGCATGTGACGCCGCCCACCAGCGTGAAAACCACCGTGTGTTCGTGTGCGTTACAACGTGCCGTAGATACCTTCCAGCCCACACATCCCGAGCGCGACGGACAGCTCGCCGCCGTGGTGAATCTCGTGTTCGAGGAGATGCCAGATGATCCACTGCCGCGTGCGTTCGGGGCCGTGGGGTGATTCTGCGGCGGGCAAAAATCCTTCGGGCGGGAAGCGGGTGTCGAGGTCGGCGGGCGTCCAGCGGGCGAGGGCATCCGCGACCACCCGCCATGTCGTTTCCAGTCCGGCGACGAGTTCGGCGGCATCGCGCGGGGGCTGGTGGGCGTCGTATCCAGGGTCCCAATGGGCGATGTCGAGAAGGTCGGCGGTGCCTTCGCCCATCCACCCGTAGAACCACCAGACGCGGTTGGCAACGAGATGTTGCGCCACCATCCCGATTGACCAGTGCTGCGGCGTGACGCGAAACGCCAGTTGCGCCGGGGAGAGCGGCGCGATGATGTTCACGAGCCGTTGCTGGTAGGTGTCCCATCCTTTGTAAAACATTGTGAGAGGGAGAGTCTGCGCGGTCATTGTCATTGCGGTGTGCTCCTTGCTCGTTGCGCTATCATCCCGACGCGACGCGACGCGCCCCGTTGACGAGATTACCGCACAAACGTTCTGTTTACGCAAGCCGCCGGGATGCTCTTAGCCTTTTGGTAGGATCGGCGGGGTGGGATTTTAGGAAGGAGTATACTACTTGGTGTATGCCGCTGTTGGCGTGCATGTTGCATACATGGGTGGTGAGGCCGGCAACGTGTTCGGTCTCTGTATCTGATGCATCTACAGGATGTTTCCGGTTCTTGCAGTATTGGAGGGTTCTATGTCTACACTTCTTCCCATCCGAAAGCGGCTGGCAGTCGTTGCCGCAAGCGTGATGTTGTTCGCGTTCGCGCTCGTTCCGGCAACGCTCGTCGGGGCGCAATCCGGGTATCCGCCGAATACCGTCCTCAGCACGTACTTTGACCCGCGCTATGGCACGGTATCGGTCGTGACCGATGGCAGTGGCACGGTCATCAATGTCAACGCGGCGACGGGGCAGCGCATCTTCCCGGTGTACTCCGACTACGCGGGTTATGGCTACGGCTACGGCGCACCGGCGTATGCGGGCGCGTACGGCAACGGCTTCACGGGCAACGGCTTCGGTTATGCGGGGAATGGCTACACCAACGGCTACGGCTCCCGCCAGTACACCGACAACAACTCGAACTGCCCGAACGGTGATGTGACCCAGACCGGGGCAGGCTTCTTCTGCACTGCGACGGGGCAACCCGCCTTCCGCGTCTCGTAGTCGCGTACCGCGCACTGCACCACACAACACTATGAACATGCGGGGAGGTCACTGCGATGGCCTCCCCGTCGTCATATGCTCAGGTATCGTCACCTGCACCATCGCCATCATTGTGGTACAAATGATCTACGCGAGAAGTAGTCGCCGTATCGCGTAAAGTGTGCAGCACTTATTTTGCTACAGGAGGGGGAAGAAGGCGGGACAATGACTATGGGAAGCGTGGCATTGAACTTGCCCTCTTCGCGTCGGTGCCGATAACCCTCGTACTCAGATACGAGCGTGTCGGTGGAACATTCATGACCAACCGGGTCTCAGTGCGAGAATTCCCGCCGCCTCTGTGGGCAGGACGATGCACTGTGATGATGTGATGGTAGTACGCCGTGCATGGCGCGGTGAGAAGGGTGGCGGGGCATGGGGACTTTCACGCGGCGCAACTTTGTACAGATGGCGGCGGGTGTGGCCGGAGCGGCGGTACTGGCGGCGTGCGGATCATCCACCGCGACGACTGCGCCAACGAGTGGGACGAATGGCACTACCGCACCCGGTAACACGGGCGCAACGACGGCGCCGAATGCGACGACAGCACGCACAGTTGCAAGTGCGGCTGCTAATGCAACGACGGGGAGTAGCTCTGCGGCTGCCCCGGCACGCAAGGCGAGCGGCACGATCCGCTATCTCCTGCGGGCGGGCAGCGCAGATGAAACGAAGCTGACGCAGGATTTCCTCGATAAGAATTTCACTCCCCAGAGCGGCGTCAAGGTAACGGTCGAACCGACCGACGCGATGGCTGATGAGAAGCTGACAGCGGCGATGATCGCTGGCACCGCACAGGATGTGTTCGATACGTGGCTCGATAATGTGACGCAGTACGCAGATCGTGGGCAGGTGCTCGATCTCGATCCGCTCGTACAGCGCGATCTCAAAGACGCGGACATCAAAGACTTCTTCGCATGGCAGTGGAAAGACTTCAAACTCGCCAGCGGATTGCGCTTCGGGATGCCGAAACTCGTCAATATGGCGGTGGTGTACTATAACCTCGATCTGTTCGACAAAGCGGGCCTGGGTCGTATTGATGATACATGGGACCAAGACAAGTATGCCGATGCCGCACGTAAGTTGACGCAAAATGGCACCGTGGGGCTGTTCTTCCGAGCATCGGAACTCGGTCGCTGGTGGTACAAACTCGGCGCATGGGGCGGCAACCTCGTAGACCCGGCCGACAATACGAAGGCAGCCTTCGATAGCGAAGAATCCCTCGCCGCGCTCGAATGGAGCCGCAAACTCATCTTCTATGACAAAGCGATGGGGAATCAGGCAAACCTTGTCGGTGTCGGACAGCGTGCCTTTGACGCGATCCCGGCGGCATTCGGGGCGGGCAAGATTGCGATGGTTGAGGATGGCTTCTACCCCTTCACCCATGCGAAGGCAGTAGATAAGAAGTTTCGCTGGGCGTATGCGGCAGTACCAAAGGGACCAAAGGGGCGCACCGCGTTCGGCTCGACAGACAGTTTCGCCATCTGGAAGGGGACGAAAAACCCGGATGCCGCATGGGAACTGGTGAAGTACCTATCGGGCAAGGAGTTCCAGCTCTACCTCACCCAGATTACCGGCTACTTTCCCTCGCGCACTTCCTCGATTGCAGGCTGGAAAAAATCGCTCACCGACGCATACCCGGAACTTGCGGACGCGAACCTTGATGTCATCCCGCAGGCGATGGATCAGGGCTACCCCGCCGAGCGCAAGTCTTTCAAGAAGGACGCCGAATACCGGCAGATTGTCGCACCCGCACTCCAAAAGGTGTTTCTCGTCGGAGGCACGCCTACATCGTACTTCAAAGAGGTTGCGACACAAGTCACTACGAAGATGCGCGGCTAGCAATCGGGAGGAACCAGGGCGGCAGGAGTTCGTGCGGCGCGGCATGACTGTGCCGCCTGACTGCTGCCTTCTGACTACCGCGTGACCGATCACCGGAATACGTAGAAAGGCCCCGAATGGGACGACAGCCAGTGGCGCGTGCGATGGCGACGCCGGGAAAGACGCGCCGCAAGCTATCGCAGCGTGCGCGTGAGGAGTTGACGGCGTACCTCTTCCTCTCGCCGTGGCTCCTCGGATTTCTCGTGTTCACCGTGGGCGCGATGGGATTTTCGCTTGGTCTCTCGCTGTTCGATAGCGATCTGCTCTCGAACGCGGATTTCGTCGGCGCGAAGAACTACGTAGACCTCGCCCGCGACCCGCTGTTTATCCAGTCACTCAAGGTGACATTCTGGTACACCGCGCTCACGGTGCCGCTGGGTACCGTGATCGCACTCATGATCGCGCTGATGCTCAATCAGAAGGTCGCGGCATTGGGGTTGTGGCGCACGATCTACTTCTTGCCGTGGGTCGTGGCAGGTATCCCCGTCGCACTTATCTGGAATTGGGTACTGAACCCGGAAACGGGGCTGGTCAATCAGGCATTGAAGGTCGTGGGGATTGAGGGGCCGCGCTGGTTTGCGTCGGAGCAGTGGGCGGTGCCGGGGCTTGTCATGATCGCGTTGTGGGAGGCGGGGCGGAATATGTTGCTCTACCTCGCGGGGTTGCAGAGCATCCCGACCGAGATACAAGAAGCGTCACGCATTGATGGTGCGGGGCCGGTGCGGACCTTTTTCGCCGTGACGCTGCCGCTCCTGACGCCCACAGTCTTCTTCAATCTCAGCATCAACATCATCCACTCGTTTCAGGTCTTTTCGAATGTCTACGTGCTGACACAGGGCGGCCCGAACAACGCAACGCTCACCTTCGTGGTCTATCTGTATCGTCAGAGTTTCCAACTGTTCCACTTTGGCTATGCGTCGGCGATTGCGTGGGTGGTGTTTGCGATCATCCTCATGTTCACGCTGGTGCTCATCCGTAGCTCCAGTTTCTGGGTCTACTATGAGGCAGGAGGGCGAAAATGACGACGAAACCAACTGCACGCGGTCGCTCCGCGCCATTTCGCCCGTGGCGCATCCTATTGTACGTGGCGATACTAGCCGGGGCGGTGTTGTACGCAATGCCGTTCGCGTGGATGCTCTCTGCCTCGGTGCGCTCCGCTACGGAGATCAGCCGACACCCGATAGATTTTCTGCCGCGCGTGTTGCACTGGGAAAACTACACCGCACCGTGGGCGAATTACCCGTTCATTTCCTTTTATCGCAACACCGTCGTCATTACAGCTCTGTCCGTGTTCGGTACATTGTTCATGTGCAGTCTGGTCGCGTTCGCCTTTGCACGGATGCGGTTTCGCGGGCGCGGTTTCTTGTTTGTGCTGGTGCTGAGCACGATGATGCTGCCCAGCCAAGTAACGCTCATCCCGATCTATGTATTGTGGAGCAAATTGCATTTCGTCAACACGATTGTGCCGCTTATCGTGCCGTCGTTCTTTGGCGGGGAGTATGCATATGCATTCAGCATTTTCCTGTTGCGGCAATATATGCTCACGATCCCTGTCGAGATTGACGATGCCGCACGCATGGACGGCGCGGGCTGGTTCCAGATTTACTGGCGCGTCATCATCCCGATGAGTGCGCCCGCACTCGGCGCGGTGGCAATCTTCAACTTTGCCGCGCAATGGAACGATTTCCTCAAGCCGCTCGTATACCTAAATACCACGGATCACTTCACGGTGCCACTGGGGTTGAACTTGCTCAACGGGCGATTCGACAGCGAAATTGGGCAGGTGATGGCACAAACCACCCTCAGCATCCTACCGATGGTCGTTGTCTTTGTCTTCGCGCAACGCAATTACGTGCAGGGTACTGTTGTGAGCGGTGTGAAAGGATAACGCCGCTCCCGCACGATGCCGCCGCCCGCGCATAGGCGGTGCGGCGTCCACGGGAAAGAAGAGGATTAGCCCTCTATCTGCTCAATCATGTTGAGCAACCCCTGCATGTAGCCGATTGCGTACGCGCGTCCTCGATGCCCCCACGATGTATCATCAGGCATCGTCGGGACATGGTCATCGAGCAGAAAGCCCGTGAAGCCATTCCGCTTTAGGAGCAGCATCACTTCTGCAGGGTCGTAGTTCCCCTCACCGATGAAGCACTCCGCGAAATCAGGCACCGTCCCCTGCACATCGCGGAAATGGACATAGAAGATACGCCCCTTCGGCCCGAAGAACTCGATCATCTCGCGGACATTCGCCGCACCTCCCGGCATTTCGGAGCAACAACCGAGGCACAAATCCAGTCCCCATGCGGGGCTGCCACCGGCAAGGGCATAGCCGCGCCGAAAGTCCTCGACGCTCTTGAAGATACGTGCGATACCGCCGAGCATCGGTACCGGAGGGTCATCAGGGTGCAGGGCGAGTTTGACGCCTGCCTCCTCCGCAACAGGCAACACCGCCGTGATAAAGTACTCGTACCGCTCCCACATCATTGCTTCGGTGCTGCTCGCTTCACGACCGTGGGCAAAAATCTCGTCTATTACGGGCTCTCGCCTGCCTGTGAAGCCGCGCTGCGTCGAGGGTGACGCTGCCTCGACAACTGCCATGTCGAACGCGGTTACCAGTGCCCCGCCGCGCCCCGTACGCGGGGGCGTGCGCCACACCGAGGTTGGCATGAAGTTATAGCCGAGGATAGGGATACCGGCACGCCCCATATTGCGGATGGTTTCCTGACAGTGCGCGATCTGCTCGTCTCGACCGGGCAAGCCGAGCAGTATTTTGTCGTAGAACGCATAGGGGATATTCTCGATTGCTTCAAGCCTAAGCCCATACGCCGCGACCCGCTCGACGAGCACTTTCAAATCGGCATACTCCCAGCGATGCTCACCGGGGAGCAAATGCCAGCCCCCCGTCCGCACGCTCGTCAAGCCGAGTTGCACGCCAAATTGGAGGACGGCGTCGCTCAGCCCCGTCGCATCGCACAGCCCTACCCGCATCTTTTCCGTGTCCGTCACATCCACCCTCCTTGAGTAGGGCGTGGTGCGTACAAAGTACTTCGCTGCGAATACCGGGGTTTGTGGTAAACCACCCGGTATTCGCAACAGGTCTCTCCCGCCCCGCCGCGCTACTTCCGCTTGGCGATCATGTCGTTGACCTTTTTCGCGGCGTCCATCGCAGATTGCTGCGGGGTCTTTGCCTTGATCATCACGTCCTGCATCATCTGCGGCACGATCAGGTTCATGATGTCGTTTGCCTCAGGGACTGCCGGAAACGAGATGCCGTATTGTAGGTTGCTCGTTGTGACATCGAGAAACTTGTTTTCCGCGAGACGCTGCTGTTGCTCCGGCAGGGCAAAGGCGTCCCGGTTGCCGGGATTCGAGGTTTCCCAGACATGATGGATAGACCATTGCGGCGTCGTGCGGTCCTTTACCACCGCCTTCACTGCGTCCACATCCTTTGCCCCCTTAAACATGACGATATTCGAGCCGCCGAAGACGACGGCACGTCGCACCGGTCCGGTCGGCATGAGCGTGTAGCCCAGCTTGTTTGCAACTTCCGGTGCCTTGATGCGGATGAAGCTGTACGACGACGGGTGACCACTCATCATCGCGATCTCCCCCGAGAGGAGCAAGTTCTGGTTCTCCACGCCGGTGTTCGTCAGGGCAGACTGGGGCGCGGACTGGTCACGCACGAACACATCGTAAATCCATTGCAGTGCGGCAATCGTACCTTCGTTGTCGAAGCCGGATTTATCGCCCTTTGGCGTCTCTGCCGTTTCGTCGAGGGCTGCCCCGCCGTGTGCCCAGCAGAGTGGCATAAATCGGTAGGGGATGTCCCCGTTGTTGAGCTTGGCGACGACACCGTAGCCCGCCTTGCCCGTCTTGTCTTTGATCTGCTTGGAGAAATTCTTTACATCCTCCCATGTAGCCGGTGGCTTTTCCGGGTCCAGCCCCGCCTTCTCGAAAATCGCCTTATTCCAGATAAAACCATGCGTCTCATTGTTCGTCGGGATGCCGTAGAGTTTTCCCTGCCATGTGAGGGATTTCAATGCCCCCGGCCAGAAGTTTTCTGGCTTGTAACCGAAGTCTGCCAGATTCACTTCGAGCAAGTTGCCCCCGGCAGAAAACTCTGGCCCCCAAAGGAGCGGTATCACCGCAGCATCGGGTTGTTGACCTGCACGCACTGCCACGCGGATTTTGTCGAGCATGTCGCCGTACGCATACTGCTCTTCCTTAAAAACCACATTTGGTAGCGTCGTTTTGAGCGAGTTTACCCACTGTTCGTGGTACTTCGGACTGGGGAGTTCGGGGTTGTCGTAGGTGGTCTGCCAGTACCGTGCGGTTCCCTTTGCCGCCGGATTTGGCGCGGCGAGCGGCACGGTCATGATCGTAATGGGTGAAGCAGTTCCGCTCGCCGCCGGAGAAGGCGACGCGCTGAGGGCCGTACCTGCGGGTGCAGAGCTTCCGACACTCGGTCGGACGGCTGCCACCGCACTCCCGTTCGCGGTCGCGGCGGCGATCGGCGTTTGCCCGCCTGTTCCCCCCGCGAATGTGGCCGGGACGGTGGTGGGAACACTTACCGGAGCCGTTGCTCCACTGGGTGCAGCGGTATTTGTGGAAGCAGTATTGCCGCCGCACGCGGCGAGCAATGCCCCCAGTACGGACCCCGCAGAGAACGTCAGGACTGCACGCCGATTGATTTGTCGCATCACTCTACCTCCCATATCTCGTTCGTCAGGTATCTTCTCCATCGGGGAGCAGATCTCCGCCCCTCCGCATAGCATCCATGCAGATACGCGGCGAAATCTTCCTCCATACTCCAGTGTGATGCGAGAATACCACTTCTTGCGACTCCTTTCAGTGTCCGCACGGTCTCGCAGGGATCGTGAAGGGGATTTTATGATGTCTGATTGATATTCCTGCGTGGCACATTGCCCAACATCCATCGGGAACACCGCAAAGTCGAAGATCAAGCCCGGCTGTTTCCTAAGCACCTATCCGAAGTACGGGTAGAGGCAGGTCTTCGTTTGCTCCATCGGAGGGCTGAACCGCTGCGGCGGTCGCGCAGCCGCCCGTAGCACGTCAGTCGCGGGTCGTGCGTTTCGTGTACGTGCGCGCGGTCCGGTCGTACGCCTCGGCGAGTAGTGGCTGTACCACGTTCTGGAATGTCGCCGCGCTGGGGTTGAGTATACAGACCCAATACTGCCGCCCATACACCGGATGCGGTAGCAGTTGATCCAACACAGTGAAATCGTCGCTGCACTCACCATCATCGTTCGCAGTGGCACGGGGCAACTCTGCACCGAACAGTGCGTGATACGTCTCCCGACCGACACCGATATTCAGCCGGAAGACGCCTTCGCGATTGAGATTGGAAGCAGCGTCAAAGTCACTGTAATCTTTGGTCACAATTGTGGCGAACGGAAACCGCCGTTCGGAAGGAAGGGTGCCGTCAGGATCGTAGGAAAAGAAGGTATCGCCCCATGCGATTTCGGGCGAGCCTGCATCCTGTGATGCGACGACAACATCCACGCCCGTGAATGTATCGGTGATGTACTGGGTGATTGCGGCTCTGTCCATCGGTATGCATCCTTTCACGCGCACCCGCGTTGTGCGGTGCGTCCCCTGCGCGGCTGCCTATATACCGTGTAAACTTCACGCCCCTCTTGTGCGTGCGACAGGAGACAGTAATTGTACGGCTGCAACACAAGATGCACCAGCGTGACGCGACTGACCGAAGCGAGGAGGAACATGCATCATGACCACCGGGATTATCGCCCATCCGTCCATCGTCTCGAACGACCATCCCCTTCGCCGCGTATTTAGTGCAAGGTCGCAAGGGCGTCTGCGTCGTACCACAGCGAGCGCATCTCCGCGCAGTCCGCAAGCAACGACACGAGTGTACCTTGGGCTTCGATGCGGCCCGCGTTCATCACGATGATGTGGTCGGCGCGGCGGAGTGCGGCGCGGCGGTGCGAGACCGCGAGGCATGTCACATCTCCCCCGGCGAACAGCCGCTCCCACAGTACCCGCTCCGTCTCGACATCCAGCGCACTGGATAGATCGTCAATCACCAGCAAATCGGCGCGGCGCACCAGCATTCGTGCCGCCGCCGTACGCTGACGCTGCCCACCGGAGAGGCTGACCCCACGGGTACCGACGGGTGTTTCCAGCCCCGCTACCAGTGCCTGCACATCGCGCTCCAAAACCGCACCGTGTACGGCGGCAGCCAAACGCGCGGGGTCGTCGTCGGGCAGTCCCAAAAGGATATTCTGTCGCAGGGTCTCGCTGAACAAGCGCGGCACCTGCGCCGTGTATGCGGCACGCGGCGGGACGAAGAAGGACGCGGCATCGTCCACAACGCGCCCGTTCCAACAGATTTCGCCCGCGTCCGGGGCCAACAACCCCAAGAGCACCCGCAGCAGCGTCGTCTTTCCCGCGCCAACGCGCCCCGTCACGACAGTCAGGGTGCCGCGTGGCAGGCAGAGATTCACCCCGACCACACCGCGCCCCGAGTGCGGGTACCGATACGTCAATCCCCGCGCTTCCACGAGGGCGAGCCGGTCGGTCGCATCGTGCGCCGGGGCAGTCATCACGGGCAGGGGACCGCGCAGGTACAACGGCGTAGGAGCAACGAGTGCTTCGGGGGGCGCGTCCCCCAGCAGGGCATCCATGCGTGCGAATGCAACCCCCGTTTGCCGGTAATGTGCCACGTACCGCCCAAGCCCGGTGGTGAAATCAGCGATGAATCCCAGGTACGCGACGAACAAGACGAAATCGCCTACCGTAAATGTGCGGTCGCGCAGACCGCTCGCTGCAAGCAGCATAATCAGCCCCGTGCCGATGCTCACCGTATTCGCGGCGATGGCGTCCACAATCTGCGTCACGAGGCGGTCGGAGAGCATTGCAGTGCGGCGTCGCTCATTGAGCCGCTGGAAGTGGGCAACGATGCGTTCTTCGGCACCAGCGGCTTGCACCATCTGCACCGCCGCCACAATATCGCCGATAGCCCCCGTCACATCGCTCGTCGCTTGGCTACTCGCGGCACGATTCCGGGCGAGTGCGGTTCCTGCCCGTTGCGCGATAATCACGACCGCCAGCAGCGGTAGCATGGCGATCAGCGTCATCCGGGCATTCG
>JBBRMX010000021.1:0-24926 GCA_038230615.1 Thermomicrobiales bacterium | reverse complement strand
GGGCTGCCACAATCGCGCGGCTGATAGACAACCCCAACCCCATTCCCCGCATACTTCCCGCCTGCGCGTTCGTGGCGCGGTAGAACGGCTCGAACAACCGGGGAATTGCCTCTGCCGGGACCCCGATACCGTGGTCGCTCACCCGCAGGTACGCAGCGTCGCCCCGGTCTTCCACCATAACATCTACCGTGCCGCCCCCCGGTGTGTACTTGATTGCGTTAAGCAGCAAGTTTCCGAGCACCTGTGCGATGCGGTCCGCGTCCCACTCTGCGGGCGGCATCGTAGGTGGCATCGTCACCTCAATTGGGTGCGCGTCCGTCGTCACCTGCGCTTGCTCCGTGGCAGCGCGAACGAGGGCGCGTACATCAACCGGGACACGCACGAGTGACCGGATGCCCGTCTCGGTGAGCACCGTCTCACGGAGGTCGAGAGTGAGACGCTCGAGACGCCGTGCCTGCGCGAGAATCGTTTCGATTGCCTTTGCGTCGTATTGCTCCCGCCGTTGCAGCAGTTGTGCGTACCCCTGAAGCGATGCGAGGGGATTGCGTAGTTCGTGCGCGATCATCGCGATGAACCGCCGCCGCTCTTCTTCCGCTTCACGCCGTTCCGTGATGTCGCTGAATGTGCCGAGGGTGAGGACACCCGTGGACAATACGACTTTGG
Source organism: Thermomicrobiales bacterium (assembly GCA_038230615.1). Lineage (GTDB taxonomy): Bacteria > Chloroflexota > Chloroflexia > Thermomicrobiales > JALYUS01 > JBBRMX01. The sequence goes on along the minus strand of JBBRMX010000021.1, from coordinate 24,263 downwards.
TGAGCCGCCCCTCCACCGGCACTGTGGTGCCGTCCTTGCGCCGCATCAGCAACTCCCCGCGCCACGTCCCTTCCCGGACGAATTGCTCGCGCTGGATTGCCCACCATGCGTGATCTGCCGCGAGACTACCCGAGCGCATCGTCACGAGCTCCTCGCGGCTGTACCCGAGCAGTTCGCAGATCGCGGGGTTCGCATCCACGTAATTACCCGACGCATCAGCGAGAAGCACCGCATCTGCAGTACCCTCGAACAGACCGCGGTAGCGTGCCTCCGCGAACTCCGATTCGTGATAGAGGCGTGCATTGTCTATGGCAACGGCGGCACGACGACCGAGTTCCTCCGCAAACCCGAGATCCTCCGCGTCGTATGAGTGTGCGGGGTCGGAGGAGACAAGCGTAAGTGTCCCCAATCTGCGCTCTCGGGCGATGAGCGGCACGACCATCAGCGAGTGCAACCCCAACGCCCGCAGCATGGCGAGATGCTCCGCATCTTGTGCCGCCTCCACAAGGAGTGCGTCGGGAATCTCCGGAAAAAGCACTGCTTTCCCCGCCCGCAGAATCGCCGTACTGCTGCCGGGGTTCGCAGGATCGGGCGGATAGCGACGCCGGAATTCGAGGGCAAGCGCGATCTTCTCAGGATCGCGATGCCCGACCACAATCGGCACCAGTGTTCCGGTTTCGTCGAGGATATCCACGCCGCACCAGTCCGCAATCTCGATGACCGCCAAATCGGCTACCTGCTGGAGAGTCTCCTCGTAACCGAGCGACTCCGCCAAGAGGGTGCTCGCCGTAGCGAGAAACCGGGACTGTGCTTCTGTTTTTCGTTGCTCGGTGATGTCCCGGAAGATGCTCACCACGAATTGCACCTCGCCCCCCGCCCCGCGCACAGGTGTCGCCTTTACGGAGGACCACCGCTCCTCGCCGGTCTCAAGGATGACCCAGCGCAGCGATAATTCGGGGACGGTCTCACCCGCGAGGACACGCTGCGTGGGCAATTGCGAGAAAGCGAAGAGGCTTCCGGACTCGTCAAACACCATGAAACGGCGTACTACATCGGCAACCGGAGTTGCGAGCATATCGGCACCCGACGCGAAGCCGCAGAGGTGCGCGCCCGCGTCATTCGCAAAGACGATCCGGCGTGTTTCGTCCTGTACGAAGACGCCCTCATCAATGCCTTGCAGGAAAAAGGAGAAGGCAGACAACGCATGGTCCCACTCGACGAGTGGTGCTTTCGTTGCCGGGATATCGTCGGTACCCACAATATCTCCTTTCGTCGAGCGTGCATATATATATGCCACAAACTTTGGCTATTATACCGCGTCTCCATGCGGAGATGTCATTTGTCACTCTCGCCATCGGCGCAATCAGCCGCTCAGCAAGCACTATTCGCCGCACGAACGATACGCCGCCTCTCGTGTCCGTTCGATTCGTGGCGCGTTCGTTGTCGGAAGGGAGCAGCAATGAAGCAGCAATGAAGGAAAACGGTGCGCCTGCGTAGGCGTTGAGACGAGAGCGCAGGCGGGCGCGGCAGCATGGACGGAATGGGTCGTCTATACTGTCACGGGGCGGCGGTGACGTATACGGGACGGAGCGGTGCGTGCGGAGACGGGACGACGGCGAGACAACCGCATCGTGGGAGACAGCGCGGGCGGCGGTGTTGCGCCACGGCTACAACTCCAATGCCTATCTCGTGCTCTCGCCGCCGCCTTTCCAATTCTTCGCTGCCCCCGGTATTGACGGTGTCGTCGCCTATCAGCAGTACGGCAGTGTCTGGCTCTGCGGCGGCGATCCGCTCTGCGCCCCCGATGATCTCGTGCCGCTTGTGCAGGCACTCCGTCGTGCTGCCCGCCGCGCCCGCAAAATGCTCGCCTTCCTCCCCGTGACCGGACGCGCTGCCGCCGTCATGACCGACCGTCTCGGCTTCGATCATGTGAAAGTGGGCGAAGACCGCTTCTACGATGTGCAGGAGTGGAGCACACGCGGGCAAAAGATGAAGCATATCCGCGCCAACATCAACCGGGCGGAGCGCGAGGGTGTCACCGTGCGCCGCTGCCATCCCGCCGACGTCTCCGACGACATCCGCAATGCGGTCGGCACGCTCATTGCGGGGTGGTTCGAGACACGGGGTATGTCCGCACTCTCGTTCCTACTCGGCGTGCAGCCCTTCGCCCTGATGGACGACCGCCGGTTGTATCTGGCGTGGCGCGAGGGGCGCATCGTCGGGTTTCTGTCGTGCTCCCCCATCCCCGCCCGCGACGGCTGGTATCTGGAAGACAGCATCCGCAGCGACACCGCGCCCGTCGGCACGAACGAACTGCTGTTCGCGGCGACAATGGCGGATTTGCGCTCCTGGGGCGCACGGCGGGCAACACTCGGCATGGCTGCCTTGGCGAACAGTGGCGCGGCGCACCAACCGCCCGCGCACCATCTGGCAGGATGGGTCTTCACGCAGATGTACCGGCGGCTCGACCGCTTCTATCGCTTCGAGTCGTTACAGTTCGCCAAAGAGAAATATGGCCCGGTCGAGACGGATGAAATGTTTTTCGTCTGGTCGCCACGCGGGTTGTGGCGTCCGCGCCTCATCCGTGCCGTGCTGTATGCCCTCGACCCCGAAGGGTTCACCGCCGCGCTTACCGCCCCGGTCACGCATTTCAGGCGGCAACGCGCCCGCCTCCGCACCGCTGCCGGACGCCCGAACACCGAGGTCTTCAGCCCCCTCCCCAACGACGGGTCGCACTGATCGCGGTGAGTAAGAGAGCAACGCGGTATATCCATATTGCTTTTGGCGGCACACTGACAGAGTTTCATGTGAAACAATATCGCCCGCCCTACGTGATGTAGATCGGGCGATGTGTCAGGGATAGGCGCGGTTATCGCCGCCCGTTGCGCTCGTCTATCTCCTCGCGGGGGCGGGCGATGGAGACATTCACACGCTTGCCGCGCAAGTTCGCGCCAGTCATCGCGGCGATCACCCGCTGCGTCTCCGCGCTCGGCACTTCTACAAAGGCGAAGCCGTCGTAGATGTCTATCGAGCCGATAGACTTGCCGGGAATCCCTGCCTCATTCGCAATCGCCCCGACGAGATCCATCGGGCGGATGCCTTGCTGCCGCCCCGCACTGAAGAAGAGGCGCGTCATGCCCACCTCGACGCCGTCGCCGTCGCCGCGCACGGTCTGCATCGCCGCTTCTTCAAGCCGCTGCGCGGAGTCACCCCGCGCCATGCGGATTGCCGCCGCCGCGACATCGAGCGGATCGAACTGCGTCGCCAACTCCTCGACAATCTGCAACTCCTGCGACAGATTGCCTTCTTCCAGTACCGCCGCGAGCGCACCCTTGAATGCCTCGCGACGCCGTGCTGCCACATCCTGCAAGGTCGGGAGCCGCGTAATCGTCACACGCTGCCCGATGACACGCTCAATGGTTCGCAATGTGTACCGTTCACGCGGCGTCACGAGCGTGATCGCCTCGCCCGCCCGCCCCGCCCGCCCGGTGCGCCCGATGCGATGCACATACGCTTCCGGGTCGTACGGAATATCGAAATTGATGACATGCGAGACGGCAGGAATATCCAACCCACGCGCTGCCACATCCGTTGCAACGAGCAAATCTACTTGCCCATCGCGGAAGCGGCGCATCACGCGGTCGCGTACTGCCTGCGGGAGATCGCCATTGATCGCTTCGGCGGTGTAGCCTGCGCCGCCGAGCCGCTCCGCGAGATCGGTGCTTTCGAGTTTCGTGCGGCAGAAGACGATGGCACTCTGCGGCGTTTCCACATCGAGGATGCGTGTCAGGGCGTCGAATTTGTCGCTACCGGGCGGTATCTCGTACGCGGTCTGCGTCGTCTGGGGGGCGGTGACATGCTGCACATCCACGCTGGCACGCACAGGGTCTTTGAGATACTGCCGCGAGAGTGCGGCGATGCGCGGCGGGATCGTCGCAGAGAAAAGGCAGGTTTGCCGCTCCGGTGGCAACGCATCGAAGATAAACTCGATGTCCTCCACAAATCCCATGTTCAGCATTTCGTCTGCTTCATCAAGCACGACACTGCGGATATGCGAGAGATCGAGCGTGCCACGGCGCATATGGTCCATCACACGCCCCGGCGTACCGATGATGATCTGTACCCCGTGCGAGAGGGCGCGAAGTTGCCGCTCGATGGGTTGCCCGCCGTATACCGGCAATGTGGTTGCACGGCGATACTTGCCGAGTTGGTGGATCGCGCCTGCTACCTGAATTGCCAGTTCCCGCGTCGGGCAAAGCACCAATGCTTGCGGCTCACGCACGGTCGGGTCAATCTTCTCCAGAATCGGTAGGGCATACGCGGCAGTCTTGCCGGTGCCGGTCTGCGCCTGCGCGATCACATCTTTACCGTCGAGCAAGAGCGGGATCGTCCGCGCCTGAATCGGTGTCGGCTCTTCATAGCCGAGATCGGAGATTGCCCGCAATGTCTCCTCGGATAGCCCCAATTCCACGAAGCTCGGCACGGGCGCGGGTTCGGTCGCCTCCTGCGTCATGGGCGCGGCGGTATCCGCCATCGTCAGGGAGGAGGAAGTCTCGCGGTGCGGGCGGCGGTCGCCGTCGCGATTGTTGCCGAAACGGCGCGGGCGGTAGTCGTTGGAATGGGTGGGGCGGGGGGGCATCAGGGCATTCTCCTTGCGCAACGCAACCACGCATTCCGGTCACGTTCTCTCAGTATCCCACACTCCCGCGCATTCTGTGTCCGGCACACAAAAACGCCTTCCCCACGACAGGGAAAGGCGTGACAGATTGTGGGTGTTCCGCCCCAGCGTAGTGCCGGGGCGGAAAGAACGAATGCAGGGCGCGTTAGCCGCGATCCGCTGCCCGCTCGTCACCGGGAGTTGCGGTGATTACCGGCGCGGCAACCGCTGCCTGCGGTACCACGACCGGTGCGCTGACCGATGCCGGGGCAACGACTGCCGCCGGTGCAACGACGACTGCCGGAGCCACTGTCACCGGAGCGACTGCCGCTGCCGGAGCAACTGCTGCTGTCGTCACGACCGGAGCCGTGACTGCGTTGCCTTGCACAACGAGGGGCTGCGTGGTGTCCGCAGACGGCTCATCGGCGATTTCCGGGGTCACACCCGTCTTGCCGAAGACACAAGCATAGTTCCCGACCGTGCAACCACGGCTGGTGAACACTGCATCGCCCGACGCGCAGGAGTAGTTCCCGACCGGGCAACCAACTGCCGTAAAGAAGCCATTGGAGAGATTGCCGCCGTTGTTCGCAAACAAGCAGCTGTAATTCCCGACCGCGCAACCCGCGTTCGTGAAGTAGCTGTTCGGCACACCACTGTAGTAGTTGCCGTTGTAGTAGTTGGCGAAGTACGGGGTGTTGTAGGAGTACGTCGGGTAGTTGTAGTTATAGGCGTACGTCGGCGCAGTGTATGTTGCGGGTGCGGTGTAGATGAACGGATAGCCCGCGTAGCCGCCGTACGGGTAGTACGTCGAGGACGAGTAGTTACCGAAGATGAACGCCCCAGAACCGTTGTAACCATTGTAGCCATACGGAACGGTGATGCCCTTGCTCTGCAAGCAGGAGTCATTGCCCGTGTTGCAGCCGTTGACGGTGTAGATGTTCTGCCCGTTGAACGAGTTGTTGTAGTAGAAGCCGCCGTTATACGGGTAGTTGCCGTAGTTCACACCGGTGGTGTTGATATACAGCGGCGCACCGGGGTTCGAGTAGGTCGGGGAATTGAATGTGTAGATCACCCCCGGCTTCGGCGGGTCCGCTGCCCCGGCACCCGTTGCACTTGCGAACGCCAACACGAGCGCGAACAGACCCGCGCCGCCCCAGATACCCACACGAGACAAGAAGTTTTTCATCGGTCGTCCCTTCCTCAATTAGATACTACATCCCAGTTAGCGCAAGCAATCGCACGCCCGCGCAGAGTCCCGATCCGCATCCTCCTTTCAAACCCCTGAGTCCCGTGCGGATTCTGCACTCTTTCTGCATTTTCTCACATCAGTCAAGCATTTGGCGATGAGAATGCGATGAGAACAGCATCCACCGACCGTACACCCGCAGCACGGCAACGGAATAGTACCTCTGCAAAGTATACTCCGTGCAGATATGCATGACGACAATTGCATACAGCAATTGTCATACATGATGACGCGGCGAGCGGGGATTTTGTTTCATCGCCAGTGAGCATTGCTGTATTTGATCGTTAGGGCTTCAAAGGTTGGTTGAGCAACGTGTGCATCATCTTGGTACGTACACTGTGCACCTTTCGCGCAACGCGTGCGGGGTAGTGAACCGGCAATGTCTCGCATCATATATACTGGCTGCACGCACAGACCGCGCACCGCACATCGCGCCGGAGGCACGCCATGGTCGCAGAGATGACACCGACCGCAGAAATCGCACCGGATACCCACCCCGCCGAGACCGAAGACGCCGCGCCGTTTGCGGTGCCGCGCCGCCTGATCACCTCCGACGAATGGGAGCAGATGATCGCGCACGATGTCTTCCCCGAATCGGAACGCCTCGAATTGATCCACGGAGGGATTGTTCCGATGAGTCCGATTAGCGCAAACCATGTCCGTTGCGTGAATGTGCTCAACCGTGTAGTCAGCCGCTGTGTGGACGATACACTGTTCGTCAGCATCCAAAACCCGATACGCCTACCGGACAATTCGCAACCGTTGCCCGATCTCGCGGTGTACCGGGAGGGGACGGGCAACGGCGTCGCGGATGCTGCTGATGTGCTGCTCGTTGTGGAGGTGTCCCATTCGTCGCTGGCGTATGACCGCCGCGTGAAGATGCCGCTCTACGCAGCGGCGGGCATCGCAGAAGCATGGATCGTTGATCTCGCGGGGCAGACGGTGGAGCGGTACACCGAGCCGCGCGATGGCATCTATCGCCTCATCGCCCGCGCCCTCCCCGGCGACACCCTCGCTTCTGTCGTCCTTCCCGCAATGCAGATCGAGATTGCCGCGCTGCTGCATTGACCGCGAGACCGGGCCGCGAGAACGCTTCCGCTCTATCGCGCCTCTCCTAGCGCGACTCTGCGGTCTTTTCGACCTGCACGAGATTGGTGTAGAAGGTTGCGCCCTCGCCCATGTCGGTGCGCCGCTGGCTAGTCAGGGCATTGATCCCGCTGCGGCGTTTGTGGTGCTTGTCCCACCAGATCGCGGGGGCGACCGCCACGCCTTGCCGGACATTTTCCCCGACATACGCGACGAGCAGCGTCTCCCCACGGTCATTGAAGACGCGCACCTCGTCGCCGTCCGCCACCCCGCGTGCGGCGGCATCGGCGGTGTGCAACTCAATGAATGGGCGGCCTTCGCGCCGTTCGAGCGACGGCACATTGCCGAAGGTCGTGTTCAGGAAATGGTGTGTGCTCGGTGTGAGCAGTGCGAGGGGATACTTGGCAAATAACGCCGGGTCGCCTTCCGCGCTCTCCACGAGCGGCGTGTGCGTCGGGAGCGGGTCCAGCCCCAGCGCGGCGAGATTCACGGAATACAACTCGATCTTGCCGGAGGGCGTCGCAAACACGCCATCTGCATACGGCACGTATGGCGTGTCGGCGGGCGAGACATTGAGCCGCACGAACCCCTCCGCCCGCAACCGTTCGACCGTCACACCGCGCATATGCGGATGATCGGACTCCAACGCCTGCGCGATCAATTCATCGTCGGTATCGCGGAAACACGGGTCATCGAACCCCATGCGCTCCGCAAGGGCGCGGAAGAAATCAGTATTGCAGCGGCTCTCGCCCAGTGGCGCGATGGCGGGATTGTTCAGGCTGACATAGTACGTCCCGTACGCGGTGTGCAAGTCGGTCTGTTCCAGTTGCGTCGTGGCAGGGAGCAGGATGTCCGCATACATGGCGGTATCGGAGAAAAACGGGTCGTGGACAACGCAGAAGAGATCGTCGCGCAGGAGTCCCTCGCGCACCCGGTTCTGGTCGGGAGTTGCAGAAGCGGGGTTCGCATTGTACACGAGTAACCCCATAATAGGCGGGTCGAGGTCGCCCGTCAGCACATCGCCCAATTCGATCATATTGATGTGGCGGGCAGGCTGTGCGCGGAGATCGGGACGTTTCAGCGCAGCACCATTGATCTTCGCGCCGCCGGAGGTGCTGAGGGTCAACCCGCCGCCCAGTGTGCCGTAACTCCCCGTCACGGCAGGAAGGCAGGCGACCGTGCGGATCATCATGCCGCCGTTCGTGTGCCGCTGCATCCCGTAATTGACGCGGATCACCGCCCGCTTCGTCGCGCCGTACATCCGGGCAAGGCGCACAATGTCGGCTTCGGCAAGCCCGGTGATCTGCGCGACGCGCCCCGGCGGGTACTCCGCCGCCCGTTCGTACAGTTCTTCATGCCCGATAGTGTGCGCGGCGAGATAGGCGTCGTCTGCCAAGCCTTCCGCAAACAGGACATGCATCATACCGAGCGCAAGGGCGGCATCCGTGCCGGGGTTCGGTTGCAGATGCCAGTCCGCCTGCGCTGCGGTGCGCGTGCGTCGCGGGTCCACCACGACGAAATGCGCCCCATTTTGCCGCGCCTGCTTGATAAACGGCATGAGATGCGGGCTGGTCGAGACCGGATTGCTTCCCCACACGATAATCAGTTCGCTATGCACATACGTTTCGGGATCGGTGCCGCGCCGCTCACCGAGAGTATGCGTAATCGCTTGTGTCCCCGCTTCGGAGCAGATTGTGCGGTCGAGTTCCGAGGCACCGAGGCGGTTGAAGAAGCGGTAGTCCATGCTCTCGTTATGCAGTTTGCCGAGCGTGCCGCTGTAGTTGTACGGCAAAATTGCCTCACCGCCGTATCGCGCCACGATTGCCGCAAAGCGCGTGGCGATCTCATCGAGGGCGGCATCCCACGAGATTTCCTCGAACAATCCCAAGCCCTTTGGCCCGATGCGGCGGCGCGGCGTCAGCACGCGGGTTTCGTTGTAGGTACGGGCAAGATAATCGTTCACCTTCACACACAAAAACCCCTGCGTAACGGGGTGGCGGTCGTCGCCCTTGATCTTGACCGCGACACCGTCTTGCACCGTCACCTGAAAGGAGCAGGTATCGGGGCAATCGTGCGGGCACACGCCGTGGACGGTGTGGGTGCCGGAATGGGTCTCGTGTGCCGCTGTCGCCGTCATGCCGCCTCCCGCGCTGTGCCGTTGTTCGTTCCCGCGAGTATAACGCAGGAATACCCCACATGTGGCAGCGTTCCACACGCCAGAGACATTGAACGAATGGATTCGCCGCCGGAACACAAAAGGGTGCAGGCGAACAGTCCGAGGAGGTGCGGCATGGCAGTGACGGCGGCGTTATTCGAGAGCGGCATGACAATGGCGGAATATCACGCGCAGATGACGCAGAATAAGGACGAGTTCGCGGCGAATATCGCCAACGCACCCGTCTCGGCGGACGATCTTACAGCATTCGCGGCGGGGCAGGGGCAGATCAATGCACTCGTCATCACCGAGGATTGGTGCGGCGATTCGCTCGCACATTTGCCCGTGCTGTTTCGCATCGCGCAGGAAACGGGCGACCGTTTCGCCGTTCGTGTCTTCAAACGGGACGAGCACCGCGACCTTGCCGCGCAGTTCCCAATGGCAACAGGGCGCGTTGCGATCCCGATTATCGTCTTCTACGATGCCGCGATGCACGGATTGGGGCAATTCCTCGAACGACCGGAGATCGCACACCGCGCAGTGGCACTGTTCATGGAGGAGTTTTTCGTGCAGCACCCGACCTACGGTACGCCGGGACAGCCCATCAGTGCACTTTCGCCGGAGGCGCGGCAGGCGGTCTTTGTCGAACTCGGCCCGTGGCGCAAGGCACGCCTCGCGGAGTGGAACCGCGCTGCGGTCGCGCAATTCCGAGAAATCGCGGGAGACGCAACGAGGAGCGCATGACCAACCGCACGAAGTACAGGCAGATTACTCGATAGTTCCCCCCGGCATGACGAGAGCGAGGGCGAAGTAGACGAGGAATTGCGGGCCGGGAATGAGGCAGACGAGCACGAACGCCAGCCGCACGACCCACGGCGACACCCCGAACTTACGCCCGATGCCCGCGCAGACGCCCAAAAGCAGTTTGCCGCTCTGCGCCCGCACCAATCCTTTATCAATGAACCACCCGCGTGCGGTATTCAACAATTCCATGACCGATACTCCCTTATGCGCGTATCCGATACCCCGCAGCCGCCGTTGATTGGGCTGCTTGTACAGTGAAGACGAGATCGCGTCCCCGTTTGTTGCACCCGTAGTCGCACTGTACCGAGTGCCGAATGCACTGATGATGCCACCACGAACGACCCGACGCATGAGAGGGCTGCACTGCGCGATGAACCACAATGACCATGTTGCTTTACTGCGCGACGGCGTATCACAGACCGCGATGCCGCAACGGTGGGCAGACCTCGGTGCAGGCGGCGGGGCATTTACGCTTGCCCTCGCAGAATTGCTCGGCGGCACGGGTGAAATCGTCGCGGTAGATCGAGACCACGCCGCGCTGCGCGACAATGCGCGGGCAATGCATGCCCGCTTCCCCGATGCCGCAGCGCGGTACGAAACCGCCGACATGACGCGCTGGCTGCCCGACGCGCCCCTCGATGGCGTGGTGATGGCGAACGCGCTCCATTTCTTGCGTGAACGCGAACAAGGCGCGATGCTCGATCACATCCGGGGAATACTCCGACCGGGCGGACGGCTTCTGCTGGTGGAATATAACGCAGAGCGCGGCAATGTCTGGGTGCCGCACCCGCTCACGTATGGCGGGTGGGAACGGCTCGCCGCCCGACACGGGTTTGTCGGGACGTGCTTGCTTGCCCGCCGTCCAAGCCGCTTTCTGCACGAAATCTACGCGGCATCGTCGGACGCACCGGAGCAATTACCCGCCTCCGCGTGAAACCGCAATAAGCCCGACAATGCCGACGATGTAGAGCGCGAGCGTCACGAACGAATCAATGCCGATGCCGCCCTGCCCGCCGATGTGCTTGCGCGGGCGGAAGATCAGCCCGTACAGATAGACTGCCGTGAGCAATGCCGCAAGCCCCGCCAAGTAAATGTCCGCTTTGCCCGCGTTGGGAATGACTGCCGCGCCGCCGAGGAGCGTCGCCCCCAAGAAAAGCACTGGCAGGAACGCATTGCCACCGAAAATATCGCTAAAGGCAAGATCGTGATCGCCGAGACGCACCGACGCCAGCCCCGTCGAGACTTCCGGGATGGCGGTTGACGCTGCGAGGACGGTCGCACCGAACAGCACGCCGCTCAGCCCGATCTTCTCTGCGATGCCGCTGCCGCTCTGCTCAAGCGCGACGCCCGCCGCAAGTGTCGCCCCGGCAGCAACTGCGAAAATGAGCACGGCGCGAGGCGTACTCATTTTCTGCGTTGTGCTGCTGTCGCTGCCTTTGTTATCGCCGTTGTTTTTGCCGTCTGCGGAGGTGGCATCCGTATCGGGTTTTGCCCGCCACGGCAGCCCGCCTCGCGCCTTGTTGATCGTATACAGCCCCGCGAGCCAGAGCGCGGCGATTGCCAGTTCGCCGGGACCAATGCGCCATACTATCAGCGACGGCGGCAATTGCTTTGCCATCACTACCACGCCCAGTACAGCAAGTACCAGGACCCCTTCCAGTACCGGGACGAGCGACGAGACCCGCGAGGAGAGCGGCGACCCACCCCGCACCCCGAACCCGTCGAGTACGACGAGCACGACCGTCTGGATCGCGATACCGCCAAGGATATTGCCCGTCGCGATGTCGAAATTGTGATGTACCGCTGCACTGCCGACAATGGCAATTTCCGGCAGATTGGTAGCAATCGCAAGCAGGATCAGCCCGCCCAATGCCTGCCCGAATCCCAGACGATCCGCCAGCACATCCACTGCGTCAGAGAGTTGCACCCCCGCGACCCACACCACCGCCACCGCAGCGATGAAAATTCCCGCCAGCACCGGCAATGACCACCCGCTGAACACTTAACGCCTCATTTCCGCTGGCTATAATCTGTGAGAGATGTCGAACTCGGAGAGACGTATTGCACGATTGTCGCCAGTGCGCCGCATCCACGATGATAGAAGCAACACGGAAAGCATCGCGGACGCGCTCGCGGGACTGTTTCCCGTGAAACACCGCAGGGATAGGTAATCCTCAGGGAAAACAAAACGGGCGGCGAGAATGCTCACCGCCCGTATTTGCATCTGTCCATTGGGTACTTACTTCGTCCGTCCGAACCGGCGCGGGCGTTTCGGCTTCGGCGTGCGGGCCTCTACGATGCGATGCATATGCTCTGCCTCGCGCAACTGCCGCTCGTGTTCCATCATGACTGTCATTACGAAAATGTCCATTGCGTCCTACCCCCATCCGGTATGTTTCTCATCGCCCGCACGTTTGCGGGTGTAGTGCCATCATAGGGGGAGCCGCTCCGCGTCACACCGCCCGGAGGGACAGCATGTGCGCGGCGCAACGGACAGGAAATCGCTGTACTTTCGGACAGTCGTACACCAAATGGGTGTTATATCTGCGTTCGGGCGGCGGGTTGCGCTTGTTCGTCGGTAATCACATCAACAATCTGCGACGCTAAATAAATACGTCCATAATCTCTCCCCGTCACTTCGCGCAGGATACCTGCATCCACAAGCCTACTGATCGTCTGGCGTGCGCTTTTGTCGGTGACACCGAGGGATGTGGCTACACTTGCCGCCGTCACTGCGGGAGTTGCAAACAATTGGTCTGCCAGCCGGAGGACCGTGGTTGTTCTGTGGGGGAGGGCATAGAGTTTGCTCTGATACTCGCGCTGCAAATCCTGCAATTTCTCGATGCGCCAGATTGCATCGCTCGCTTGCTCCGCGACGCCGATCAGGAAAAAGTCTATCCACTCCTTCCATGCCGCCTTCTGGCTAACCGCGAGCAGAGCGTCCATATATTGATCGCGGTGCCGCTCGAAGTATGCGCTGAGATAGAGAAGGGGGTCGGGCAGGTATCGGTAATCGCACAGCAGGAGAGCGATGAGCAGGCGACCGATGCGTCCGTTCCCATCGAGGAAGGGATGGATTGCCTCGAAACCGTAATGAACGAGGGCAATCTGGACGAGGAAATAGTCTTCATCCATACTCGTGAAATACCGGGCAAGGTCATCCAGAACTTCGGGGAGATAGGCGGCGGGCGGCGGAACATATCGCGCCTCCGTGATAACGCGGCTCGATCCGATAAAGTTTTGCCGTTGCCGGAACTCGCCCGGTTGCAGGTTCTCTCCCCGGACACCAGTAAGCAGAATGCGGTGCAATTCCTTGATTAAACCGAGCGAGACGCGGCGACCGTCGCGTATCTGGGCGATGCCGTATTGCATCGCCCGCACGTAGTTGTTCACCTCGCGCACATCGTTCGTCTGTTCCCCAGTCGTCGGGGCGACCTCGAAGAGCGCGAGTTGCTCCGCGCTGGCGTGGGTTCCCTCGATCCGGCTGGAAAGCACCGCTTCGCGCTGAAGAAATGGATTGATGAGCAAAAGCGGGTTCTGGAAACTGCGACCAAGCCCTCTGAGTTCCGCGACACCTTGAATTGCCCGACGAAAGAGCCGGTTCGTTTCTTCATCGAGCGGCATCATAGAGGGAAGCGGGTTAGGGGCGAATGCATCCGCGCCATCAAGATTGCGGACGATCCGTCCCGGCGCATTCGCCACGAAATTCGATGCTTTCATACCGCACCCCACATTGATACATATCTCGCATTTGCCGCAGGAGATTGATACCTAACCGCCCGAAAGTATCATTGCGATGCCTGCTTGTCAAGGGGAGGAGCGCAAAAAGGCGGCGACATCGGTGTCACCGCGTGCGGAAGGAGCAGAGTGTGCCGCCTGTTACTGGCTGAAGGCGTCGAGGCTGGAGACGATAGCGATACCCTCGTCCGAGGCAGCAGGATAGAGCACGTCCACCTGATACAACAGCGTCACGATGTCGTTACCCGCCTGCCCAATAAAGACGGTGTTCGACATAATAACCGGGTTGCCGTTATCGGAGAAATTGTAGAAGAAGACGCCGAGCACGCCGTCCATGCCGTTGATCGTCGTAGCGGTTGCGGTGCTCTTGTCCGCGAATGCCTCGGTGTTGCCGTTGCCGGCGTGAGCATGAGCAGACCGAGCATCAGAAACCGTTTTATACGACTTCCCTTTCATCCGCGAACTACATTTCGACAGTCACTCTCAGATGAGATTACATAATACATTCCTTAAATGCAATAGGTATCGCACCGACAGTCACAATAGCACGGGCGGCGGCATTGCTGCCGTCGCCCGGAGAGAGAAAAATCTGCGGTATGCGGGGGTTAGTTCGCGTTCAACTCGGCGCGGACGATCTCTACCGCCGCGACGATGTTGGCGAGTTTCGCCTTCGATTCCTCCCATGTGCGGGTTTTGAGACCGCAGTCCGGGTCTACATACATCTTGTCGGCGGGGATGTATTCCAGCCCCTTCTTGATGCCCGCGACAATTTCCTCCACGCTCTCGATGCGGTGGGTATGGATGTCCACCACGCCGTAGCCGACTTCCTTCGTGAAGGGGTGCTTCTCGAAGTGTTCGAGCAGCCGGAAGTTACTGTTCGCGAATTCCAGATCAATATGATCGAGGGGCAAGTCGAGCATCCGGGGGTAAATCTTGTCGAAGGTGCCGTAGCAAATGTGCGTTGCGACCGTTGCGCTGATCCCCTGTGTCACGATGCCCATTGCTTCGATTGCGAGTTCGACTTCGTCGGTGCGGGCAGAGAGCGCGGGTTCGTCCACCTGAATAAAGGTGCAACCCGCTTTTTCGAGATCTGCCACTTCGTCGTGGATGGCGCGGGCGAGTGCCAGCGTGCATTCACGGCGGTTCGGGTAGTACTCGACGAACGACCAGTCCATCATCGTGTACGGCCCGGTGAGCATCCCCTTGACGGGTTTTTTGGTGAGGGACTGTGCGTACTTCCACCACTCGACGGTGATCGCATTCGGGCGTTCGATTGCGCCGGAGACAATCGGTTTGTGATAGTAGCGGTTGCCATACGAGCGGACGAGGCCGGAAATCTCGAAGCCGCGCATGTGCTCCGCGAAGTATTCCGCCATGTCGCCGCGGTACATTTCGCCGTCTACCAGCACATCAATGCCGAGGTCTTCCTGCATCTGGATCATTTCGCGGGTCGCTTGCTGCTCCAACGCGGTCATTTCGTCGGGGTCCATCAGCCCCCGGCGGTGCTTGGTGCGTGCCTTCGAGAGGTAGTCCGGCTTGGGGAAACTCCCCACGCTGGTCGTCTGCAAAATCGGTTTCGCCTGTGTTGCCATCGGTTCATGCTCCTTCGTGGTCACTGCGTGCTGCTGTCTGTTGTCGGTCTGGTTATTTGGCGGCGACCGTCGCGCCCGCAACCATGCGCTCCAGTTTCTCGATAGCCCGTTTGCGCGGTAGGAACTCCAGCCCCGCCGACGGGGTGATATGGAGGCTGTGCGACGGGACGATGTCTTGCGCCATCTCGATATTGCCGCGCACATCTTCCAGTGATTCGAGTTTGGTGTTGCGGGCATCCACGACGCTGATACCGATGTGCGTACCGCCGAGATCGGTGCCGCGCAGTGTGTCGAGCACGAGCGGTGCGTACGAGCAGTCGAAGTAGACGATGTGGAACGGCAGCGACAGGAGATGCGCCACCAGCGGCACCGCATCCCCGAAGTAGGTCGCAAGCGCAGTCGTACCCGGCACGCCGTCCATCAGGCGGGCGGTGGCGCGGGCGAACAATGCCCAGTCGCCCGGTTCTTGCAAGATGCTCGGCTCGTCAATCTGCACGCACGAGACGCCCGTCGCCATGATCGCCTTGATTTCGCTGTTCAGGGCGGCGGCAAGGTCCATCACAAGCGGCTCAAGGCTGCCGTAATGCTGGTCATTGCAGTATTTCGCCACGGTGTACGGACCCGTCACAACCGCCTTGACGGGCTTGGGGCTTTCCGCAACGGCAAAGGCAGCCTCCGCCGCAACGACGGGCTGTTCCCAGCCGATAGCCCCTGTCACGACGGGCTGCCGCACGTAGGTGTTGCTGTCGAAGTAGCGCAGCAAGCCACCGCGATGGACATTCGGCAGTTTGTTCGCCACATGGGAGACCATATCTTCCCAGCGGATGCACCCGTCCGTTACCCAGTCCAGCCCCGCCCGCACTTGCTCCTGAATCGCCTGCCCCGTCACATCGTCTGCAACGACGAGCAGATCATCGCGCTCGATCTCGTTGCGGTCGAGGCGGTGAATGGCACGGCGCAACACCTGCAACTCGGTCGTGTCGCCTACGCGCGGAAATGAACCCAGCCCTGTCAGAATCATGCGTGTTCCCTCCTTGTTCGTGCCGCACGGCGCACATGCTGCGCGGCGTCATACGCTGCCCGGTCGTCTGTGGTATCGAGTGCCAGCCGTGGGACGGCGGTGGGCAACCCCGCGTCGTCCAGTGCAACCATCGTGAGGTAGCCATCGGTGGCGCATCGCCGTTCGCCCGTCATCTGTTCCTCCGCGAAGACTTCGACGCGCACGATCATACTCGTGCGCCCCGTATAGACGACGCGAGCGGCGACTTCGATAATCATGCCCACGCGGATGGGGTGCGAGAATGCGACTGCCTCCATCGCCACAGTGACGACAGCGGTGTGCGAAAAGCGGGCAGCCGCAATCGCGCCGGTTTGGTCCATCATCTGGAGGACCTTGCCGCCGAACATCGTACCGTGATGATTGGTATCGTTGGGAAAAACGAACCCGGTCGAGCGTACGGTTTCCGCACGCCGCAGGGATTCGGTGCCACACTCCCGCGTCATTCTGCTCCTTTTCGCGCCGCGCCATACTGTTCGAGCGCAGTCCGCCGTTCGCATTGTGCGGGATACGATGCGGGTCTGTCAACCGAAGTGCACCTGCAAACATGCGGGCTATCGGCGAAAATGGCGGTGCTTCTCAACCCGTAGGCAGGAAATGGAACGCGGCAGGGGCAATCTGTCCGGGAGATCGCGCCACTTTGGTATACTACTTTGTGCGACCAAGCGACGGATACGGGAGGCGGTATGGCAGGGTTCGGCGGCATCATTCCCCCCACAGTCACGCTGTTCAACAGCGACCAGAGTATTGACTGGGACGGGACCCTCGCGCATCTAGATATGCTGATCGCGGCGGGTGTCCACGGCATCTTTGCCCTCGGCACCACTGGCGAATGGACCCAACTCTCTGTCTCCGAGCGGATGGAATACGCGCAGCGCGTCGTGGAGCATGTTGCGGGGCGCGTCCCGGTTATCGTCGGCACGGGCAGTGTCAGCACCCGCGAGACCATCGAACTCACCCGCCACGCGCACGGCGTCGGGGCGAGCGCGGCGGCGGTCGTCACGCCGTTCTATCAGACCCTGACCGATGACGCGCTGCTCGCGCACTACGGCGCGGTGGCAAACGCGGTAGATTTGCCGATCCTCGTCTACAACATCCCGCAGTTCACCGGCACGAATGTCTCGACGGCGGTGCTGGCGCAACTGGCGTCCGAGAACGCGAACATCGTCGGCGTGAAAGATTCGTGGGACAGCGGGTCGCTGCTGCGAACGCGCATACAGGTCGTGAAGCGGTCGCGCCCCGATTTTTCGGTGCTGACGGGGCTGAACGAACATTTTCTCGGTCTGTTGATGATGGGCGGCGATGGCGGGGTCGTCGGCGAGGCGAACTTCGCACCCGCCCCGGCGGTCAACTGCTTCGAGGCGTTCCGGCGGGGGGATTATGCGTCGGCACGATTGCACTTCCGCGAAATGCTCGATCTCGCCACGGTCTTGCAAGTGCCGGGGGCATTTCAGGCGGCGATCAAAGAGGCGATGCGCCTGCTCGGTCGCACCGACAAGACAACGGTGCGCCTCCCGCACACCGCCCTCTCCCCGGAAGCGCAACTCGGTGTCCGCCGCGCACTGGAAGCAATCGGGCTGTTGCATGTGGAACTACCTGTTGCGTCGGGCGCGGAGGCATAGGGCGCGGTGATACTCGTGCTGACCCTCGCAGCAGTGACCTTGCGGACAGGCGACTGGTCTGGCTGGCTCTTTCTCGCCTTCATTACGGGGTTGGCGGCATCGTTCATTGCCCGACCGCAGGGAGCAGGGTGTTTCGGCTTCGGCTGTATCGGCAATCTGGTAGTGGGCGCAATCGGCGTAGTCTTGGGCGAGTGGATTTTCGGGCATTTCTATCAGGGTGAGGTCAATATCCTCGTCGCATTTTTAATCTCGCTCGGCGGTGCGCTGGTAGTGCTGTACGCAGGGCAGGCGATAGACCGCCTCCTGCGGCGCGGCAACCCGCCATCGCCGCCACCGCCACCCGCTGCTCCGCCCGGTGCGCCGCCACTCGTGATTGATTCCACCGCCCGCGAGACCCGCCCCACCGACGGTGAGGCCTGAGCCAGTGGTGCGGGTGATACAATTGATGACGAGCGAGGAGCGCGAACGGGCTACCAGAACCAACGCTTCCACCGACATTGAAGAGAGCAACACGACGACAAATGAAGGACGAAACCGCCCATGACGACTACGACGCCACCCACCGCATTCATACCACCCACCGTTAGCCCGCGCCGCCAGACGGCAGCGAATGTCGTCTGCGGCATCTGCGGGTTTTTGAGCATTTTCGGCATCGCGCATTTGTTGCTGGTACAGATCACCAAACTGGCGGGGTATGTCTTTTTCGGGGTACTGGCACTCGTGCCGCCGCTTGTCGCGGTCGCAGTCGTCGCGCTGCTCGGTGAGCGGCGGCAGACATGGCCGCGCTACCTGTTCGGCATGGCGATGTGCGCCCTCGCGGTGCCTGCGATCTATTTCGCCCGCTTCGCGCCGGAGGCATCGCAGCAGAGTGTGCGAAACCTGCTCGGTGTGCCGTTTTTCGTGCTCGCAATCGTCGGCCCGTTCTGGCAGCGGCGCACATCTGTCGCCCACGACTAACGCCCGCCGCTCCTCGCCCTTACTCCGTTAATTCGGACGGTTCCGCGAGAAGACGCCCCGCCTCGGTGTATGCCTGCTGGAAGGCGTCCCGCGCTGCGACGAAGGCGGTGAGTGCGCCGTGGACATCCTCGCCCGCCGTGTCGCGTAAGATGGTAATGCCAACTTGCCCCGCCGCCGTCCACCGCTGCAACGCCACAAGGTACGCCTCCGCCGCGTCGGTCTCGTCGCGCAGAGTGCGATCAACTGCCTCGCAGCCGGGCGGGACCGAGAGACCGCGCACACGAGCAATCTCGGCGCGATAGGGTGCGGCAACATCCGCGATGATCTGCCCGACTTCCGTTGCGGTCTGGCTGCCCGCCACGCCCTCTTGGATCGTCTGGGTCAGGGTATGAATCCAGCCCGTTTCGGCATGGAGGAATGCCCGCAGTTCGCGCAGATAGATAAACTGCATCTCGGTTCCGGCGTTCGGTGAGGTCGTGCCATTCGTCGCGGACATCGGTGCTCCTTGTTCGGACTTCGCACACGCGCACAGTCGCCTGCCTATGGTACACGATTGCGCGTGATGGCGGGTTATGCGGTCGGGGTCGTCGCCGCAGTCGCCCGCACGGTGATCACATCGCGTCCGAAACCGATCACGTCACCGACCGGAATTACCGCCGCCGTGCCACCGACACCGAGAAAGCCGCCCTTCGAGACGAGTTGCAGCGCGACGATCTCGCCGTTCGCATCATTGAATTGGAGATCGTCGCCGTCGCCGATGATCTCGCCTGCGTCGTTGAGGACACGCTTTTTCACATCTCCAAGCGACTGCACCGACGATGCCGCAGTGTTCGGGGAGACGGCGACCGATTTCTGCTGCACAGTGACTGCGTGTGCGGCAACCGCCGTCACATCGGCGTACGGGATAATCATATCGGGGGCTTTGTGGAGCATTCCGCCCCCACCGAGCGCGAGACCGACCACCCGCCGTGCAGTATAATCTACTTGTACATCGGTAATCATGCCCAGTTTTTCGCCGTCGTTTACACTGACTACTGCCCGCCCGATAATCTCTTTGCCGGTGATCGTCCCCATTATCGCTATCCTTTCAAGGCGGGGCGTATGCTCCGCGTCGCATTCGTTACTCGCTACCTTCATGCACATTTCATGCCCGCACGAAACCGCAGCGGATACACAATGTGCAACAGAGAAAAATAAAAGGAGCATCCGTGACCGAAACTCACAACCCGTTTGCGCTCGCCGGGGCGCGAGTGGATGTCCATACGCATGTGCTTCACGGCGTGGACGGCGACGGTTCACGCGATATGACGATGTCGCTCCTGCTGCTGAGCGCGGCAGCGGCGGACGGCACCGCCGTCATCATAGCCACGCCACACGTCAAACAGGGGACGAATGCCGGCCCCTTGCGTATCCGGCAGGGGGTGGAATCCCTCAATTATGCTGCCGCGCAGTACGGTATTCCGGTGCGGGTCGTGCCGGGAACCGAAGTCTTCTATTCGTACATGTTGCCGGAGATGTACGCGGCGGGCGACCTGCTGACGCTCAATGACAACGGGTACATGCTGATCGAGTTCGGTTTCGCGCCACCGTTGCCACCAACGCTCACGGAGACACTGCGGGCATTGCAGGATGCGGGTGTGCGTCCCATCTTGGCGCACGTCGAGCGATACACGGCGGTGCAAGACAACCCCGATGTATTGCAGCCATTTCTTGCGATGGGGGCAGTGGCGCAGATCAATGCAGACGCCTTGACGGGTAGACCGGGCATCCCGCCGACGCCCGCGCTCCGCGCCACTGCCGAGACTTTGCTGCGGCGGGGCATGGTGCATCTCATCGGCAGCGACACGCACGAGATGCGGACACGCCCGCCGCTGCTCCGCGCCGCCTTTGAGGTCGCTACCGCAATTGTCGGTACGGACGCCGTGGCGCAGATCACCGAAAATGCGTGGCGCGTCTTACGGGGCGATACCGTCCCGCCGCGGCAATAACGGACGAAGCGGGGGAGCATTGCTTCCCTCGCTTCTCGAATACGGCGGGTTCTCTTGGTTCCCGCTCGCATTACGTAGGCGACAACGCCAATTTCTCCGCCACAGACATCCTACGCATGGATTTTCTCGCCCCGTGCCAGCATCGCAATGAACTTAGCGATCCGGGCAGCGCGGGTCTCCTGCTTTTTCGCCGTCACGATGCGCCAGAGGATTGCATAGCGGTTCGCGCTGTCCAGCGTGCGGTAAAATGCGTCCGCCTGCGGGTTGTTGTTCAATTCTGCCTGGAAATCATCGGGAATCACGATGGTGCGTGCCGATGCGTATGCCGCATCCCACCGACCATCGCGCTTGGCGAGTTCCACCTGCTGTAACCCTGCGGGCTGCATCCTCCCCGCCGCAATCAGCATTGCGGCGATGTCACGATTCACGCGAGACCAGATGCTCCGCGCACGGCGCGGGGTGAATTTCTGGAGCCAATACTCGGCATCGAGCGCGACCTTCTGACTATCTATCCAGCCATAACACAATGCACCTTCGACCGCCTCCCGATAGGAGAGCGACGCGATACCCGACCCTTTCTTGGCGAGCTTGAGCCAGACGCCCGCGTCCTCTTGGTGATGCGCGTCGAGCCACGCCTCCCAGTCGTGGAGCGTTGCACATGCGACGGTCGAACGTGTGTCATCCTGCGTCATTGCACCGTTGTCCTGCGTGATATTCCCGACGATTTCCCCTCGTCATGCACGAGGCGGTCGCCGAGAGGGGTAGGCAAGCCGTCAATACTGTACGCGTTGCGTTCGCGCTGGTAGGTGGCGAGACCGTCTTCGCCTTTGGCATCTGCCCAGCGAATGAGCGTATCGCGCTGCCCGATGTAGGTATAGTTCGGCACTGCGAAGCCGCACGAAGTCTGCACGCGGTGGATATGGGCGACGACGATCTGCCGCACGCCGGGATAATCACCGAATAACAGGCGCAACTCCGCCCACCGAGCATCGTCCGGCAGTACGGTATCGCCGCGCCCGTACAGCCGCAGGATGCTCGGCGGCCCCGCGAAGGCGCAGAACATCAGCGTGATGCGCCCGTTCTCGCGCAGATGTGCCGAGGTCTCGTTGCCGCTGCCGGTCAGGTCGAGATAAGCAACCGTGTCGGGTGAGAGGACGCGCAAGCAATCTAGCCCTTTGGGGGACATATTGACATGCCCGTCTGCATCCAGCGGTGCGCTCGCAACAAAGAACATCTGCTGCGCCGCGATAAATGCTCGCAAATCGTCGGTGATGAAATCGTAGAGGTTCGCCATGTCTTCGCCTCCTGTGCGTGTTGCGGGGCGGGTTCGCCACGCCCTCCTTGGTACCTAATGACGGTGAGAATCGCTATGTCTCCGCTCATGTTGGATGTATTACAGCACGCCACCCAAGAGCGGCACGACGAGCGACTCCCAGTTCGCGCGGATCGCCTCGCGCATCGGCTCGGCGGCGACGATGCGGATGAGACGGCGGTGTTCTTCGTACCGGCGGAAGTCGTCTGCCTGCGCCCCGACGACATCGTCCCACGGCATCAGCGACGTGAAACCCACGGGCGGGCGGTCGAACATCACCCACACATCTGCGCTCCATTTTTCGGGCTTAGGAATGTCAATCAGCACATCGGTATCGCGCACATCGTCCGGCACGAGATGCGCGACCATCTCGGCAATCGTGATTTCGGCAGCACGGCGATCACGCGGGCGATAATAGAGCGCACCGAGCCGCTGAAATAGATCGCCCGCCCGCGCCGAGATTTCCACCGCCCGCTTATGGATGCGGCGGGAGCGCAGTGCCTCCGTAAGCCGCCGCGTGCCGTCCGGCATCCGGGGATGCGATAACAACGCCGTAAGTGAGGCATCGTCGTGCGCGGTAAGGTCTTCCGGCTCGACCGCGCCCGCCTCGATAGCCTCCTGCACTGCCCGCAGGAGCATCGCCATGCACGCACGGTTCGTGTGGTGCCAGTAGACATTATCGAACATCTCCTGCCGCGCATTGATGAGCGAGTGCAGCGGCGAGATACCCTTATCGTCCACGACTACACGCACCTTGCCGTACACCTCGCAAACGCGCAGCGCATCCAAGAGGCGCGGCGTGTCCACCCGCCCGTACGGGACATTACAGGCACGGGCATCGCGCGGGAGATAATCCAATTTGTCCACATCCAGCGCACCGGAGAGCAGACCACGAATGATTGCGTCCTGCGGGATGGCGGGGGGGCCGTGAGGATCAATCAAGTCTGCGACGCGGGCGGGGTCTACCTCCCATGTTTCACGTAAAACATCCGCGATTTCCGCGCCGAGGATGAGCCGCCGCCCGACCTGTTCATGCTTCATCACGGGCGGGCCGAGTTCCTCGATAGCGTGCGAGAAGGGATAATGCCCGATGTCGTGTAGCAGCGCGGTCGCGGTCGCGGTGCGGGCATCGAGATCGGAGAGCGGCACCAGCCCGCCATACGCCCGCAAGGTCGCAATGCTCTGTCGCATCAGGTGCATCACTCCGAGCGAATGCTCGAAGCGGGTATGCTTCGCTCCCGGCCAGATACGCGACACAAACCCCAACTGCTGGATACGGTCAAGGCGCAGGAATGCCTCCGTCGCCATCAGCGCGGATTCGGCATCGTTCAGCGGGATGCGGTCGTACAACCCGTCGCGGATCGTCGTTGTCGGTCGCCAGCGGTCAGCCACGCTTCCCCCGTCACCGTTGAAAAAGTTGAACGAATCGCTGTTCCGCAGTATGGGGATGCGGAAATAGAAAACTCCCTCGCCGCGATGCTGCGGCAAGGGAGCGTCGGTGCAGATGATGTTACTCGCTGCGCCGTTGTCCCTGCAAGACGAGGGCAACAACGACGATACCGAGTGCCAAGACCGCCGCCGCAAGAATCCCGAAGACGAGCGTGCGCGACAGCCCGAAGATTTTATCGTCGGTCGTGGCGGTGAGGGCTTTGGTAGTCGCCATCGCGGTGGCGGTGGCACTCGTCGGCGGTACCGTCGAGATGCCCACCGTGGTGTTGCTGCTGGCGACACCCGTCGCACCCGCTATCGGGGTAGTATTGGTCGTCCCCGCGCCACCCGGTATACCGACCGCACCCGGTGTGCCGGGGGCGGGAGTATTCGCGGGGCGAGTGGCGATACCGGGAGTTCCGGCAACAGGCGTCACCGCGAGTGTCGCATTCGCGACGGGTGTGCTCCCGATCACGCCGATAGAGCCAGACGCGGGCGCGGTGCCGGTCGTCCCGGCTGCACCCGCGACGACAGTACCGGAAGGACCGGAAGCAACAGTGCCAGACGCACCCGTACCGGCAGGGGGTGCGGTGCCTGCTGCACTATTCCCGGCAACAGGGG
>JBBRMX010000020.1:0-25168 GCA_038230615.1 Thermomicrobiales bacterium | reverse complement strand
GGCGACGCACCTCGCCCAGTGCCACAACGGGCGGTAGAGTGCGGAGATGCGGGTGCGCCGCCGTGATCGCTGCCGCCGTCGCGACTGCTTTTGCCTCGGTGCTGCTGACGATGACCGAGACATCGCGCCAACCAGCCCACGATGCGAGATGCGCCGCTTCTCGTTCCCCGCGCTCCGAAAGGGGCCACGATTCAGTAGCCCCGTTCAGTAGACCCGTCGGTCGGGCGCGTGTGCGCGTGCCGGACAAGCACGAGCATCGCGGGCGTCACGCTCACGCGTCTACTGCGCCCTCGGTCAGTCCTGCGGGGAAGGGGGCGGGGCGTTCCACGGTGCTTTCGACCGCGATGTGCGTGCTGGTATCGGACGCATCATGAAAGGCGTGCATGAGATCGAGCACATGATACGCGAGGTCGCCGTTGGCGCGGTGGGCCCTGCCGCTGCGTAGTGCCGCCGCCATATCCGCAAGCCCAAGCCCCCGGCTGTTGTCGGTGTACGGCAGGGTAACTGCCACTTCTTCCCATTCTTTCGACCCCGCTTTGAGGAGCCGCACGGGGCCGCCGAATGTGTTCGGGTCCGGCACGCTCAGTGAGCCTTCGGTGCCGTAGATTTCGATGCGCGGCAGATTCGCGCCCCACACATCGAAACTGGTGATGATCGTGCCGACCGCCCCCTGCGCGAAATCTATCACGCCCGCGATATGCGTCGGGGTGTTGACCGTGATCATCGTGCCGTGTTTCGGCTGGCTCGTGATCGTGCGGGTCGGAGCGGTGATCTGTGTCGAACCCGTCACACGCCGCACTGCGCCGAGCATCGCAACGAGCGCAGTGAGGTAATACGGCCCCATGTCGAACATCGGTCCCGCCCCTACCTGATAGTAGAAGTCGGGGTCCGGGTGCCAGCTTTCGGGACCGTGTGAGAGCATGAATGCCGTCGCCGCCACCGGCGTGCCGATTGCGCCGCTGTCAATGAGATTGCGACATGTCTGCAACCCGCCGCCGAGAAAGGTATCGGGCGCACACCCGACGCGCACACCCTTCGCACGCGCATCCGCAAGCAACTGCTGCCCATCGGCGCGGCTGATCGTCAGCGGCTTTTCGTTGTAGACCGATTTTCCCGCCGCAACCGCTGCCCGCGCAACATCGGCGTGTGCTACCGGGATCGTGAGATTGAGCACCAACTCCACATCGGGGTTGGCGAGCAGATCGTCCACCGACGACGCGGTCGGGACGCCATATTCTGCTGCCCGCGCCTGCGCCCGCTCAACGAACAGATCGGCGCACGCCACCACATCAAACGCCGCGAACCGCGCCGCATTTTTGAGATATATCGCGCTAATCGTTCCGCACCCGATCACCCCAACCCGTACCGGCTCCATGTTTCCCCCTACTTGCTTGCCCAGAGCATTCCGCGCTCGACGAGCATGCGTGCTTCGGGGACATCGAAATCGTTTGCGACGTGACCGAGGCTGCTATAGAAGACACGCCCGTCGCCGTACATCCGTTTCCACGCAACTGGAATCGTCGTCTCCGCGATCCACGGCAGATGATCGCCAGCAAAGGTCGTCGTCGCAAGCACCTCGTTGGACGGGTCTACGTGGAGGTAATACTGCTCGGAGTGCATGGAAAAGTCCGACAGCCCCGCCGTGATCGGGTCGGCGTGATCGGTGATCTGCACCGTGTAGTCAATGATATTGCCGGGGTGCGCGACCCACTGCCCGCCCACCATGAACTGATACTCCACCGCATCGCGGAAGGAATCACCCATGCCGCCGTGCCACCCTGCCAGCCCGACACCGCCGCGCACTGCCGCCAGCAACCCCGCCAGTTGCTCCTTCGTGATGCTGCTCATTGTCCAGACCGGGACGATGAGATCGAGCGATCCCATGAGTTCCGCATCCGTATATACATCGAGCGTGTTGACTACCGTCACTTCGTAGCTGTGATCGCGCAGGAAGGGTGCGAAAACCTGCACGCACTGCTCCGGTTCGTGCCCCTGCCAGCCGCCCCATGTCATTAATGCTCGCTTCGCCATTCAGCCTTGCTCCTTCGCGTGGCGGGCGAGGGCGAGCATCGTGCCGCCCGCCCGCGCCGTTTCATCGTGCCGCAATCGGTGCCACAGCGACCATAGCCCCGCGCACACAAGCAGCGTCGCCGGATAGCCGAGGACAATCGCCACGGCACGCAGCCCGCCTGCCGGGAAGGGACCATATTTGAATAATGCTCCGAACGGGAACCAGCCGGTGAGACTGAGAATCTGCCCGCGCCATGCGTGCGGCTCCTGTAACCAGATGCGGAACCAGACAAGATTTCCCCAGTAGACCAGCGTACCGACGAGCAGCCAGACAACCGACGAGACGATGATGACACCGAGCGCGGCGAAGATGCGCCACGCAGGGGATTCGTCCGCCACGAGCACATTTCGCAGTTGCGCCCCCGCGATGCCGTAAAAAGCGGCATACAGCACCACTGCATACAGTACTGCGGTGCCGCCCTCGACCAGTTGATCCATCGTCTGTTGCTCCTCTCGCGTGTTACCGCGCCAGCATAGCATAGAGAATAGAGGAGGTAGCACCGTTTCAGGCAGTCTCTGCCCGCACAATCGCGCCGAGCAGCAGATAGGCATCTCGCCGCACATCGGTGAGGGCACAATTCAGCCCGGATGTGCTCGGTACCACGAACAAGCGGCACCCCGCAATCGTTGCCTCCTGCGGGCCGTAGATGAGCGGGGCGCGGTCGCCCGTGAGGTTGCGATAGACCAGCCCGCCATTGCAGCAGACCCACAGGGGGCGGTAGTGCGCCATCGCCGCCGCGATCACCGCCCGCCCCGCATGGTACGACGCCTGCGGCACATCGTCCGCACGGCGCGAGGGGCACCGGAAGAGATCGGTCAGCCCGATCCCGAAGGTGGGCAGCAATTCGTCCTCGTCGGGGCGCAAGAGGCGCGGCGTCAATCCCGATGCGTGGAGCAGCGGGTAGAAACGGTTGCCGGGGTGCGCGTAGTAATGCCCCGTCTGCGCCGCCCGGATGCTCGGATTGGAGCCGACAAACACCACGGCGAGATCGGGGGCGAGAATATCGGGCAGCCCCGGCAAATCGGGAAGCGGCGTGCGGGTAGTCATGCACGGAGTATACCGCGCCTCTGCTTGACAGAATGTGCGAACAGGACTACGATACGTGTATGTCGCTAAGTTACAAGTTACAAATTGCGCGACATAGCAGATTCAAAGGAGCAACAACGATGCACGACATGCCACATACCCCCGATCACGAGACTACACACGAGCCGTTCGACGCGCAAACGCCCCCGCCCCGTCCCGGTGATACGCAGACGCCGCGCCCCGGCATCGGGCCGGACATGCTGCTCCGGTGGGCGGAGAACAGCGGCGTTCCGTGGCCGGAGATGAAGCGGCGCATGGGCGAAGCGATCCGCGAGGGCTGGAAACCGGGCGATCCGGAATGGCGGCGGTTCTTCCGGCAATTTGTTGAGGGCGACCCAAACGGTACCGGCACTGGCGAGGGTGGCAAGCGGTCAAATGTCCTCAGTTTGCGCGTGGACGATGTGACGCTCGGCGCGATTGACGGTCTGGTCGAGGCGGGATTGTTCGCCACCCGTGCAGAGAGCGCGACGTGGCTTTTGCAGGCGGGCGTCCGCGCGAATACCGAACTGTTCAACCATATCCGTGAGACCGTAGGCGAAATTCGCCGCCTGCGCGAGGAACTCCAGCAGCGGATGCACGAGGCGGTGAGCGACGATAGTGCGGACGAATCATCGCCCGCAGCATCGCCGCACATCACCGAAGCCGACGCGACGATGCCGTAAGCATTTCGCAACGTGAGGCGGGCGGTGTTCGGTCAGATACTCAACTTCTTGAAGATCGGTTCCGGCACCGCCCGGATGATCCGCATGATCCATCGCCAGAAGCCGGGGGTATAGATCGTATCCTTGCCCGTTTCCATCGCGGCATGAATGTCGCGTGCGACGGCCTCCGGCTTGGCAAAGAGGAAGTTTTTCGGCACACCGGCGGTCATCGGCGTATCCACAAAGCCCGGCTTGATCGTCACGACGGCGACGCCGGACGCCAATAGCCTGCCGCGCAGCCCACTGAGGAAGATTTCCACCGCGCCCTTTGCGGCACCGTACACGTAGTTCGACTTGCGCCCGCGATCCCCCGCGACCGAGCCGATCACGGCGATAGTGCCGCGCTTTTGCGCCGCAAACTGGTTCGCCAGCAAGGTGAGCAGGGCGATCACGCTGGTCGCGTTGGTTGTCCATTCGCGTACGGTCTCGTCTACACTTGCCTCGCACGCTGCCTGATCGCCGAGCGTGCCGTACGCGATGAGCGCGGCATCGAGCGTACCGTAAGCATCGGTGGTGGCACGGAGCATCGCAGGGTGTGCCGCGATGTCTGCGAGATCGAGGGCGTAGGTTTCGGTGCGGATGGCACCGCGCACGCGCAAATCTGCCGCAACGGTGGCGAGTTTGTCCGCGTCCCGTGCCACGAGAAAGAGCGATGCGCCCGCTTTCGCATAGATTTTCGCGGTCTCGTGGGCGATGGCACTGGTCGCGCCGACGATCAATACGGTACTCATGCCGCTCCTTCTCCGGCGTTTGCGGTGACGCGCCGCCAGAAACTGCTGGAAAAATGCGGGTCCACATACGCCGCGAACTCGCGCCACTGCGGGAAATATGCCTGAAAACTCGCCGCGCTCATGCGGGCATCTTTCGCGGGATAGACGCGCCCGCCTGCGTCGCGGCAGACCGCATCGAGGCTTTCCAGCAGATCGAGCGTCTTCGCGCCGTGGTTCGCGAAATCCATCGCCAGCGTGATACCGGGGGCGGGGAAACTCATCAGCCCCGGCGATTGCCGGGTCCCGAAGGTCTTCAGCACCACCACCGGCGATCCCTCGCCCGCCGCACGGATGCGCCGGAAAACCTCTTTTATCGCGGCATTGCGGTCGGTCAGTGGCACGACAAGTTGGTACTGGAAGAACCCCTGCGGGCCATATCCCCGGTTCCACTCAAGGATGGCGTCCAGCGGGTAGAAAAACGGTCCGTAAGGGACGACACGCACGATGCGCTTCGGCAGTTGCCGCCAATAATAGAGCGTGTTGAATGCCCGCACCGTCTTCCGGTTGATGAGTGAGCCGGGGATGTCGAGCGGGAAGCGCACCGATCCGCCCGTTTTCGGTGGGTATGCCGCCCGCGCCTTGAAGGTGTCGTGGTTGCCGCGCATGAATTGCCCGCGCACTATCCCTGCGCCCGCGCCGAGGCAATCCGCCCACGACACCGTATACTCGTAGTCCGCATCGGACTCCGCCGTCAGCGCGAGGAATTCGTCCAGCGACTCGAAACGGATCAGTTCTTCCGCGATGTATGCGTTCGCAATCGGCTTCAGCCGGAATTCCGCCCACGTAATCAGCCCCGTCAGCCCAAGCCCGCCGATAGTGGCGCGGAACAGATCGGCGTCCGTATCGGGTGAGCAGATGCGCCGCGTGCCGTCTGAGCGGACCAACTCGAACTGTGTGACGTGACAGCCGAATGTCCCCGCATCGTGGTGGTTTTTGCCGTGGATGTCGTTTGCAATCGCCCCTGCGACCGAGACGAACTTCGTGCCGGGGCTAACGGGCAAGAACCAGCCACGTGGCACGATTACCGCAAGAATCTCGGCAAGCGACACCCCTGCCTCGCACCGCAACACCCCCGCCACGTCATCGAAGGCGAGAAAGCGATTGAGCGGGCGCGTGTCGAGCAGCGTGCCGCCCTCGTTCAGGCAACTATCGCCGTAACTGCGCCCGTACCCATACGGCAGCATCGTTGTGTCGGGGCGGTCGAGTGCAGGCAGATTGTCGCGCCAGCGGACGGGGATCGCGTCAGCAGGCGGGGCATCCGGGTAGCGCCCCCACGAGCGGTACGCGGAGGTATTGACGGGCATAGCGTACGGTAGTCCCTTCGGTCACAAACGACGAAAACCCGCGCTCAGTGTGCGAGAGGCGCAGGCAAGCGTCAAGAGGAAGGAGTGCCGTGCGTCGGACGACGCATGACACTCTGCAGAGTATGGCAGATTATGCCTCTGGCTCTCCCGCTACATCGAGCACCAGCCCATGCATCAAGACGCGCTGCCGTGCGGTGATGAGGGCATCGAGTTCGTCGCCGCGCAGTGTCGTGCAGTTACGGGCAATCGAGACGAGACACGCCTCGGAGAGATACAGCGCGAGATCGGCGGCGGGCGTGTCGTCCCGCATTTTGCCCGCCTGCTGCCCGGCATCCACAATCTCAACGACCAGCGGCAGATACGACAGGCTATGCTGCGCGGCGTTCGCACGCTCTTGATCGTAGTGAAGCAGTTCACTCGCGGTGATGCACAAAAACGACGGACGCTCCCGTGCTGCTTCTTTCGGGATGTCGAGCGCACGCCAGAGCAGCGATACGGGGTCTTCGCCGGAGGCAAGCGAACTGCGAATATCCTGCACGCCGCTCGCCATGAAGGTATCCATGAACGCGAGAATCATCAATTCTTTGTAGGGAAAGTAGTTGAAGACCGTCCCCCGCGAGACATCGCACGCCGCTGCAATGTCTTCCAGCGTCACCTCGTCGAATCCACGGCGGGTGAACAGATCAATCGCCGTGTTCACGAGCAGGCGACGGGTCTTCCGCTTCTTGCGCTCCCGTAGCGGTAAGATTGTCTCGTCTGTCGAGGCGGTAAGAACCTCTTGCATAACCATATACTCCCTATCCTCCACGCAACTCACTATCGCAATGCCTGCCATCATATCAGAATTTCTCGTATTTTGATAGTGTATATTTTTTTAACGGAGATGACGAATGCCCGATCCCGGACATCTGCCTGCCGAACACGAGGGGAACTATGATACACTCCGTGCGATAGGTGCGGTGCCAGACGGATACCGCGCTGCCGTGTTGCTACGCTGCGGGTTGTGGGGGAGAACGCCGAACGATGACGTACTTCAAACTCGGTGACTCGGTCGTCACCACGCGAGATTTTCCGTATCACCACGTCTTTGGGCGTATTCCGCAAGGAACACAGTTCACGGTCGGCAAGTATACGACCGCAGACGAGACCAGCACTGGGTCATTCGTGCTCGTGCTGCGTGACCGCCGCATGGGATGGCTCGAAGCGATGTACCTCCAGCCGGCGCGATAATCGGGTGGGTAAGTATCCGCCCGGTTCGCCCGGTGCATTCCCGCCGCAACCGCCGGTCTATCAGCCGCCGCAGTATGCGGGGCAGCAGATGGCGCAAGCCCCGAATGCCCCCGTGCAGCAGACGCCGATCCGTACCCCGATGCCTGCGTCGCCCGTTGCCGCCTTTGCACGGCAACTGACCGAGGGCGCGGGGCGGGCAATCGTCGGGCAGGAGGAGCCATTTCGCCTTCTGATGGTCGCGTTGCTCGTTGGCGGACACGCACTGTTGGAGGGCGTCCCCGGTACTGCGAAAACCCTGATGGCGAAAACGCTTGCAGTGCTTGTCGGGGGGACATTCCGGCGCGTGCAATTCACGCCCGACCTCATGCCCTCCGACATCACCGGCACGAATGTCTACGAAATGCAGACCGGGCAATTCTCGCTGCGACGCGGCCCGATTTTCACCGATGTCTTGCTGGCGGACGAGATCAACCGTGCCCCCGCCAAGACGCAAGCCGCCCTGCTCGAAGCGATGGAAGAGCGGCAAGTGACGATAGATGGCGAAGGATACCCACTTTCGCCCGCATTCACCGTCGTCGCTACGCAGAACCCGATTGAGTTCGAGGGGACGTATCCCCTACCCGAAGCGCAACTCGACCGTTTCCTGTTCAAGATCGTCGTGCAATACACCTCGCAGGATGCCGAAACCGAGTTGTTGCGCCGCATCCATGCCGGGTTCGATTCCCGTGATCTCGCGAAGGCGGGCGTTGCGGCAGTGTTAACCTCGGCGCAACTGCTCGAATGCCGCGCCGCCGCCCGCGCCGCTACGGTGGACGACGCCCTTTTGCAGTACATCGAAGCGATCGTCTGGGCGACGCGCCGTTCGCCCGATTTATTGCTCGGCGCAAGCCCGCGTGCCGCAATCGCGCTCTTGCAAGCATCGAAAGCCCTCGCCGTCCTCGATGGGCGCACCTATATCGTGCCGGACGATGTGAAGTTCCTCGCCGCTCCGATCCTGCGGCACCGCCTCCTGCTGCGCCCCGAAGCCGAACTCGCGGGGCTGGACACCGAAGCAGTCATCGCCCGCACCCTCGCCGCCGTCCCTGTCCCGCGCTAACTCCGTTTCGTGTACAACTTGTGGAGCGGCGGAGATTTCAGTCTATCCGATACCGTGCGATGGCGGCTTCGTTCCATGAGACACCGAGACCGGGGCGCGTCGGCACAGCGACGGTGCCTTCCGATACCGGCAACTCCTCGTTGAAGAGCGGCTGCGACCACGTCATGTGTTCCAGAAAAACCGCTGTCGGTGCGCTGGCGACGAGGTGTACATTGATTTCCGGGAAAAGATGCGAACAAACGGGCAGATGGGCGGCATCCGCAAGGGCGGCGGCACGAACCCACCCTGTGACGCCGCCAACGCGCAGGACGTCCGGCATCAGGATGTCGCACGCCCCCGCTGCCAGCACATCGCGGCACCCCTGCGGCGCGTAGGCTTTTTCGCCCGTCGCAATCGGCGTGTCGAGGGCGGCGGCAAGGCGGGCATGTCCCGCAAGATCGTCGGCGGGCAGCGGGTCTTCCAGCCAGTACAACCCGTATTCCTCCAGTTGCCGCCCCATCCGTAGGGCGTGCGCCGTCGTCCAACCGCCGTTCACGTCTACCATGAGCGGTACGTCGTCCCCGATTGCCTCGCGGACTGCCCGTACCGCCGCGAGATCGTCCGCCGCCCGCGTGCCGCCGAGACGCATTTTCACGCCGCCGAAGCCCCGTGCCACGAACGCTGCCGCCTCTCGTGCCAGCGCATCATGGTCGTCGGTCGCCCATAGCCCTTCGCTGGCGTAGACTGGCACTCGGTCAGTGCGTGTGCCGAGCAATCGCGCCAATGACTGCCCCGCCGCCTTTCCCGCAATATCCCACGCGGCAATATCAATTGCGGACAGTGCGATCATCGCCAGCCCCGCGTGTCCCCACTGATTCATGCGCCGCTACATCCGTTCCCAGAGCCGCGCCGAGGCGAGCGGGTTTTCGCCTACCGCTACCGTCGCTAGTTCCGCAAGGGTATGCGCCAATGCCCGCGCCCCATTTGCGCTGAACGCCCAGAGATACGCGACCCCCACAATGCCCGCATCTGTCTCCACATCCACCAGCAGATACCACATTGCATCCATCGTTCCCGAATGGGAGCGTGTTGGCGTCGCCAGTGGCACGCGCACTGTCCTGCTTCGCACCGCTGTGATTCTCATGTGTTCCTCTCCTTCGTGCGTGGCGGCAAGTATAGCGGCGGGCGGATGATTCCACACAAACCACACAATTTGTTCACAACGCGATGTGATCCGCTCCCGGCACTCAGGCGTACTATCAATGACGACGGCACCGCAGCAGACTTTTCTAACTCTTGGAGCGTATCTTGCACAAGGGAAGAGTACACGCTGCGACCGCAGTGAAATTGTTCGGCGCATTGCCGAAATCAGGAGGAAGGGCAACATGCAGGATCAGTATCTCCGGCTGTTGACCACCGAGTTCTCACGACGCACGCTTTTGCGGAGCGCGGCGGGAACGGCGGGGGTCGTAGGCGCAGTAGCCATCGGTGGCAGCGATCAGCTGTTCAATCTGGGGTATCAGTTCTCCCAGACGGTTCTCGCGCAGGCCGCGTTGACCGACACCGACATCCTCAACTTTGCCCTCGGTCTGGAGCATCTTGAGAACAAGATGTACAAAGACATCGTCGCCAGCGGCAAGCTGACTGGCGAAGCAGCAGACACCGCCAAGATGTTCGGGCAGTTCGAGCAGTCCCATGTGGATGCCCTGACGAAGGCCCTGACGGATGCGAAGTATGCGAACATCGCTAAGGAAGGGACATACAAGTTCCCCGCCTTCGATACGCAAGACAACATCCTCAAGTTCCTCAATGTGGTCGAGCCAGTCGGCGTCGGCGCATACACCGGGGCCGCCAAGCTCATCAAAGATAAGGGCATCCTCGCGGTTGCAGGCGCAATCGTGCAGGTCGAAGCTCGCCAGTTGGCGATCACCCGCGCACTCGGAGGCGAGGCAAAGCCCGTCGCCGCCGCACTCAGCGAAATTTTCACCATTGATCAGGTAAATGCAGCCGTCAAGCCGCTGCTGCCGTAACGAGGAGGAACCGACTGTGGCAGACTTCAAGGATGACTTGGAAATCCTCAACTACGCCCTGACGCTGGAGCATTTCGAGTCCGCGATGTACAAGGGCATCGTCGCCAGCGGCAAGCTGACCGGCGTTGAGCAGACCTACGCGACCGACTTCGGCGCACACGAGGCGGCGCACGTCACCGCCCTGACCGACACCATCAGCAAACTTGGCGGTACTCCCGTCAAGGCGCAGGCGTCGTACAACTTCCCCGCCTTCGATACCCGCGACAACATCGTCAAGTTCCTTGTGACGGTGGAAGACCTCGGCGCGGGCGCATACCTCGCCGCCGCTCCCGAAGTGCAGAACCCCGATGTGCTGACCGCTGCAGTAGCGATCCACAACATCGAGGGCGAGCACGCCAGCATCTGGCGTCGGCAGAACAAGATGGTTCCCGTGGTCGGCGCGTTCGCCGCCCCCGTGAAGAAGGCTGATGTCCTCGCCGCAGTCTCCCCGCTCCTCGGTAGCGGCACCACGGCAGCAGCCCCCGCAGCAACTGGTACTGGTAGCGGCACGGCAGCCCCCGCAGCAACCGGTACCGGTGGCGGCACGGCAGCAGGCGCACCGACGACCCTCCCGCGCACTGGCAACCCGCAGACAGAGAACAACACCGCCCTGACGACCACGCTGGTCGCCGGTGCTGCCGCTGTCGCCGCAGGTCTTGCCCTTCGCGCCCGCTCCTACAAGCGGTCCAAAGCGTAAATCCCTTCCCACCCACCTTTGTTCCCTCTCCGCAAGGAGAGGGAACACTTTTTGTGTTTCGGAATGTCTCGCGCTGTCCCGTGGTGTCTCAGGCGGGGTCTTGTTGCCCGCGCTGCCCCCATCGGTAGGCGGGCGACCGCACAATCAGGGTGAGCGCGGCGACTATCGCCATTGCCCCATTGAGTGCCAGTGCCCCCGGTGCGCCGAGCGTGGCGATCAGTGCGCCCATCTCGATATTGCCGACGGGTGCCGACCCGACGCCAAGTACCCAGATGCCGACCGCCCGACCACGCTGCCCCTCCGGCACTGCGAGTTGGAGGAGCGTTTGTTGGAGGACATCGAACGCCCCGGCGCAGATACCCGTCATCACCAGCACTGCGACCGCTGTCCGCAGGTCGCGGGTCGCCGCCAGCGCGACGAGCGACCCACCATACGCGACGAAGATCGCGCCGAGGAGCGGTTCGCGCCGCACCCGCCCCGCCAAACCCGCCAGCAGCACGAGTGCCGCCGCCCCACCGACCGCGCTGGCGGCGTTCATCGTGCCGAGACCTTCCGGGCCAACCCTTAGTGTGTCCCGCGAGAAGATCGGAAGCGCACTCCCGAACGAAAATGCCACGATCTCGCAGGCGATGCCGGAGATGGTCAGTGTCCGCACCGCCGGGATTGCAACGATCAGCCGCGCCGCATCCCGAAATGCGCGGAGGAACGGCGGGTGGATGCCCGCAACTCTACTGCGCTGCGGCAGCCGCAGACATGCGAGCAGCACTGCCCCGACGCCGTACACCGCCGCGATCACCCAATAACACGGGGCGACGCCGAGCCGGACGATCAACGCACCGGCACCGAATGCGCCGAGCGCACCAGCACCGCGTGCCGCGAGCGCGTGCAGGGCCATCGCACTTGCTGCCGTCGCACGCGGAACTGTGTCGAGGACGAGTGCTTGCCGTGCGGGTGTGTCGGACACTTGCACGCAGCCCGCCGCGAATGAGACCGCGATTACCTGCCAGATGTGGAGCGACCCCGCCGCGACCACCCACCCTACCGCCGCCATCAGCGCGAGGGCAGCCCCCGCGACCGTCAGGAGTTGCCGCCGCCGATCTATCCGGTCGGCGAATGTACCCGCCGCCAGCCCAAACAAAAGGGATGGCAACGGGCGGGCGGCGAAGACCAGCCCCACAGCAAACGCACCGCCGCCCGTCTGGAGTGCCAGCCACGCGGTTGTGGTGCGCTCCATCTGCTGCGCCCCTGCCGATGCCGCAGTCGCCCACCACAGCCAGCGAAATGCGGGCGACCGGAACGGTGTCATGTTTCCCCTTTGGTTTCGGTGTGCGCGATATACTCCCGGCAATGCGGGCGTCATCGTAGCACACCGAAGGAGCCGAGGCAGGAGAAACAGGATGGGACGAGCGCGATGGCCGCCTGTGATGTCGGGCGGCCGGGGACCCGCCGAATCCGCGTTCTCCTACCTGCTTGCCGTCTGGTACCCCAACATCCGGTCAGCGAGCCACTGCGCGGCACCGGGCTGGAAGCACCCGGTCAGGTTTGCTGCCGAGCGTGCGGCTGCGATTGCGCTGCGCGGGAAAAGTGATTGCTCGTACGCGCCCAACGCGGTCTCGAGATCGTGCAGGTGCGCGATAATCGCTGCCGCGAGTTCGGCAGCATCGAGCATGGCGAGGTTCGCGCCCTCGCCCGCGAACGGCGACATAAGATGTGCGGCGTCGCCGAGCAGCGTCACGCCGGGTGTGCGGTCCCAGCGGTGCTCTGTCGGGAGGGCGTGGATCGGTCGCGGGATCAATTCCCCGTCCGCATCGGCGATGATCGCACGCAACCCTGCATCCCAGCCGCCGAAGTAATCGAGGAGATACATCTTCGCCGCGTCGCGGTCGGCACAGTTGAGTGCGCCGGAAGTCGCCCAATCTGCGGGTGTCTTCAGGACGATATACATATGCAGGCTTCCGTCGCCCATACGGTGTCCGATAATTCCCTTCTCGTCCGCGAGTGCAAACAGGAACCCCGAACCGACGAGTGCGGCACTCTGCGGGTGGCGAGTATCGGCGTCCCGGAGATGCGCTTCCACGAACGACACACCCATGTAAACGGGTGCGGCGACAGAGACGAGCGAACGAACTTTCGACCATGCCCCGTCTGCACCGACCAGTAGGTCGGCAGTGACGGTGTCGCTGTCATTCAGCGTGATCGTGTATCCGCCATCGTGCGCTGGTCGCACATCAGTGACTTTTGCACCCCAGTGAACGGTGCCAGCGGGCAGTGAGGCAAGCAAGAGATCGCGCAATGCGCCGCGTTCGATCTCCGGGCGGCTGCCGTCGCCGCCGTCCTCCAAGTAGACCTTCGCCGCTTTATCGAGGATGCGTATATGTTCGCCCCCCGGATGGA
Source organism: Thermomicrobiales bacterium (assembly GCA_038230615.1). Lineage (GTDB taxonomy): Bacteria > Chloroflexota > Chloroflexia > Thermomicrobiales > JALYUS01 > JBBRMX01. The sequence continues at coordinate 11,771 of JBBRMX010000020.1, read as the reverse complement.
TGAGCGTGTGGAACGCATCGAACAACCCGGCGTCGCGCAGGGCGCGTTGGCCCGATTCCTCATGAATATCGAGCGAACCCCCTTGGGGGCGTGCCGTCGCGGATGCGTCGCGGTCGTAGACCGTCGTCTCGATTCCGGCAGTATGCAGGATGCGGGCGAGAGTAAGACCGCCGAGACCCGCGCCGACGATAACGATGTGCGGTGGTGTAGCCATGCTCAGTTCTCCTTGGGTGATTACTCGTGTGTGATTACTCGTCGTCGTTGCGGTCGGGTTCGGGTTGCTGTGGGCTTGCACGCGGCGTAGACGTGATGCCGTTGATGAGGACATCGAACCCCCACGCGAGGCGATCAGCCCCGGAACCGGACATGAGCGCGTCGGCAAGCGCGGCACTATGCGGATGGGTCGCGGGCGATACTTCGCGGAGCGCACGGGCGAGCGCGGCTTCGTCGTCATGCGTGGTGAGCGTATCCGCACGGGTGCCGTGTTCGGCAGCAGTCGCCGTGGCGAACAGAAGCAGAATGTCTATGCCCCATGCCGCACGGTCGGCAGGGACGCCTTCGTCGTGGAGCAGTGCCAGCAATACCTCGATCAATGCCAGATAGTGGGGGCCGGAAGGTCGTGTCACGAGTGCGAGGCGTGCCACGCTAGGGTGTGCAAACAACAGGCGCGTATACGCACCGAGCACATGCCGGAGTTGCGCGTGCAAGTCTGCCCCCGGCTGTCCCCCGGCAAGGTCTATTTTCCCCAGCAACTCGTCCAGTACGGCGGCGTGCAGATCAGCGGTATGACGAAAGTAGACATAGAGCGACGCCGCGCCCGTATCGAGCGCGGCGGCGAGCCGACGCATCGTGACGCGCTCGATACCCTCGGTGTGCATGAGCACGACTGCCGCCGCGACGATTCCGGCGCGAGTAAGGGCGGGTTTGGCGGGCCGCTCACGGCGGCTTGTGGGTGGTCGGTTCGGTTCTCTCATGCCCCTAGTATACCAAACATGTTCGTCACGAACAAGTTCGTTCGCTGCCAAGTATCCACATGACAATGCCCGTCCTCATGGAAAACGAGGACGGGCATTGGTGCATCGGAATGTGGGGGCGAGGGGGGATTACTCGAATGCGCCCTCATTCACCATGCGGCGCACCGCGGTATCGAATGCCTCAATAGTGCGGTCTACATCTGCCTCGGTGTGCGCGACGGAGAGCATCCCGCCGCCGTGGAAAAGATCAATGCCCTCCGCAACCATGCCACCGTGCAGCATCGCGTCATACGTGCCGGTGCCAGCTTTCAGGGTTTCCGGCGTCACGCCCTGTGGTGCGGTGAGGTCGCCGTCCGGCGTGCCACCCGGCAGAGCGGTGCCGAGCGAGAGATGGAACATGCTCGATTCGCCGTAGCAGAACCCCGGTACTTCCTCGTGCAAGAGGACGCGGTTGAATCCCGCCCGCAACCGCTGTGCCAACCCGTCGGCACGCTGCTGCTGCGCGGGGTCGGAGAGGATCGTCAGCGCGGTGACGCCCGCGACAGCGGACATCGGGTTCGCGTTGTACGTGCCGGGGTGCGCCACTTTCTTGTAGCGGTTCCACACGGGGTCATCGCGGAAGGTGAGCATATTCATCACCTCTGCCTTGCCGCCGACCGCGCCACCGGGCAACCCGCCCGCGAGAATCTTCGCCATCGTCGTCATGTCCGGCACGACGCCCGCTACTTCCTGTGCTCCACCCGGTGCGAAACGGAAGCCGGTGATGACCTCGTCCATAATCATCAGTGCGCCGTGTTGCGTGGTGAGGTCGCGCAGGCGGTGCAGAAACCCCTCCGGGAACGGGACGGTAGACCACGACGCCCCCGACCCTTCCAGAATCACCGCCGCGATGTCGCCCTCCGCGAGCCGTGTCGCCACGAAATCGAGGTCATTGACGGGAGCAATCACCATCGTGGAGAGCGTTTCTTCCGGTACGCCCGCCGAGACCGGCACATCCCACGGCGGGGCCTGCCCGACGACGGCGTAATCGTGCCAGCCGTGGAAATGCCCCGCAAACTTGATGATCTTCGATTTGCCCGTGTACGCGCGTGCGACGCGCATCGCCATCATCGTTGCCTCGGTACCGCTGCTCGTGAACTCGACGAGTTCGGCGGACGGCACCATGCGTTGCACGAGTTCCGCCCATTCCATTTCATGCACGGTTCCCGCGCCGAGATGCGTACCTTTGGTCATCTGCGCCTGCACCGCTGCCGTGACCTGCGGATGCCCGTGTCCGAGGATCAACGCGCCATGCCCGATGACGTAATCAATGTAGCGGTGTCCGTCTACGTCCCATTTATATGCGCCCTCGGCGTGGCTCATCGTGAGCGGGAAGGGACGCATATTGCGGACATCGTGCGCGATGCCGCCGGGGATGGAGCGTCGCGCCCGCTGATGCAACTCGTACGACCGGGGGTGCTCCGCAATGTACTGGTCGGTGATGCCTGTCGTTGTTGCCATTGCTGCATTCCTCCAATTCAGACCTCGAACCGTGGGTGCGCCATATGTACAATCGTACCGGAGGGCGCACCGTATCGCAATCGGTGCAGTGCGCGGAACCGTCGCACGATCTTCGTGCAGATGCCCGTCGGTGATGGCAAGGGAATTGCCTTTATGTATACAGCAAGCGAGAAAGGATACACTGATGGCAATAACACTGATTTCCTCGTATCAAGACCCTACGGTTCGCGCTGTCCTCAGCGATTTTCGTCGTGCGGGGTGCGACCTGCAAATCGAGGAAGATGCAACCGGCACGGTGCTGACCGGCACGGTAGCGAATATCTGGCAATACCAGACCTTGCGGGCGAGACTTGGCCGCACCTCGCTGATCGTGGATGTCGTGATCGCGGCGATGCACTGCGACGACGCGGAAATCGCCGAAATCGCGGGAAGAATCTGCCGCAACGAAGGTGCCGCGATACAGGTGCGGGTACGAAACGGCATCGTGACACTCTCCGGCACCGCACACCCCGCCGCAACCACCCGCATCGGGATGCTTCCCGGCGTCGCGGGTATCGTGGACAATACCACGCGCTGAAGGGTGAATGTGGGACAATGAGAAAAAGTGCGCGGGGGTATGCGATGCGTTTTGCATATCCCCGCCTACAGTCACGCATTTCTCGTCGCGGGAGTTCCCATGCTGGCAAATAGTACGGGACCGTCAGGGCGGCAAATGGTGCTCGGCGGCATTGTCGCTTTCGCTACGGCGATCATCATTTTCGTGGCGCGATGGCAGACCCCGACACCTGCGATTGTCGCCGTTGTCGCAGTGGGAGTAGTTGCGGGGTTTACGCTGCTTATCAGTGGTGGTCTTGCACTCGCCGCCCGTCCGGTCTGGCTCGACGCTACCGTGCGCGATATGCGCTGGACAATCAGCGGGGTGCGGCGCGTCCGTGCAGTGCTCCTTGATGTAGGCGAACGCGAGCCGCTCACCGTTACGCTCGATGGCGGTGTCGCAGAAATGCTGCACATTGGCGACCGCGTACGGATTGAACACAACCACCTCAACCGCACGCAAGTCTACCGCGTGGAAGTGATCGAACCCGCCGCCCGCGAATAATCTTGCACTGCTCCGCACACACCGAAAAGCCGTCCCGCAGTGTTCGCATATGGGACGGCTTTTCGGTGTGTACGGGATGCGCCGCTATGCCTCGCCTTTGCGAGCGACGACTTCGCGCAAGCGACCGTATGCTTCTCGCGGCGTCATCGTCTCCATGCTCTTGCCAATTGCATCCTCGACGGCGCGTTTGTCGGTGTACCCCCGGCTCCGCGCCCACCGCCAGAATGCGCTCGTTGAGATCGGTGCCATGATGTCGAGATCGCCGATTTCGCCCTCGTCATCGTCGCCGCCATTGCCCATGCTGCCCATATCCGGTGCAATCGGTGCGGGCGTCGGTTCATGCGCGGTCGGAAGCGGCGTCGGTGCATTGAAGGTACGCCCGGTGCGGGCGGGTAAGCCCCGCCGAATCGGGGTCGGCGCGGGCGATGGTTCCTCCGCGAACGGCGCGGGTGACGGGGGCGGGGCGGGCATCGGCGCGAGATCGCGGGGGCGCCCTAGTCGCTCCGGCGGCAATGCGCGGTCAACTGGCATCGGGCGCGGCAATGGCTCGTCTGCCGGAGCGGGGCGTTCCGACCGCTCCGGGCGTTCGGTGCGGGTAGGACGTTCCGGGCGTTCCGGCGTGTAGGGGCGTGGCTGCGATGCGAACCGTTCGCCGCGCTCCGGTCGCTGCTCCTGCCGGTCGGTGCGCTCCGGGCGTTGGTCGGGGCGTTCCGTGCGTTCTTGTCGTTCCGGTCGGTCATTGCGGTCATTGCGGTCATTGCGGTCGAACCGTTCGGCGCGTTCCGGGCGTTGCTCCTGCCGGTCAGTGCGCTCGTTGCGCTCCGGGCGTTCCTGCTCGTCCCAACGCGGGGTGGGTCGCTCCGCCCGTTGCGGTTGCGGCGGTTGCGCGGGCGGTGCTGTCGTCGCGGGGAGTTGGATCGGCTCCGGCGGCGCGGGCGGCACGATCACCTGCGGGGTCGGGGCGGGCGGCACAACAGACGCGATGGCGGCGATGGTGGCGGAGACCGTGTCCGCTGCGGTAAGTGTCGGGTCGTCCTGTGCTTCCGCGAACTCGGTCGCGTAGCCGAGGGCGGCGAGCGCACGCCCAATCGCTTTCGTCTCCGCTTTTTCGATAAAATCGGCGGCATCGCTCGCCGTTTCGCTCCCATGCCCGACTGCCGAGCCGCCATTAGGAATCGAGATCACTGCCTTGAATACTGCGCCGTTGTCGTCTATCCGTAATGCCTCGGTGACGACGGACGCATTGGGATGGTCAGTACGGAGCCAGAGCAACCGCGCCGGCACTGGCAGATAGGTCTGCGTGCCGTTACGCGTCCTGATCGTCCGCAGGTATTTCGTGGGGTCAAACCGCCTACCGGTGTCCACCAATCCTTGCTCCCCTTGTTTGCCATACACGAAGAGGGAGGACATCGCCTCCCACCGATTTCTTCGCTATTGTACCGCAGAGGGACGGGCTGCGTACTGCGTGCCGGGGAATGAGTTTCGCTCCACGCCCGCGCTTCATCGCAAACGGTCACGACCTATGAAGTGAATCGCTCAGTCCCCGGTGCGTATCTCTCCCCTTAGAGGTCTTTTTTGCGGAAGTTGAAACAGGCGAGGGCGAGCAGGACGGCGAGATAGCCGAGGGCGAAAGGAACGATGACGCCGCTTGGCGGGCTGCCGCCGATGCCGCCCCCACCACCGAAGGTGATATTCGTGCTTGGCTGAATGAGGTAATTCGCGTAGTTGTAGATGCGCTGCGACGGCAGGATAATCGAGCCGACCAGCCCCGCCGTCTGCATCCCCTCGATGCCAAGCAACGTACCGATGGACTCGAGAATCGTGCAGGCAAGCCCGAAGGCGTAGAGCATATACACGACGATGCCGTTCGCCATCGTTGCGAAGATCGTGCTGCCGAGGACGGTGAGCGACAAAAGCCACCATGCCGCGACGATATTCACCAGCGTACTTTGCACGATATTCGGGGGCAGGTGCCGCGTGATGGCATAGACAATGCCGCCCACCGCGCTTGTCGTGACGATCACGTATAGGGCGATCATCAGCGCGAAGCCCGCCCATTTGCCTAACACAACTTCCCAGCGGCGAATTGGCTTCGGCAGAATCGCCTGAAAGGTGCCGCCGTCAATCTCCCCCGCGATGGTGCCGATGGAAGCGAAAATGCCCATCACTGCCGCGAGGAAGAAAATGATGAAGACGCCGAATGCAACATTGAGGTCCACCGCTTGCGTATACGAGAGCGGGATGCGCCCGACCCGTGCCGTGCGTGCGTCCCATGTCTCCTGAAAGCGTACGACGCCCCACCCGAAGAATGCGACAAAGACTGCCGTGAGCAGGACGACCGCCCAGACCATGCGCTTGCGGACGGCCTCGCGGAATGTCATCTGCGCGACGAGCCAGATGCGACCGAGGCTTTGCGGGGCATCGAACCCGCCCGCACGGGAGAGCGATTGCAGCGGCGCAGACTGTGGCGGTGTGACGGATTGTGGTGTGATGGTTGCCATGAGTTATCTGCCCCCTTCGCGGTCGAGGCCGTGCGCGGCTGCTCCGCCCGTCATCCCGATTGCTTCCATGAAAACATCTTCCAGTGTGCGGCGGTGCGGTGTCACAGCGTAGACCCGCGCCCCCGCCCCGACGAGGCGATCCACCAGTGCCGGAATCGCTTCGTCGTCCGGTACTCGCACAGTGAGCATCCGCCCCACGACATCGCCGAGCGGCTCGATGTTCGTGCCGAGAGCAGCCCGCACGCGCGGCGTGATGCTGTCTAGTTCCAGATCAACCGTCAGGGTCTCCGCGAGCAGTTCCTGCATCGTGCCGACGCGGGCAACGCGCCCGTGATTGATAATCGCGCAGCGGTCGCAGACTTGCTCCACTTCCGCAAGAATATGCGAGTTCAAAAAGACTGTCATGCCTTGGCTGTGGAGCCGCATGATGATGTCGCGCACCTCGCGCCGCCCGACGGGATCGAGCGCACTCGTCGGTTCATCGAGGAAGATGAGCGCGGGGTTGTTCATCACCGCTTGCGCCAGCCCGATGCGCTGCAACATGCCCTTCGAGAAGGTCTTGAGGCGGTTTTTGCCCTCGCGCTCCAACCCAACGAGTTCCAGCACTTCGGGGATGCGCCGCTTTCGCGTCTTGCTGTCCATGCCGTACAGTTGCCCGTGAAAATCGAGAAACTCCGTCGCCTGCATCCACTCGTAGAAGCGGAATTGCTCCGGCAAAAAACCGACGCGCTGCTTGACGGTCACATCGCCGATGGGTCTGCCGAGGAGCGACATCGCGCCGCTGGTCGGGAAGACGAGACCCATCAGCATCTTCATCGTGGTGCTCTTACCCGCGCCGTTCGGACCAAGGAAGCCAAAGACTTCGCCCTGCCGCACGGTCAGCGTCAGCGATTCCACCGCGATTTTCGCGCCGAACTCTTTCCGCAATTCCCGCGTCTCGACGGCAGGGATGGCGGGATCGAGGGCGGTTTCAGCGCGGAGAAAGGCGACTTCTTCGGGGCGCAGCATCGTCGGTGTCTCGCTCCGCGCCGGGGGGGTGAGTGTGGTATGCGTCATCGGGAGATAACCCTTGCCTTGTTCGCTCAAATATTCGTCTCGGTGCAATCGTCGTATTCATACTATCGGAGGACGCGGATAACGGCGCGAGTGTTCCTGCCGTACCCTGCTGTCCTATCACGCTGTCCTAGAATGAGAACACCGTGCTCGCTGTTCGCGTGACAAATCGCCCACCATAACACCGTTGTACAGTGTTGGGCGGGCATTGTGTCACGCGTGTGGCGGCTCCGGCGGTGCGGGCGGAATAGGCGGCATAGGCGGAACGGGTGGGGCGGGAGATTCGGGGCTGTATGGCTCTTCCTCGCGGCGCAGCACGAACTCTTCTGTGGGTGCGGTCGGTGGCATCGGCTCTATCGGCGGCGGGGCGGGTTGCCAGTACGAGGCGGGCATCGGTGCGGGCGGTGCGGGCGGCGCAAGGACATATGCTAGCACCAGTGCCAAGCCGACGAAGAGCGGGATGAACCCTGCTACCATCCACGGCCCGATACCGAGCGGAAAATGAACGCCGCCGCGCGCGTTGGCGAGGAAGCCGATGGGCCAGAGTGCCAGCGTCAGTGCCAGCCCCACTGCCGCCGTCGCCAGCCCCCAACCGAGCATGGCACGTCCTCGCCCGCCACTCGCAGGTACCGGCGCAATGCCGTTGGGTTGCTGCCACCGGACGGCGTTGCGCTGCTGCGCTGCCTGCTGCGGCGAGATGCCATGCTCGATCATCTTGAGGTTCTCGCGGTGCCGCATGTAGCGCAGCGCGAGGATGAAACCGAGAATGACCGTGAGTGCAATGACGGGGCCGAGCGCGTCTGCAATACCGCCCCCGCCTCGATAATCGTTCCCGTACGGACCGCGATACCCCTGTGCGAATGTGTCGAAGATGCGTGCTGCCATGCCGGTGCTATCCTTCCTGCGTGGTGATGCTGATGCTGCCGTTCGATGTGTGCGCGTTGAGCGTGGCGTCGGGGCGCACGATGACCCCGCGCACACTGTTTTTGTCGTTGGTCGCATTGCCCGTGACCGGGAAGCCGATGGTGATACTGCTGTTCGAGGTGGTGGCGTCGAGCGCGAATGCACTGTTGCTGGGCAGGAATACATTGATCGCGCCGTTGCTCGTTTTAAGGGTTGCGGTGCTGCCGCTGGCAAGCGTCCCCGCGAAGCCGATCCGCCCGTTGGAACTTTCGGCATTCATCCCGGACGCACGGACATCCTGCATCTCGATGGTGCCATTGTTCGTGTGTACCGTAATGGTGCCGCTGCCGTTTGTCAGGGCGACTGTGCCATTGGATGTGGAGGCGCGTATCTCGCCGTCGAAATCGCGCACCGCGATCCTGCCGTTGCTCGTGCCGAGATCGAACTGCCCCGCGATGCCTGAGACGGAAATAGTGCCGTTGCTTGTGCGGAGTTGTGCCCGTACCGTGCGGGCGGGCAGACGCACCTCGTACTCCACTCCGCGCCCGCCCCAGTCGAAGAAGCCGTTCGGGATGACGGTATGCACGGTGACGCGGTCGCCCTCCTGCGCGATCTGCACATTGATCTGCTGTAGCGTCTCCGTATTGCCGTGTTTGGTGGCGTGAATGACGACGGCGTTCGTGTCGCCGCGTGTGACGGTGATCGCACCGTTGTCGGTGTCGAGTTCCAGCGTCGGTGCGCCGGACACCGCGAGAGTGCGGTCTATTACTTCTATTGTTCCCGGTCCGAAGTGCGGTCCCCACGACCTACCGCCCGCCAAGGCAGCGACGATACCGCCGCCCGTCAGCACGAGCAGCACGATCACTATGCCCGCCCCGATTTTCTTTCCCATAATCTGCTCGTCCTTCCGTCTCGACCTGTCGCCCCGTGGTCTCCTGTCTAGTTAGACGGAGGAGCGGGCGCGATGTTTCATGGGAAGGGAGGGGCATATAGCTGGCTGCACCGATGAAACAAATTCGCGCCGCAGACAGTCGTACTGTGTGGAGGTATGCGGATGGTGGTGCAGGCGGCGACACAATTGCGGGCGGAGCGACATGCGGCGGTCTCCGTCGTTGATGCGGACGAGCGCGAGCGTGACGAAGTGCGCCGCAGTCAGCGCGGCGATGCGGACGCCTTTGCATTGCTCGTACAGCGGCATCAGGCGGGCATTTACAATCTGCTGCTTCGCATGACGCGCAATACGGAGGACGCGACCGACCTCGCACAAGAGACCTTCCTACGGGCATGGCGCGGTTTGCCGGGGTTCCGGGCAGAGGCGAAGTTCCGCACATGGCTGTACCGGATCGCCTACAATGTCTGCCTATCGCGGCGCATCCTGCCACCGACTGTTGCCGATGCGGACGCCACCGATGCCTTGCCACTCCCGGAGCGCGATGAACCGCCCTTCGTGGTCGAGCGGCAGGAGGAGCGGCAGCGCGTCGCGGTGGCGGTGGAGCATCTCGCGCCGCAGTACCGGCTGGTGCTACATCTCTATTACTGGCGGGAATTCTCGTACGACGAAATTGCGGGGGTGCTCAATCTGCCCATCGGGACGGTGAAAACGCACCTGTTCCGCGCCAAAGCCGCCTTGCGTACTGCCCTCATTGCCGGAGACGATGCCCGATGACGATACCCTGCACCATTGCCGGTCTGCTGCCCGAATATCTGTATCGCCGCCTGCCGCCTGTGGAGACTGAGCGTGTACGGCGGCACATCGCGGATTGCCCCGCGTGCGCCGCCGCGTATGAGTACGAACTCGCGCTGTCGCAACTGGCGCGGGGCGCGGATGCCCCTGCCCCGCCGCATCTTTTCGCGGCGATCATGGGCGAGGTGCATGTTACCCCGCAGGCGATGCCGCACTTCCGCGTCACCGTGTTCGATGTGCTGCTGGCAATCGCGGCGACGGCGGCATGTGTTGGGGTCTTCCTCGGTCTGGATGGGTTGCGTGTGCGCGGCGTGACGGTTGCGGGCGTGCAAATGGCGGTGGGCGATTTGCTCGATACCGACATCGCCCGCGTCGCGCTTGCGTTCGGGCTGTGGAGCCTCGCGGGGCTGGCGGTGGTCGCGGGCGTCACCTTCGCTGCGTTCGTACTGCGTCCGGCGGCAGGCGAACGGGCGTAAACGTTCGCGTCTCTCCCCTTGCGCTCTTTTATTACAGGCGGTGTGCCGTAACAGTACGCCGCCTGTGGTGTGTTCACATGAAAAGGTCCCCTCTCTTGCGAAAGGGGACTTGGGGAAAGGGGGAAGGAGTATGCGCGGTTACGGCTTGATGGACTGGGCAACTTTCTGCACTGTCGCGCCGTCGTAGGTGCCGATAACGATGTAGAGCACGTCGTTCTTGATGCTCAGTGCGACTGCGCCGCTGCCGTCTTTCTGGCTAATCAGCGTGCTCGGTGCGCCGTTGATGAAGGTGCCGTTCTGCACATTCTGCTGGTCAGTGACGGGGATGATGAGCGTCTTGGAGAGGTCCGCACTGCGAAGTTGCGCCACAAGCGTCGGCGGGAAGTTTGGCATCGCCGCGAGCACATTGACAATCGCCTTCACATCGAGGTTCTGCACGTCAACTGTCGGGACGCCCATCGCAATGACCGCGACACCCTTTTGCGTCTTCGCGGCATCGCCCTGCGCCATCGGGTCAAACCCGTAGGAGATGATCGAAGCGGCGGGGATGTCTACATGCACCGTCGCGGTGCTGCCCGTCGCGGGGACGAGGCTTGCAGCATCCTGCCCTGCCTGCGCCAGCGCGGGGCGGATCGTGTCGAGGTTCAGGGTCGCATCGGCGGTGTTCTTGTCCGCAACGTAGTACTTGGGTGTGTTGGCGACCCCCTGCGGCAGGAAGGTCGGGGCATTCACTGCGCGCCCGGTCTTTGCCTTTGCCTCGGCTGCGTCCTTTACGGGATAGCCGGGAAGTTGCCCGTCACCGACGGAGGACTTGACCGTGACATACTTCGCCAGTTCTTGCATATCCTGCTGCTGCTGCGCGGGGGTCTTGCTGGCTTCTGGCTTGGTCGCGGCACCGGCGGGTTTCGTGCCGGGTTTGTTGCCTGCAACGGCGGTGCCGTTCGGGACGATGCCCTGCAACTCGTTCGTGTTAATCGTGATAACGGCGAACTTCTCCGGGTGATACCGGAAGGCATCGAGTGCCGCGCTTGCGAGGCTGCCTACGGGAACAAAGAGCAGCACGAGCGCGAGGGCAACGACGCCCACGCCACTAAACAGGGCGAAACGCCGGGTGCGGTCGGGTCGGTTGGTGGTAGTCATGGCGGTTACAGTCTCCTTTGTACGGTCAACGAATGAAACGGGGTGTGCGGATACAGCGGGTGTGCGGAGAATACGCAGATATGCTTGCTCTACCTGTACCGTCGTAAGTGGCGGTGCGGCGAGCGGGGCGAATGCCGATGCGACAGTATCCCGCTGCATTCGCAGGGTGGCGACGTGCGCGACAAGTGCCGGGTCGCGGACGAGTGCCGCCTCGATCTCGATGCGGGCGGCATCACCGAGGATCGGGTCATGGTCGAGATAAGCGCGGAGGGTGCCGTCGTCCGGTGTGGTCATCGTCTCGTCGCTCGTCCTTTCGGTGTTCATCGTATGCCCCCTTTGCGGGCGGCGTGCGCCTCGTAACGTCCTTTGAAGGCGGCTTCCGCCCGTACGAGCGTGGTGCCGACCGAACCGGGGGCGATACCGACCGCCGCCGCGATCTCC
>JBBRMX010000019.1:0-26079 GCA_038230615.1 Thermomicrobiales bacterium | reverse complement strand
CGCCCTGCGGTTGTTGCACCCGTTCATGCCCTTCATCACCGAAGCGATCTGGCAGCGGCTCCCGCACGGCGGCGACGCGCTTATCATTGCGCCGTGGCCAGAGACGATCACGGCAGATGCCGATGCCGGACGCGATTTTGGCTTGCTCATCGAGATCGTGCGGGCGGTGCGGAATGCCCGCGCCGAAGCCCAAGTGGAGCCGGGGAAGTGGATCGCGGCGACGATTGCGGCAGGGCGGTACGCTGCGACGCTCGATAGCCAGCGCGAGGTGATTTCGCGCCTCGGTCGCATTGCGGACGGCGAACTCGCCATCGTCGCAGCGACGGATGCGCCTGCCCACGCAACTGCCCTGCTCGTCGGGGAGACGACGATTTATCTGACGGGCATGGTAGATATCGCGGTGGAGCGGGCACGACTGGGGCGCGAACTGGAAGAGACGGAGGGACATATCACGCGCACAGCGGCGCAACTCGCCAACGAAAACTTCGTCGCCCGCGCCAAGCCGGATGTGGTGCAGGCAGCCCGTACCCGCCTCGCGGAGGCCGAAGCCCGCGCCGCCCGTCTCCACGCCCGCCTTGCTGCATTGGCGGAATAGCCGACGCACGCACCATGCAACGAAAAGCGGGACGCATCGTGCGTCCCGCTTTTCGGTATACCTTAAACGGTCAGTTACCGGAGCGAACGCCGCCGAAGGACGAAGCCACTACCGAGCGCGGCAATCGCCGCAACGAGCACGAGCGCAATGCCCCAGTTCGTTGTGTCGCCTGTCTGCGGTTGCCCGGTCTGCGGCAGTGTCGCAGGAACTGCGGTCGCGACGGTGCCACCGCCCGTGCCGGTTGCGACTGCGGTCACGGCGCGTGTCGCGGTCGGGCCAGTCGTTGCAGTTGCCGAGACCGTTGCGGTCGGTGCGACCGTCGAGGTGGTCGTTGCTGCAACAGTTGAGGCAATGGTTGCAGTCGGAGCCGTCGTCGCCACTACCGTCGAGGCAACGGTCGCCGCCGGAGCGGTGGTCGCTGCCGCAGTCGGGGCAATGGTTGCGGTCGGTGCGACGGTCGCTGCGGTCGTTGCCGCAACAGTCGAGGCGATAGTTGCAGTCGGGGCAGTTGTTGCCACCGTGGTCGCGACTATCGTTGCGGTCGGGGCAATTGTTGCTGCTGCCGTGCTTGCGACTATCGTTGCAGTCGGGGCGACAGTTGCGGCAGTTGCAGTGCTCACAACCGGGGAACCCGTCGTTGCCGCGCTTGCGGAGCCAGCCGGGACAACAACGCTGACCATACCCTGAAACGATGCATCAGAGGCAGGGAGCACAAAGCCAATCGGCACATTCGAGGCGATCATACCCTGTACCGTGCCGGTGCCGTATGCCGCGTTTGCGTCCGCTGCGGTGATGTTGGTGATGGTGAGATCACCGACCGCGCTTGCGCTGCCTGCGGGAACCGTACCCGCATTGCTAACGATCTCCTGCGCGACCGTCGTGCCACGGTTGTTGATGTCGTGGAAGGCTTGCCCGTCGCGGATATTCCAGACGGCGAGCTGCACTTGATACGGGTTACTCTGTACGTAGCCCTTGCCGAGCGCGTAGCTCAGTGCGCCGCGCACTTTGTCGTCCGCAAGACCTTGCGCCTTGATCGTTTGCCCTGCGGGAAACTTCTTCCCGAAGTCGAGGCAGAACAGGTTGATCGTGCCGCCTGCCGCGCTGCTCGCGCCCGTCGTTGCTGTCTGTGCGCCCGCGCTCAGTGGCAGGAGCATCCATACCAATGCCGCACATAGACCGAGACCAAATTTCCACCGTCGTCGCATCGTTACACCCATCCTTCTTCACGATTCTCCGGTCACGTATACAGGACGTGACCACGCATCCCCGGCTATGCACGTTTCTTGCCAGTAAGTACAAAACATTACATAGAACATATAGTGCGGTGAGTGGCATATGTGCGCTTCAGATAGAGAGGTGCGGAGTCGCGCACACCGCAGGATTCGGTGCTACCGTTTCACCCAGACGACGCGGGAGATGGCGAGGGAATAGATGGCGGCGGTACTGCCGCAGGAGGCGAAGACGGATGGACGAGACGGTGGTGCGGCGGATCACGTCGCGGTTGTGGGGACCGGTGTGCGCGATCACGGCGGCGCACGGTGGTGAGGCGGGCGGGCAGATCGCGGTCGGGGTGCTGTCGGCATCCATCCTGCCGCAGCATCCCCGCATCGCTATTGAAATCTGGAAGGCGAACCGCACGCACGATCTCATCGCCGCAAGTGGGGCATTCGCCGTCCACCCGCTCGCAAAAGAGCAGACAGACCTCGTGCGGCGGCTCGGTTTCCGCTCGGCACACGATGCGCCGAACAAACTCGCAGGCATCGCGTGGGCGGCGGGCGAGACGGGTAGCCCGCTCCTGTCCGACGCACCCGGCTGGCTCGAATGCACCCTAGTAGGGCAGCTCGATCTCGGTGACATGACATTGTATGTCGGCACTGTCGTCGCGGGGGAATGGCACGGTGGCGACACGCCGACCGTCCCCGCATACGAGATGATCGGCGCGATGCCGCAGGAATGGCAGGACGAATATAAAGCCTACGATGCCGCCCAACGCGCCGCCGCCACACAGTTGCTTGGTCTGCCGGTGGATCAGCGATAACCGTCACGGCTTTCACAGTTGACTGCTCACCCCTGTTTTGTTAGTGTACGGACAGGTGTGCGGTAGAGACGGGAAGCAATGTGGCAGAGCGGCGAACAACGCGCCGTCCGCCTCGCGGGAGTGGGCGCGGGCATGGATGGTTGATCGTGGCTGCGGTGCTGTTCGGCATTGCGGCGACGGTGCAACTGTGGCGGGCGGATGACCCGCGTCTGACGGGCAAGCCCTCGGTGGTGCCGTCGTCTTCTGTGCTGCCGTTTCCCGGCACGTTCTCCTCGCAGTCGCCCCCGCTCCCGCAGCCGCTCGTACAGACGTGGTCGCCGCAATTTGCGGACGAGCTCGACACGCTCATCATGCAGTATCGGGCGCAGGGCGTGCAGCGGGTGGGCGTTGTCGTCACCGATAGCCGCACCGGGGAGAATGTCGCCCGCAATGCGGACGATGTGTTCGATTCCGCCAGTCTCTACAAACTGTTTGTGCTCTGGCGCACACAGGTCGAAATCCGGCAGGGCAAACTCACCGACGATTCCGAACTCAAACTGACCGCACAAAACGACGATGCCGACGAAGACGGGTATCGTATCGGGGGATACGGCGATACCGTGAGCGTCGCGGAGTTGCGGCGGTTGATGGTCGTCGCCAGCGGCAACACCGCTACATGGGTGCTGGCGTATTATTTCGGGTGGGGGACGATTGACCAGCTCGTGCAGCGTGGCGGCTTCCGGCAAACGCATGTCGCGGGACATGCGGTTACGACGGCGGGCGATGTAACCCGTTTCCTCGATGCCGTGATGGACGGCACGCTCGATCCCCGGTTGCAACCGGACGATTACACGCTGATGCTGCGCTTGTTAGCGGCGCAGCAGATCAATACGAAACTGAGTACAGGCTTCCCGCCGGATGCGGTATTCGCGCACAAGACGGGCGATGTGGGCAATGTTCACCACGATGCGGGCATCCTCTTTCTGCCCGATGACCGGCGCATCGTGGTGACCGTGTTGGCAGAAGGCGACGAAGCGGCGACCCGCGCCTTCCAGCGCGATGTTGCCGCGACGCTCTCGGCACGCCTCTTGGCATAGATGCAGTGAGATCGGGCGGCATATTCGGGCTTCGGACGGGATACGGCACATATATGGTCGAACAACGGGTTGTGCCAGCACGCGCCGCCGCGCCGCGCCGGATTCCCCCGCGCTTCCATTTCATCCGCTTTATCGCACTGTTTGCGGCAGCGATGGCGGTGTGCGGGCTTGGTGCATCGCTCTACGGGTGGGCGCAGATCGGGCGGGTGGAGACGGTCCTGCGCGACGGGGCGCGGCAGACCGGCGCGACTCTGACACAGGTGGCGATCTCGCTCCAGACCGCCAGCGATTCCGCGACGCACGCCGCAGGCAGCGCGGACGATGCCCGCACCGCACTTGCGGATGCCTCCAAGACGACCCGCGATCTCGCGGCAACGCTCGATGAAACAGGTAAGACCCTCGATGTGACAATCCCCGGTCTGAATATCCGCCCGTTTACGGGGGTAGAGACGAATTTCCGCAGCCAGTCCGACGAATTCCGCACGCTTTCGACCTCAATTGATGCGACCCGTACATCAATCGCGCAGAACGCGACTGATCTGCGGGCTATCGGTACGAACACCGGCGCACTCGCGGCGACAATGCGCGACCGTGCGACGCTACTGAACGATCTCGCACGTCCCGGCTCGACGCTCGACACGATCATCACGCCGCTGCGCGTGCTTGCAGCGTGGAGTGTACTGCTGCATCTGCTGCTGCTTGGCATGGGGGTGTCACTTTTTGTGCTTACGATAGAGCGTCATGCACCGCTGCCCGCAGATTTGCTTCCAGACGGCACGACGCCGCTGGAATGAGCAGTGCCGCGCAGAATGCGGGTGCGTTCCTTGACGCCGTCCTGCATTCGTGAGGATACTGCATCGCATGAAGACGCTGCTGCGCCGCTTTCGCCGCTCTCTCGCTGCCCCGGTGACGATCACCCTCTATTCGCGGGTGGATTGCCACCTGTGCGACCTTGCGAAAAAGCCTGTCGCACGGCTTAGTGCGTCGTATCCGGGGGTAACCGCACGCACGGTGGATGTAGACATGGACGCCGTGTTGCGGGATCGCTACGGGTTGCGCGTGCCGGTTGTGACCGCGACCGTGGACGGTATCGAAACCGTGCTCGCCGAGGGGAAAATTAGCGAGCTATGGCTGCGACGTGCCTTCGCGGACCTCGGACGGGGGGCGCACAATGCCGCAGAATGATCGCCGCCGCAAACAGGCTGCCGCTCGCGCCCGTGCCACGCTGCCGCGCCGCCGCCGCAGTTCGTCGGGGGAAATCCTCGCCCGCCGCGTGACCGTTGCAATTGGCGTAGTCGTCGCCCTCTCGCTAGTCATCGCGCTGGTCGGCACCTACGACGGCAACCGCGCCGCGCCCGCGCCGACCGCCGACCGCGCCACGTCCCCGAATGACCCGAACCGCCTCATCGCTGCCGCCACCGCGAACCCGAACGACGCCGACAGCATCGGGCAACTGGCGGATTACTTCGGGCGCACCGGGCAGTATCAACGGGCATTGGAACTGTATACACGCTACGGCGATCTGCGTCCCAATGACGCGCAGGCGCATGTCAGCATCGGCGAACTGAGCCTCTCGCAGGGCGATGCCGGGCGGGCGCAGGCGGAGTTTGCCCGCACACTCGCGCTCAACCCTACACCGCAGACGGCGGCACGGGCGCATCTCGGTCTCGGCTCGATTTACGCGAATATTGTCCCGCCCCGCATTACCGATGCCCAGAACGAGTTCAATCAGGCGATCACGCTCGATCCGACGGGCGAGGCGGGCGGTAATGCCCGCGATCAACTCGTTGCCCTGTCGCAGGTGGCGTCCGCGACCTATGCCATCTCTCCCGGCGTGACGGTAGTGGTCGCGCCGCCCCCGACGGTGCCACGCTCTACCCCGACGGCGACCCCATGAGCGTGACGCCGCCGCACCGCCTCCTGCATATTGTCCAACGATATTTTCCCTACGAAGGCGGCTCCGAGAATTACATGCGCGAACTTTCCGAGCGGTTCGCGGCGTGGGGACATCCCGTGACGGTGCTGACTACCGATGCGTGGGACTTGGAATATTTCTGGGACCCCAAAGCCCGCCGCGTGGATGCACCTGCCGAGGAGACGGTGAACGGCGTGCGCGTGCTGCGTTTTCCGGTGCGGCACTACCCGGCATCAGCATTCGGGTATCGTGCACTGCGGCGTGTACTCGCGGAGATGAGTCGCCTGCCCGCTGTACCGGGGCGTGACGCGCTCCTGCGTGGCGGCGGATATTTCGCGCCACTCGTCCCGGCGATGCATCGCTGGGTCTGGCAACATGCGGAGGCGTACGACCTCGTTCACGCCGCGAATATCTCGATAGAGAGCACCGTCTTCGCGGGGCAGACCGCCGCCCGCCTCGCCCGCGCCCCGTTCGTGGTCACGCCGTTTATGCATCTCGGCGTGCCGGGGGACACAAGCCTTGTACGGTATTATTCGATGCCGCATCAGATGCGGTTGCTGCGCGACGCGGGCGCAACTATAACGCAGACCCCGCAGGAGGGCGCGTTTCTGGCGGGGCGGGGTATTCCGGCGGCGCATCTGCGGCAGATCGGGGTCGGCGTGCATCTCGACGCGATCACGGGTGGTGACGCGGAGCGGGCGCGGCGAGAGCACGACCTGCGCGGCGCGGTCGTGTACTTCAGCGGCACCGCCGCCGCCGACAAGGGAACATTGCATCTCGTCGCAGCGATGCAGCGGCTTTGGCGGGAAGGGCGCGAAGTAACGCTCGTGCTGACCGGCCCGATGGTCTCGGCGGCACGCGCGGCATTCAATGCGCTCCCTGCGGAAGACCGCAACCGTGTGCGGCTGCTCGGGTTCGTCCCGAAAGAGCGGCAACCGGATATTCTCGCAGCGGCGGATATCCTTGCACTGCCGAGCCGCACCGATTCGTTCGGCATCGCCTTTTTGGATGCGTGGGCGAACGGTGTTCCGGTGATCGGGGCAAATGCGGGCGGCATTCCCGGCGTGGTGTCGGACGGCGTGGACGGGTTGCTTGTGCCGTTCGGTGACAGTGCCGCGCTTGCGGATGCGCTGCGGCGGCTCTTGGATGATCCCGCATTGCGGCACCGCTTGGGCGCGGCGGGCAATGCGAAGGTGCGCGAACAGTATACATGGGAGCGCATCGTCGCGCAGGTCGCGCAGTTGTATGCGGACGTGTCGCGCCCGTAGAATGCCGTGTGACGGGCGAAATGCTATGGGGGGACGATGGCGGGCAAGACCGGACACGGCACATTGAAAACCGACGCAACCGATGTCGCCGCGACGATTGCCGCCCTGCGCGAACAGGCAATCGCACGCGGCAAAGCAATCGGGCTGACGGAGCAATCTGCCCTCGATGACCCGTTGCGGCGTGTGGAAGACCTCGCGCATATCTCGGCGCACTTCCCGATCATGTGGCGCGTGCCGCTCGTCGGGCGGTCGTTGTCGCTCGTCAAGCGGGCGGTGCGTATCCTGCTGCGGTGGTACATCAACCCGATTGCCGATCAGATCAACGACTTCAACGAGGCGACCGTCACCGCGCTCAACACGCTCGCGGCGCGGCAAGAAGCCCTCGCTGCCCGCATTGCGGCAATCGAGATGCGGGCGGCCGCACCTCCGCCTGAGGATGGGGGAGCGCACGAATGAATATCGTCATCGCGGCGACGCAGGTGCCGTTCGTGCGCGGGGGCGCGGAGGTGCTGACGGACGGGCTTGCCGGGGCGTTAGAGCAGGCGGGGCATCGTGTGGCGGTGGTTGCATTGCCGTTCCGGTGGTATCCGCCATCGGTTATCCCGCAGCATAGCCTTGCGTGGCGGCTTGTGGATGTGACCGAGGCGAACGGCACACCGATTGATCGCGTGATCTGCACAAAGTTCCCGACATGGGCAGTGCGGCACCCGAACAAAGTCGCGTGGGTTGTCCATCAGCACCGGCAGGCGTACGACTGGTACGGGTCGCCGCTCTCGGATTTTGCGAACACGCCCGATGACCGCCGCGTGCGCGACCATATCCGCACGACCGATGCGCGAGGACTTGGCGAGTGTACGCGGGTCTACGGCATCTCGGAGAATGTCGTCTCGCGTCTTCGCACGCACAACGGCATCGCCGCTACCGCACTCTATCCACCGACAACGCTTGCGGGGCTGACACCGGGGGGCGAGGACGGCGGGTTTCTGCTCTCCGTGGCGCGGCTCGACGCAGCAAAGCGGCTCGATCTCGTGCTGCGGGCGGTCGCAGCGACGAAGGAATCCGTTGTGCTGAAGGTGGTATCGGACGGCCCGGAGCGGACGCGGCTCGAACGGCTGACAGCGGAACTCGGCATTGCGGCGCGTGTGCAGTTTGTGGGGCGGGTGCCGGACGCGGAACTCGTGCGGCTCTATCGCGCCTGCCGCGCCGTGGTCTATGTGCCGGTGGACGAGGATTACGGCTACGCGGCGGTAGAATCGCTGATGGCGGGCAAACCGGTACTGACCGCGACCGACAGCGGCGGTGTGCGTGAGTTCGTGCGAGATGGCGAGAACGGTGCGGTTGTCGCGCCCGATGCCGCTGCCCTTGCCGCGGTGCTCGACCACTGGTGGTCGAAACCGGAACGTGCGGCGAAACTCGGCGCACGCGGTCCTGCGGCGACAGCGGCGATCAACTGGGAGCGGGTCGTGCGGGAATTGACGCGATGAGCGGCACACCGGAAAGCGCGGCGTAATGCCTGATCGTTCGCCCCATGTGGCGTATTTTTCGCCGCTGCAACCTGTGCCTTCGGGCATCTCGCAGTACAGCGAAGACCTTGTACCGTGGCTAGCGCGGGCGGTGCGGCTCGATCTGTTCGTGGACGGCTACACGCCGTTGCTCGCGGACACGCTCCGACCTGCCCGCATCCGGCAAGCTCGCCGGTATCGCCCCACGCGCTACGACGCGACGCTTATTCATATGGGCAACAGTCCCGCGCACAATTACATGGTGCCAGTGGCGACCGCGCAGCCGCATATACTCGTGCTGCACGATATTGTGCTGCATCATCTGATGGTGTGGCGGGCGGTACAGGCGCGAGGCGGGCGCGAAACATATCGCCGCGAGATGCGTGCGCGATACGGCGTGGCGGGCGAACACGTTGCGGCACTCGTGCTGCGCGGGCAAAACCCGAACGCGATGTTCGAGTATCCGCTCAATGAAGACCTGATTCGGGCGGCGCGGCTTGTTGTGACGCACAGCCCGTCGTCTGCGGCATGGGTGGAGCGGTTGGTGCCGGGGACGCAGACGCGCATCGTCCCGATGGGCGTGCCGCCGTTCCCGCGCCACGATGCGGCGGCGGCGCGGGAACGGCTCGGCATCGGGCGGGACACTTTCGTCGTCCTCTCGCTGGGGCATGTGAACCCGTTCAAGCGGATGCCTGCGGTCTTCCGTGCGCTGCGCCGCCTTGCGGACGATGTGCCGGATGTGCTTCTCCTGATGGCGGGCGGTGATTCCCCGAATTACGATGTGCCGCGCCTCGCACGCTTTGCAGGGGTGGAGCGATACGTGCGTCGCCTCGGCTACGTCGCGGACGATGCGCTGCCGGATATCTTTGCCGCTTCGGATGTCTGCGTAAACCTGCGCTACCCGACGGCGGGCGAGACTTCTGCGGCGGTCTTGCGGCTCCTCAGCGCGGGCTTGCCGGTGATCGTGACCGATACCGGCGCATTTTCGGACTTCCCCGACGACGCGGTGCTGAAAGTCGCGCCGGACGCCTTCGAGGGGGAGACGCTCATTGCGTTTCTCCGTGCGCTTGCGACCGACGCGCCGTTGCGCCGTGCAGCGGGCGAAAACGGGCGGGCATACGCGCTGCGGGAACACGGGATGCGCCGCGTCACGGAACAATGGCTTGCAGTCATCGGGGAAGTGACGGGCCGCACGCTCGCACCGGAGCGAATCATCACGCCGCCTGTCGTGCAATCTACCCCCGTGCCGCCTGTTGCACAATCTATCTCCCGCACAGCCCCCGTCGCGCCGAACGTAGGCGTGGCCGCGTTGCCCGATGCGTGCATCGCTCCCATCGCGGATGCCCTTGCGATGCTCGGTCTCGCAGAAGACGACGCAATGCTCACACGGGTCGCCCGCACGATGCACGATCTTGGTATGCGAGAACCGGGGCGGGGTAGGCAGTCGTGACGGCGCATGACACCGATGGCTCTATCGCCACCTAGACCGCGATTGGCTGCAAGTGCGTGTGCGGTTCGATGAACGACATAACGCGGTTGCGCCCTGCGTTTTTCGCGCCATAGAGGGCAGCATCTGCGGCAGTAAGCAGCGCGTCTCCTTCCGTGCCGTGGAGCGGAAACCGTGCGACGCCCGCAGAAATCGTGACGCGCAACGGGATGCCATCATGCAGTGTGACCATCGCTTCTATCGCTGCCCGCCACTGGTTCGCCCGTTCGTGCGCGGGTTCCATATCCGTCGTGGGGAGGACGATCACAAATTCTTCTCCCCCATACCGGCAGACAAAATCCTTCTCCCGTATCTGCGAACGGAGCAAATTCCCTACTGCCCGCAGGACGGCATCGCCCGCTTTATGCCCGAACTGGTCATTGATGCGTTTGAAATGGTCAATATCGAGCATGACAATGCTCAGGGGTGCATCATCGTGTGCGACATTCGCAATCTCGCTATCGATGTTTTCGTGCAGATAGCGGCGATTGTATAGCCCAGTGAGCGGGTCGCGGATCGCTTCTTCCCGGAGCCGCGTTTGTAGTGCGACATTCGCAGCCAGTTGTGTGTGCAACCGGGCATTGATCGTTTGCACCTGTAGATCGGTCTGTTTGCGGGCGGTGATGTCACGCATCTGCACGAGACGCCCGCGCACGCCGTCGCGGGTTGTGGCGAGCGGTGTCACCCGCACATCGAGGTAAATATCTGGTGTCCGCCGGAGGCGAATTTCTGCCTGTGCCTCCTCGGTATGAAGGCATAGTGGAAACAATTCGGGGGTCGAAGCGAGGGCGGTGTGGACAAATTGCCCGATTAGCCCCGTGTTCGCCCCGCCGATGAGCCGGGTTGCGGCAGGATTGATATCCACGACGCGATGATGGGGATCGAGTACAAGGATACCGTCTTCCATCTGTTCGATCATCACGTCTCGTGCGACGGGCGCGAGATCGAACAGGCGGTAGCGGAACGCGCCCCAGAACCAGACTAGCCCCGACAACGAAAAAGCAATCGAGGTCGGGTCGAGACCGGGTATCGGGCTATGCCCGGTGACATACAGCACATTGCTCGCCCACGGCGCAACAACTCCCAGAATGAGCGCGACCAACTGGCTCCGGTAAAATGTCGGGAAGCGAATCACCGCCCAGAAAATCACCATACTCCCTATCGCCAGCATGAGGTAACTGTAGGAGATAGCGAGCAAAAACCCCGCACCGTGTTCGTAAATGAGATGGGACTGCGGGTCGGGAGACGAAGGGAGGGCCGCGCTCCAGATAAGCCGGTGCCGTTCGTTCGTGAATGCAAGCAGGGTCGTAATACCCGGAACAACGAAAAACAGCGCGACTTTTCCGCGTGTCAGCGACCACGCTTGCCGCGTATATGCCTGCGCGAACAGCAACCAGAGCGGCGACACACTCATGATGCCGATGTACTCGATCTTTGCCCAAGTGATTTTCGCGTCTGCGCCGACCGCGAGTTCTTCGCAGGCGCGGGTAATGCCCCAGAATGCGGCGGCGATCATCAGCCACGCAAACTGGCGGTTCCCGGAAATCGCCGTACGCCGCCACGTCGTCCCCGCCAACAGAAGTGCGAGCACGCCGCTGGCGATGAACGCGAGTGCGGAAGATGGGAAGTACCCGATCACGCTTTGTATCCGCCGCCTCTCCCACATACACTAACACGCAGACGCGATAACTCTCGCATATCGCGTCAGTTGTGTCAATTTATATCAATGTTACTTATAAGTATAATTTCCTGAGAGTGAGGTCATATCGGGAGGCACGAGTGAGAGCACGAACAACAGCAAACCGACGAGTATGAGCAACACGACGGCAGCAGCAGCGATCTTTGCGGGGCTGCGGGGGCGTGCGCCGGAGATTTTCCCTGTCTGCCCATTGAGGACGACGCGATAATAGCGGCTGCGGTACTGATACCCATAGATCCAGACGGGCAACCAGACGAGCCACGCCTGCCAGTCGGTCGGTGCCCATTGCACTTGCTGGAGCCGTGCCGTCTGGTGGGCGCACGCCGCCGTCACCTGTGTATGGATGTGTGCGTTACCGCATTGCTGCCACGCCCGAAGTGCGGTGGTGGACGGCTGCTCGGCGACGAATCCCGCGAGATATTCCGGCGCATCCCATACGGCACGCCCGAATTCGTAGGGAAGCAGAGCGTCTATCTCCGCCTGCGGCACACCGAGCGAGGCGGCAACGAGGGCGGTATGCGTTCCTTCGTACTGCCCGCCGTGGGGCACCCAGACAGTGATCGTCGTTGTCTGGGTGCGGAGAAGCCGCCACGAGAATGTGGTCTGGCGGTCTGTGTGAGGGTATGCGCCCGTCCAGTCTGCGACAACACGGCACGTGTAGGTATAGCAGGGAACATATACGCCGGAGACGACATCAGGCGTAGCGCGGGTGGCGAGATCGTTCGGTGCGAAGAAACCGCCCGCGCCGAACCAGTATCGCACGCGCAGCAATGCATCATCCCGCGTCAGCGCGAAGGGGATGATTTCGCGTTGGTCGGGCGGGACGGATGCACCCGGTGAATCAGGTGCGGTATCGAGCACGAGATTGGTGCCGCAAAAGGGGCAAGAAAGCGTCCGCAACGCGGGGTCGAAGGTTTGGGTCGCGCCGCAGTGCGGGCAGGTAAAGGTGCGGACATCACTGCTCATGCGGGGCTGTTCAGCGAGCGGTTTCGCGGCGCAGGCGCACTGCATCGGCGAGTTCGCGCAGCACGGGAACGGTCATCTCCCACCCCATGCAGGAATCGGTGACACTCTGCCCGTAAACGAGCGGCGTTCCCTGCACGATTTCCTGCCGCCCATCCACCAAGAAACTTTCGAGCATCACGCCGATAATGCCGCGTTCGCCTGCCGCGACCTGCTGCGCGACCGCGTGCGCGACGACAGGTTGATGACGGTAATCTTTGTCGCTGTTGCCGTGGCTGGCGTCAATCATCACCTGTGGGCGCACCTTGCTCGTACGGAGCATCGCCAGCACCTGTTGCACGCTATCGGCGTCGTAGTTCGGGCCGCGTGTGCCGCCGCGCAAAATGATGTGGCAGTCCGCATTACCGCGTGTCGCCACAATCGCTGCCAGCCCCTGTTCGGTGACGCCGAGGAAGCGGTGCGGGTATGCGGCTGCCCGCACCGCATCTATCGCCATCTGCACGCCGCCGCCGGTGCCGTTCTTGAAGCCGACCGGCATCGAAAGCCCGGAGGCGAGTTCGCGGTGGACTTGGCTTTCGGTCGTGCGTGCGCCGATTGCGCCCCATGTGACGGTGTCCGCGAAAAACTGCGGCAAGATGGGGTCGAGAAATTCGCACCCCACCGGAACACCGGACGCAACAAGATTGACGAGCAGATGCCGCGCCCGTACTAACCCGTCGTTGATGGCGAATGTGCCATCGAGACGCGGATCGTTGATTAATCCCTTCCACCCGACCGTCGTGCGGGGCTTCTCGAAGTAGACGCGCATGACGATGCACAGCTCGCCCGCGAGTTCGTCCGCCAGTGGCTTGAGGCGGCGGGCATAGTCGAGCGCGGCATCGTCGTCGTGGATCGAGCAGGGACCGACGACGACGATGAGGCGGTCGTCGTATTCCTGCACGATGCGGATGACTTCTTCGCGGGATTGGCGGACGGCGACGGCGGCGGTGTCGGGCAGCGGCACCTGTTCGACGAGGATCGCAGGGGGAAGCAGCGGGCGGTTGCTCTCGATTCGCAGGTCGCGCGTCACGATTGGCGCGGGCGCACTGCCGGGGACGACGATGTGTACACCGGGCATTGCCGCAATGCCGTCGCGCAGCACGGGCGAAAGCGCATCACTCACCGCGACGACGGTACTGCGCGTATCCGCGAATACGTCGGCATCGAAGCCACCGTCGCGGATCGCGGCGCAGACTGCATCAATATCCCCCGGTGCATGGTCCGCGTGCATTACCACCAGCATCGTGTGTGCGTCTCCCTTCGTCTTGGTTGCCTCGGTGCTGCATTTCCCACCGCGTAGTATCGCACGACGATGCACGGCGGCGCATCCTGCCTTTTTGACAGCGGACGCGGTGACGGTCACACTGCGGCGCAGAGTGAGAACCGAACGTGGCGAAAGGGCGGAGAGATGATAGCAGCGGATGCGGCGTGGTTGGCGGTATCGTCGGACGCGGAAGAGGCGGCTGCCCTGACCGCACATCTCGTGTCGTTCCGCAGTTATCCCGGCGAGGAAGGTGCGGTGCAGCGGGCGGTTGCGGGGTGGATGACGGAGCAGGGGATGACGCCCACGCTGATGGCGACCGAGGGCGACCGCCCGAATGTGGTCGTGCGGCTCGAAAACGGCGACGGCCCGACACTGCTGCTCAACGGGCATACCGACACCGTGCTTGCCGTGGAGGGATGGAGCGGCGATCCGTGGCAGGGATGGCGTGAGGGCGACCGCCTCTATGGGCTTGGCGCGTGCGACATGAAATCCGGCGTCGCGGCGACGATGCTCGCCGCCCGCGCCCTCGACCGGCGGCGTGACCTGTGGTGCGGCACGCTGATCTGGAGCGCGGTGGTGGACGAAGAAGCGTACTCCATCGGGGCGCAGGCACTCGTGCGGTCCGGTCTGCACGCGGACGCCTGTATCGTCACCGAGGCGACGGGGTTGACGGTCATTCTCGGCAGCATCGGCAAGGTGCTAGTGCGCGGCGATGTGACGGGCAAGGCGGCGCATGGCTCCGAACCGGAAAAGGGCATCAATGCGGCGGTAGAAGCGGCGCGGTTCGTCGCGCAGGTAGGCGAATTGCCTCTCGCGCAGCATCCACGCCTCGAAGCAACGCAGACCGTGCTGTCGTTCCAGAGCGGCAACGCGCAGTACGTCATCACGGTGCCGGAGAAGGCGCGGTTCATCGTAGACCGCCATATTGCACCGGGTGAGACAGGCGAGAGCGTGCTCGCGGAGATGCGCGGGCTTGCCGCACGCCTCGATTCGCCCGCCAAGTTCGAGTTTGCGATAGACCCGCCCTATTACCCGCCGTACGAGGTCGCGCCGGAGCATCCGTTCGTCGGACACGTCGTCGAGGCATACGAGGAAGAGACTGGTACGCCATCGCCGCCCTTCGGGTATCTGCGTGGGCTGGCGGATTCGTGCTATTTCGCGGGCGATCTCGGCATCCCGTCGGTCGTTTTCGGTCCCGTCGGCGCGAATTACCATCAAGCAGACGAGTGGGTTGATGTGCCGAGCATCGCTACAACGGTGCGCATGCTGCTGCGGATCGCGCAGAACGTAATGCCGCCGCGATAAACGGCGGCACGGCGGAGAGACCCCCGTCGTTTCTCGTGGTGTGTCAGTCGAGCAGATCGAAATCCAGCCGGTAGCGGTTGGCGTTGAATACGCCCGCCGCTTTCGCACCATCTATTGCCAACCCGACACCACTGATAAAACTTGCCTCGGACGACGCGAGGAAAACGACGGCGCGGGCGACTTCTTCCGGGGCTGCCATGCGCGGCGTGGGGCAACTCGATACCGCCCGTCGGAAGGCGGCTTCGCGGTCGGCATTGCTCGCGTCGTCGGGCACGCCCGCCCAGATCATTGGTGTGTCAATCGGGCCGGGGCAGACGGCATTCACCCGCACCCGCTGGTCGGCATAGGCGAGTGCCAGCGATTTCGTCAGCCCCATTACGGCGTGCTTGGTAGCGACATAGAGCGGGTCGCCCGGTCGCCCGATCAGCCCGCCATTGGACGACATATTGACAATCGCGCCGCCCGCCGGATTGCCGAGCAGATGCGGCAGCGCATATTTGCACCCCAGAAAGACGCCTTTGAGGTTGACCGATACCACGCGGTCGAAATCCTCGGCGGTGCGCTCGGTGATCGGGCCGCCCATGCCGATGCCCGCATTGTTGAAGATGATGTCGAGCGATCCGTATTTCTCCACCGCACCCGCGATGAGCCGCTGCATATCGGCATCGGATGAGACATCGGTGTGCAGGGATGCTGCCTCCCCGCCCGCGCCCGTGATCTCCGCCGCGACCTGCCCGACACCTGCCGCGTCAATGTCGCCGAGCATCAACCGTGCTCCCTCGGCGGCGAACATTCGCGCGGTGGTCGCACCGATGCCGGATGCCGCGCCGGTGATAATCGCTACCTTGCCTTCGAGCCGCATGTCTTTCCCTCCCGTATGTTCGTCGTCCATCGTCTGTTGATCGTTCCCGCGCTATCGTAATCGTTCGCGGCGGAATCTGCGCGTCGCCGTCTGGATTGCGGGCGGAAATGGCTGCTACACTGCCGTACGGGGATCGGATCGGATCGCACGGAAGGAGTGTATCGTGAGCATGGGGACGGTCTACAACGAGGATGCATTGCGGGGCAAAGTCGCGTTTGTCACGGGCGGCGGGTCGGGCATCGGCGCGGCGGCGTGCGAGGCATTCGCGGGGACAGGAGCAGCCGTCGCGGTCGTGGATATTCGCGCCGATGCAGCGGAGGCAGTCGCTGCCCGTATCGTGGCGGCGGGTGGGCGGGCAGTTGCCCTCGTCGCCGATGTGACTGATGAAACGGCAGTGGAGGCGGCAATTGCACAGACCGTGGAGCAGTTCGGCGGGCTGCACATTGTCTTCGCAAATGCGGGCATCAACGGGATGCAGACGCCCATCGAGGAAATGACCCTCGCCGAGTGGCACGCCACGATAGACACGAATCTTACCGGCACCTTCCTGACGGTCAAACATGCGATCCCGCATCTCCGCGCGGCGGGTGGCGGTTCGGTGATCGTCACGGCATCGGTCAACGGCACGCGGCTTTTCTCCGCGCCGGGGTATTCGGCGTACTCCACCTCCAAAGCGGGGCAGACGATCTTTGCGCGGATGGCGGCGCAGGAACTCGCCCGCTGGAATATCCGCGTGAACACGATCATGCCCGGTGCGGTGCGGACGAATATCAACGAGCGCACCTACCGCCGCAATCTGGAGCCGGTGACATACGATGTCACTATGCCCGATTTCTTTCCGCCGCTGACGGGTCGCCCCGCAACACCGGACGAGATCGCGGACCTCGTCGTCTTCCTCGCGTCCGATGCCAGCCGCTACGTCACCGCCGCCGAGATCATCATTGACGCGGGTTACACGCTGCTGCGGGGATAACGGAGCGTTTTGGAAATTGTCTCATGCTGGTTAGTCTGCTCTTGCCCTATCATCACAGTTGTCTCAATGAGGTTTGAGACTACTTATCAGAAAACATTACAACCAGCGCACGTAATCAAGAAAGGTACTCATCTGCCAGCCTCGCTCGTTCGGGGTGTGGCGGCTGTCGAGATTCGCGAGAAACTCTTCTAACACTGCGCCACTCTGTAGTTCGGTGCTCTGTTCCTTTGTCAGGCGTACTTCTCCGAGCATGTCGAGAATTGGAAGCAACGCCGGACGGTGTTTCTCCACCGCCTCGCGTAGTAGTTGCATCTCCGTGGGAAGCAGCGGGCTACATGTCCAGACGTACCTCTCCAATGTCTCTAGTCGAGCTGCAAGCGGAGTCGGTTCTTCGTGCTGTTGGGGTTCGCCCCAACCGGGAACCTTCCTTCTTTCTTGGACGAGAATGTCTTGAATACGTTGTTGCTCCTCGTCAGTGAGGAGCAGACGCGATGATGCGTCGAAGCGCGGACCGGGAGCATCGGGGTATTTCGCGACGACCGTGTGAAGCAGTTCTATCTCATCGGGATCAAGCGCACACTGCATGCCGATACACTTCATCAAGCGAATAAGCAGCGTCCGGTACTCCGGTGGTTCGGTCAGCCGCCTACCGCGTACCCGCTCGCAACTGAGTGCCATTCTGAGTTGAGAGCGTTGATCAAGCGGGAGCGGTGTATGTCCGAGCAGATCGAGGAACCGGACAAGTTCGGGGCGATGCAGTTGCACCAATTCGTGCAGCAGTGCCATATCATCAACTGACAGAAAAGTATTCATATGCATTCACCTGAGGGTTCAACCTCATTCGGAGCCCCGACGCCGATCGCTTCAGGATATCACCGCTTGCCTCATCACAACGCAGGCACAGTGTAGCTTTAGAACATATTTCGCACATGTGCAGCGGCGGCGATGGCGGCGAACACGCGAGTTGCATCATCCCATTTCGGACGATGATGCGATCTGCGTGCGCTCCCGGCGATAGCGCAATGCCCACCAGATGAGCGGAAGTTGCAGCGGCAGCCGCAGCCACGCAATCGCCCGAAACGTCGCGGAATCACCGTGCAGACTGTCGAGGGCCATCTGCACATTGGCGGGGAAGACCGCTACGAAGAGTGCTGCGGTCGCGTATGCCCCGAACCGCCGCGTGCGGGGGAGGGCGAGCAACACCGCGCAGGCGATTTCACACACCCCGCTGAGGGCGACGACTGCGGCGGCATTGTCGCGCAACGGTGCGGGCACGATGCGGCGGTATGGAGCGGGCACGATAAAATGGAGGATGCCCGCCCCGCCCAGTGCCACGCACAACCCGACGAGCGCGACCTGTTCGCGGCGGTTCATCGTTGCCCGCCGTCTGCCGGATCGGATGTGAGGAACGGGTAGCGGTAATCGGTGGCGGGGACGAAGGTCTCTTTCACTGTACGCGGGCTGACCCAGCGAATCAGGTTCCACAGTGAGCCGGCTTTGTCGTTGGTGCCGGATGCCCGTGCCCCGCCGAACGGTTGCTGCCCGACGACCGCACCTGTCGGTTTGTCGTTGATGTAGAAATTGCCCGCCGCATGACGCAGTGTCGCTTCTGCCTCCGCAATGGCGGCGCGATCCCGTGCGAAGACCGCGCCCGTCAGCCCGTACCGGCTCGCGCTGTCAATGCGCGTCAGCATCTCGCGGTACTGCGGTTCGGGATAGACGAAGAAGGTGACGATTGGGCCGAACAATTCTTCGTGCAACAGCGGGAAATCGGGGTTGTCCGTTACGATGCCCGTCGGCTCCACGAAATAGCCCTCGCGGTCGTCCGTCCCGCCGCCGAAGACGATTTCCGTGCCGGGGGTAGTGCGGGCGAGGGCGATGGCGTCGCGGTGGGTCTCCCATGCATTCCGGTCAATCACTGCGCCCATAAAGTTGCCGAAGTCCGCCACATCACCCATGCGGACCGTAGCAATTTCCGCAACGAGACGGTCGCGCAGTTCGGGCCAGAGTGTGTCCGGCACGAAGACGCGAGATGCTGCCGAACACTTCTGCCCCTGATACTCGAAGCCGCCGCGCACGATTGCCGCCGTGAGGGCTGCCACATCCGCGCTCGCGTGGGCGACGATGAAGTTTTTGCCGCCTGTCTCCCCAACGACACGAGGATAGTTACGGTACTGCGCGATATTCGCGCCGATCTCGCCCCACATCCGCTGGAAAACGGGCGTGGAGCCGGTGAAGTGAACGCCCGCGAGATCGGGGTGCCGCAGCGCGACATCGCCAATTTCGCCGCCGGAGCCGTAGACAAGATTGATAACGCCGTCCGGCAATCCCGCCGCGTGGAGTAATTGCATCAGGAAGTGCGCTGCGTACATTGCCGTGGACGCGGGCTTCCACACCACAGTGTTACCCATGAGCGCGACTGATGTCGGCAAGTTGCCCGCGATGGACGTGAAATTGAACGGCGTGACGGCGAGCACAAACCCTTCCAGCGGGCGGTATTCCAGCCGGTTCCAGACCCCGGCGGACGAAATCGGCTGCTCCGCGTACACACGCAGCATATAGTCTACATTGAACCGCCAGAAATCAATCAGTTCGGCGGCGGCGTCAATCTCCGCTTGATGGACCGTTTTGGATTGACCGAGCATCGTCGCGGCATTGAGAGTGTCGCGCCACGGCCCCGCAAGCAAATCCGCCGCCCGCAGGAAGACTGCCGCTCGCTCCCACCACGGCAACCGCGACCACGAATGCCATGCCTCGCCCGCCGCCGCAATCGCCGCGCCCGTTTCGTGTGCGCCGCCTTGGTGGACATCCGCGAGTACATGTGCGTGGCGATGCGGCATTACGGCGGGTTTGGTTGCGCCGGTGCGGATTTCTTTGCCGCCGATCACAAGGGGAATATCGAGCCGCTGCCCTGCGAGTTCGCGCAGTTTCGCCGCCACAGAATGCCGCTCCGGTGAACCGGGCGCGTAGCCCCGCACCGGCTCATTAACCGCTGTAGGGGGCGCGAAACCCGCCGCCGAGGTCGGAAAATTGGTTGTCTCTTGCATCGTCGTTCGCTCCTGTCCCGTCGCGGTATGTCTACTCCTGCACGAAGCCACAGGATACCATGTGCGCCGTACCGATACCGCCCGCCTTTCGTTGCGTGCCGCTTTTTTGTTGACATGTCCGCCCGCGTTGTCCTATGCTGGTTTATCTTTCCCGCTACAGTTTACTGATTGAGATACTGTTACCCTAGTGCGGTCTCGTGCAATGGGGACATATCGCGGAGGCACAGAGCCATGACGACGACGACGCGCAACTATGACCGTTCGATTGCGATGCACGCGGCGGCGCGGGAATCGCTGGCGGGCGGGGTGAACAGCAACTTTCGCATGGGCGGGCATCCTGTGCCGCTCTTTTTCACGCGAGGCGCAGGGGCGCATCTGTGGGATGTAGATGGCAACGACTACATTGATTACGTCCTCGGCATGGGACCGAATATTCTCGGTCACGCCCCACCCGTCGTGGTGGATGCCGTCGCAGAGACATTGGGGCGGGGCAACCTCTTCGCAGGGCAGCACGAAGACGAGGTCTCCCTTGCGGTCGCAGTGCAGGAGGCGGTGCCGTGCGCTGATCTCGTCCGCTTCGGGATGAGCGGCTCGGAGATGGATCAGGCGGCGATTCGCCTTGCCCGCGCCGCGACGGGCCGCCCGCTGATCGTCAAATTCGAGGGGCATTACCACGGCTGGTTCGATACGGTGCTCGTCTCGACCGCGCCGCCACTCGCGGAGGCGGGGCCGTACGATGCCCCGACGAAATACTACCCCTCGCCCGGCCAGTCGCATCACGCCGCCGACGATCTCGCGCTCTTGCCATGGAATGACCTCGATGTGCTGACAAACTACGTCGAGGCGCATCACGCGGAGATCGCGGGTATTTTGATGGAGCCGATTTTGTGCAATACCTGTGTGATCATGCCGCGACCGGGCTATCTGGAAGGGGTGCGTGCGCTGTGTGACCGCTACGGCATCGTGCTGATTTTCGACGAAGTCATTACGGGGTTCCGTGTCGCGCTCGGCGGGGCGCAGGCGCGGCTTGGTGTCACGCCCGATCTTGCCGTATTTGCGAAGGCGTTGGGGGGCGGGTATCCCGTCGCGGCACTGGCAGGGAAGCGCGAACTGATGGAACTGCTCGGCGGGGCGGTGCTGCATGGTGGCTCGTACAATGCGAATACGGTCAGCACGGTTGCCGCCCTCGTCACCCTGCGCGAATTAGGGAGGGACGGCGGCGACGCGCTCTACGCCGCGATGGAAGCGAAGGGAGAGCGGCTGATGGCGGGTATCCGCGATGCCGCCGCCGATTTAGGCGTATCGGCGCATGTGCAGGGGGTCGGGCAGGCATTCAATGTCAGTTTCGGACACGATGCATACATCGGTGACTACCGCGACTATGCCCGCACCGATCTCGCCATGCAGCGGCGGTTCAATGTAGCGTTGCAGGAAAATGGCGTGCGGGTAACATCGCGGGGAACGTGGTTTCTCTCGGCAGTGCATACCGACGCCGATATTGACGGTTCCATCGCCGCTGCCCGTGCCGCACTGAGGAGTTTGCAGTAAGCGAAACTCATACGAACTGCGGAACGCGAAAAGGGGAGGGAAGCGATGCGGCTGGCGATGCTGGGGATGTACCACGAGACGAACACTTTTTCGACCGTTCCCGCCGATTACGCGGCGTGGGAGGCGAGCGGTATCCTCCGGGGCGACGAGATCGTGCGCGTCTATGGCGAATCGGAGTTCTCTATCGCGGGTTTTCTCGGACGGGCGCGGGAAGAAACAGATGTAGAAATCGTGCCGCTCCTGTTCACGACGACCGGTCCGAAGGGGCTGATTACCGAGGATGCCTACGAGCGGATCGTCGGGGAAATGCTCGCGCTGCTGCACGATGGCGGCCCGTGGGACGGCGTGCTGCTCGTGCAGCACGGCGCGATGGTCGCGGCGCATATCCCCGATGCCGATGCCGAGGTGATCGCCCGCGTCCGCGCCGCTATCGGGCAGGATGTACCGTTGGGGGTCGCGTCCGACCTGCACGGCAGTGTGACCCAGCGGTATGTGGACAATTGCACCTGCGTCGTCTTCTTCCGCGAGAACCCACATCTCGACACCAAAGCACGGGCGTACGAAGTGGCAGACATCATCATTCGCACCGTGCGTGGGGAGATTCACCCCGTGCAAGCGGTCGAGATGCCGCCCCTCGTACTGAATATCGTCAAGCAGCACAGCGGCTCGGAGCCGATGCGGAGCATCATGGGCAACATTGCGACAGTGTTGAAGCGACCGGGAATGCTCTCGGCAAGTATCGTGATGGGCTATCCCTACAGCGATGTGGCGGGGATGGGAATGGCGTTCATCGCTGTTCACGATGGCGACCCTGCCGCCGCCCGCGATGCCGCGAAATGGCTGGCAACTGAGGCGTGGAACCGGCGCACCGAGATGCTGAACGACGCTCCCGCGCCGGAAGACGCCCTGCGTTATGCGATGAATCACCCGCAGCATCCGATTGTGCTGATGGATGTGGGCGACAATGTCGGTGGCGGCAGTCCCGCAGACAGCACAATCTTGCTCGCGCTCGCGCAGCGGCTTGGCGTGCGCCGGTATCTGCAATCGCTCACTGATCCCGGCGCGGTGGAAGCGTGCATCGCGGCGGGCGTGGGCGCGGACATTATTCTCGCAGTGGGCGCGAAGACCGACGACCGGCACGGCACGCCCGTGACCGTGACCGGGCGCGTACGGACGATCTTCGAGGGGACGTGGGAAGATACCCGCCCGACGCACGGCGGCTACCGGTACTACGACGCGGGCAAAACCGCCGTGCTCCAGACTACCGATGATCACACGCTCGTGCTGCATACCCTTGCGACGGGAAATATGAGCATCGCGGAGATGTACGCCGTCGGCGTCTTCCCCGAAGAATATCAGGTGGTGGTGGCGAAGGGCGTCCATTCGCCACGGGCAGCTTACGAACCTATCGCGGCGGAAGTCGTGATGGTAAATACACCGGGGGTGACGACGGCGGACTTGTCGTTTTTCCCGTATGCCCATCGTCGTGTACCGCTGTATCCGTTTGAGCCGGACGCAACCTACGAGTGAACCTTCCACTGGTGACGCACGTTGCGTCGGTAGTGGGCTTGTGCAGTATAGTGCAGGCTACAGTAACGGATCGGTGCCACATGATGACTGCGAACAGGCGTGTGTCCCGTTCTGCATGGTCGCCGATACCGGAAGTTCCTCGTCCTGCCTGCATGTGCACGGGGGACGTTGTACCCTTAGGAGGGATGCTCAGATGCGCGAAAACCGGCTCCGTACGTTACTTCGGGAAGGCAAGCCGACATTTGGGACACGGGTGCAGAGTTCGTGGCCGACCGTGATCGAGGCGGTAGGTCGTAGCGGTCAATTCGACTATGTCGAGTTCTTGGCGGAATACGCCCCGTATGACCTCCACTCCCTCGACCACATGGGTCGGGCGATCGAACTCTCGCCCAACTTCTGCGGCATGATCAAGATGGAGCAGTCTGCTCAATGGCATCTGGCGGTACGGGCGATGTCGGCAGGCATCCAGAATATGCTCTTCACCGACATCCGCACGGCAGCGGATGCGGAAGCGGCAGTTCGGTTGGTCCGACCGGAGGGGCCGGACAATGACTACACCCACGGTATGGCAGGCGGGCGCATACAGGTAGATAGTGCCGCGGACTACGTGCAGTATTACAACGATGCCGTGATCGTGATTATGGTTGAAAAACGCGGTGCAGTGGAGAATTTGGCAGAGATTCTGCGGGTTCCCGGCATTGATATGGTGCAGTTCGGTCCTGCCGATTACGGTTTGAGCGTCGGCAAGCCCAACCGCGACTATGCCACCGGCTTGCACCCTGAGGTGCGGGAAGCCCGCGAGCACACGATCAAGACCTGCATTGCGATGGGGGTACGGCCCCGCGCCGAGATCAGCAGCGCGGCGGAGGCGGAATACTATTTGGGTCTCGGCGTGAAAGACTTCAATCTCTCCACCGATCTGGGTATCTTGCGCCAATTCTACAATCACGAAGGCGCAGCCCTGCGCGAGGTCGTCGCCCACGCCAAGTAAGGGCAAGGAGAGCAGGGCGAACATCCGGTACAGATCGAGGCGATTGGTGTGCGTGATGCGCCCAACCGCCTTTTCTATTGCGCTACGACCTGTTCGTACGGGAGAATGCACGCACCGACGGGTGCAGACCATGCACGTAGTACTGCCGTGTTCCCTTGACACGCGGGTATGCCGCCCTATAATTGGCAATAGTCGTACACAAAGGAATAGGATTTCGGAAACGGCGCACGGCGCACGGCGCGGGTCTTCGTCACGAAGCGAAGGATTTGCTCTCGGAACATCTGCGGTAGTTGGCACGTACCGATATGCGTCTCGCACGATATATCTTTGCACGCTTCAATCTCGCGCATGTCGCAACGGGGGATGCCACGCGCACGCGGCGTAGTTGTGACTAGATCGGTTTGTCATCGTAGTGGGGAAATCATAAGGGGGATTGGATGTCGTTCGATGAGCGCACAATCGCACTGTTCGAAGCGTTCCAAGCAGGCACACTGAGCCGGCGGCAATTCGTGCGGCGTCTCGCCGCGCTCGGTTTCGCGGGCGGCACGATCTCGCTCTTTCTCGCGGCGTGCGGTGGCACGGACAGTGCCACACCAACGACGGGCGGTACCGCCCAACAGGTGACGGCGGCTGCCCCGACCCGCGCCGCGATTGCTCCCACCCCCGCACCTGTTGCAACGCAGCCCGCTCCCGCGACAACCGCCGCCGGTATGACTGCTCCGGCGGCATCCGCAAGTCCCGCAACGGATGCCGGTATCCTCAAATCGCCGGACCCGAACCCGAAGCGCGGCGGCACGCTCCGGCTTGCGTTCGGCGTGACGACTTCGAATTACGATATCCAGCAGGGCGCGAACCAGAATGTGCTCTGCCATATCTATAACAATCTCATCCGGCTCAATATCGTGGATGGTCTTAAAACGATTGTGCCGGACGTGGCGGAAAAGTGGGACATGACCCCCGACGGGCGGTCGTACTCGTTTAAACTCCGTAGCGGAGTGCTGTTCCACGATGGCACGCCGCTCACGAGCGATGATGCAGTGGCGACGTATAACCGCATGATTTTCCCGCCGCAAGGTGTTGTCAGCCTGCTCAAAGACCGCTTCCCGTTCGTCTCCAAAATTGAAGCGGTAGACCCGCTGACCGTGCGGTTCACGCTGAAGGAGCCGTCTGCGATCTTCTTGCTGCTGCTCACCGACACAACGCAGGCGATCTATTCCAAGAAGACGTTGGACGCCAACAACAACGATCTGCGAAAACTGCAAGTCGCGCCCGGTACGAGGCCGTTCATGTTCAAGGACTACAAAGAAGCCGAGAAATGGACGCTCGGGCGGAACCCGAACTACTGGAATAAGGACTTGCCGTATCTCGACAGCCTCGAATTGATCCATGTCGCGGCGTGGTCGGATCGCGGCACGGCAGTGCTGACCGGGCAAGCAGACCTCTCGTGGAATGTCTCCAAAGAGACGTGGGACGAGGGCGCGAAGAAACCGGACACAGTCAAGACGAACCGCGTTACCGCTTTTGGCGCGTATCAGGTCATCATCAATGCAAAGCAGAAGCCGTTCGATGACCCGCGTGTACGCCGCGCCGTGCATCTCGCGCTGAACCGGCAGGGGCTGATCGAAGCATTCCGCACGCAAGAACAGATAGACCTCTCGCGCTGGGTGCCGCACGGCGGGGTATTCGCCACCCCGCGCGAGAAAATCGCCACGCTCGCGGGTTTCCGCACCGATAAAACGCAAGACATCGCAGACGCCAAGAAACTGCTCGCGGACGCCGGCTTTGCGAACGGCGTGCAGGGTGTGGAGTTGCTCTCCGCATCGGTGCCGCCGCACGCGGAAATTATGGCACCCGCGATTCAAGACCAACTAAAGCGTGCGCTAAATATGGAGATCAAAATCCGCGTGGCGGAACGATCGCTGCTCGTTGAAGACGAAAAGGCGGGGCGATTCACGCTTGTGCTCGATACACCGGGCGG
>JBBRMX010000018.1:0-26243 GCA_038230615.1 Thermomicrobiales bacterium | reverse complement strand
GTTCATCCTCGCTCCTCCGTGCCGGTCTGTACAGTCGCCAACTCGTCCTCACGCAAGATTTCGTCCGTGACAACTTCCATAGACCGGAATTGTGCCGGCCCGTAAGAAGTAATGAGGGCAATATCAACTGCATCGCGCCCCCGTGAGATCGGGAGCCGCCCGATGAGGGGGCGGTTAAAGCGGGCATCGCGCGTCCACCATCTACCCGCAAGGAAGACCTCGAACCACGCATGGAAGTCCTGCCCCGGATAGGGCGGTTCAAGGCTGGTATTGGGCAGATAGCCACAGACGTAGCGGGCGGGAATATTCAGGGCGCGGCAGAAGGTGACGCCGAGATGGGCAAAATCGCGGCAGACGCCAGAGCGAGCTTCGTAAATGTCTACCGCAGTGGTGAGAGGTGTGCTCTCGAACTCGTGTCCGTAGGTGATATTGTCGTGAATCCAGTCACAGACCGCCTGCGCCCGCGCCCATCCCGGCATCGTGTTGCCGAACAAATCCCACGCAACGCCCATCAGCGCATCGGAAAGGCAGTAGCGGCTCGGCAGGGTGTAGAGCAGCGTGTCGTCCGGCAGGTTCTCAATCATTTCCTGTGTCGCAGTTTCGTCTACATCGTCGGGGAGGTCCGAGACTTCGACGACGGCATCGTAGGTCAGTGTCGTATCCCCGACGGGGAGAACGCATCGCGTCGCACGATTGCCGTAGATGTCCTCGAAAGTGTGGTACGGGACGCCGCCCGTCTCCCACGTCTCGTAGACGATATCGCGCAGGACATCGCGGTGCGGCTGCACGAGGATTGTCGCGGGGGTGGGAACCGTTGAAATGTATTTCCATTCACAGCCGACACGAATCTGCATGTGCGCGTCCTCCCGCTCTCTGCGCGTATAGTTGCTAGTGCTGTTGCTGCTGTTGTGGTTGTTGCCGGGGAATGTCGGATTCGTCGCGTTGTCCCGGCATTCCGCCGGAGTATGTGCCGAGTGTTTGGGTCATGCCGCCCATCGTCTGGGTCATCGCGCCGAGCCGCTGGAATTGCTGCATTGCGCCGAGCATCTGGTATTGCATGAGTTTGCCGCGCCCCTGTCCTATCGCGTCGAGGGTGGTGGCGAGGTCCTGTCCGTCATCGAGGACGGTGCCGCGCACACGCACATCGAGTTCCGCCTCGCCGCCGCCGCGATAGGTGCCGCGCACAACGGCGACATCGGCATAATCGCGCCCGACGCCGATTTTCACATGCCGCCCCGTGCATGGCCCGCCGATGGTGGGGTCGAACCCGACCCAGCCGTACGGTGGGACATATGCTTCCGCCCACGCATGAGACGCGCCGCTATCGGTCACATCACCGAGATAGCCGCTGACGTAGCGGGCGGGCAGACCGATATTGCGGCAGATGGAGATGAAGACATGGGCGTAATCCTGACAGACGCCGCTGCCGCCCGCGATGATCTCCGCGACGGTGGAGCGCACTGTTGTGACACCGAGTTGGTAGGTGAAATGGGAGCGGATGTACACGGCGACTTCCTGTGCGAAGGCGTATGCATTGCTCTGTGCGTTGCCCGCGACGATGGAATGCGCAAGACCACTGGACGCATCATCGAGCATAATGAAGGTGCTGGGGCTGAGAAACTCGTCGTGTTCGTCGCTGAAGCGGATGTCTTCCACGAGGGCTTCGAGGGCAGGGGAGCGGTCGGGGTCGTCTGGGCGGGGACCGGTGACGGCCTCGTCCGCTCCCGCGAAAGTCACGACATCGCTCGTCGCTTCGATGGTGAGATGGTCGTGCAGATAGGGGATGCCGAAGTCATGCACATTGTTGGCGTAATAATCGCGGTACGTGATGACGGGGGCGGGCGGGTCTATCGTCAGATCGAAGGCGAGGCACGTCTGCGTCGGGCTGGAAAGCGGCTGAAGGCGGACTTCATTGAAACTTTCGTGGACGGGGCGGGCGTACTGATAGGTAGTGCGGTGGACGACACGGTATCTCATGCGGCGAACTCCTCCGCCCGCATGATGCGGTGCGCGAAATATTGCTCCTGAATACGCTCACCGATGCGGAAGCACTGCCGCTGAATATCTACGAGATATTCGTGCAGGTTTGCATCGAAAAGTTCCTCGACGCGCTGGTAGGCGAGTGCGCTGTGCAACTTGCCTACTGCCCGCGCCGCTTCGCTCGGTGCGCCGGGGACGCTGAGAGTGGAATACTCATCGTTCGCGCCGCGCTGATCGTTGTTAGCGGCGATGCGGGCGAGGGCAGTCTCGACTTCGCCCATCGAGAAGCGGATAGAGCGCGGAAAGATCGGTGAAAGCACGAGCATCTCGATCACGCTGCGCGGTCGTACGCCGCTGCGATACGTTTTGTGGAATGCTTCGTATGCCGAGAGTGACCGGAGCAGCGCGAGCCACTGGTGCCAGTCGCCCGGTGCATCATCGAGTACGGGCAATCCCGCCGCTGCCAGCGCGAAGCCGGGACCGGAAACGGGTGCGTCGGGGTCGGAATCCGCCACGAGGAGATGATATTTGACATCGAGGGCGCGGGCGGTCTTCTCGGCGCGTTCGAGAAACTTCCCCGCTTGCAAGAAGTACCAGCCCTCTTCGCGGGGCATCGTGCTGTCGGTGATCCCCTGAAAGAGATGGCTGAACTCTTTCACGCTCTGGTAGAAATTGTGCGCGTTTTCCACGCCGACGACCGACGATTCGCCCCGCTCTTGGATGCGCTGCAACTCGATGTGGAAGCGGTTGAGCACCTCCCACATTTCGCTCGCGATTTGATGGCGCATCGTGCGGGCATTTTCGCGGGCGCGAGCGATGCACGCGACGATGCTGTTCGCGTTGGCAGGTGAGAACGTGAGGTACGGCGGCACGGTCGTTTCGTTTGCTACGTCGTGCTGCACGAAAAATGGTTCCGCCTGCCCGACGATGGTAATAAGGGCTTCCCAGTGGCGACCGCGCCGCGCCGCCGCGCCCTCAGACGCGCCCATTTCGAGCGTGTGATGGTAATTGACATCGGTGATGCGGGCGGTATCTTCTGCCCGCTCCACATATCGCCCGATCCAGTAGAGCGATTCCGCGATCCGACTCAGCATGACCCGACCCCCCAGTCGTCTTCCGCGTGTGAAGACGACACATTGTTACGCCCGCTGTGAGAGGGCATCATTCGAGTA
The DNA here is from genome assembly GCA_038230615.1 of Thermomicrobiales bacterium. GTDB lineage: Bacteria > Chloroflexota > Chloroflexia > Thermomicrobiales > JALYUS01 > JBBRMX01. Next base: position 23,091 of record JBBRMX010000018.1, on the reverse strand, counting down.
CCCATGTATCTTTACTTCCACCGCCCTGACTGCTGTTGACGACAAGCGAACCACGCCGGAGAGCGACCCGCGTCAACCCGCCGGGGAGGACATGAATATCCTTCGCACCGCTGAGGATATAGGGGCGCAGGTCAATATGCCGCCCTTCGAGTTGCCCGCCCGTGCCTGCGGCATCAGAGATAAACGAGGGGTGGCGCGAGAGTGGTATGACAGGCTGCGCGATGTAGTTGCGCGGGTTCGCGGCGACGAGTTCGCGGAACTTGGCAATCTCGGCTTCGGAGGCAGCGGGACCGATCAACATGCCGTAGCCGCCGCTTTCGTTCGCCGCCTTCACGACGAGTTCGTCCATGTGGTCGAGCACATACGCACGCTGATCGGGGTCGTTCGGCAGGTACGTCGGCACATTGGCGAGGATCGGCGCTTCGTTCAAGTAGTAACGGATGATGGCGGGGACATAATGGTAGATGACCTTGTCGTCCGCGATGCCGGTGCCGATGGCATTGGCGAGAGCGACATTGCCCGTCCGCACCGCGCCGAGCAACCCCGCGATGCCGAGGATGCTGTCGGGGCGGAAGGCGAGGGGATCGAGGAATTCATCGTCCACGCGGCGATAGATCACATCCACCGGCTCGCGCCCACGGGTCGTTCGCATATAGACGCGATTGTCTACGACGAACAGATCGCGCCCCTCGACGAGTTCGATCCCCATCTGCTGCGCGAGAAAGGCGTGCTCGAAATAAGCAGAGTTGTAACTCCCCGGTGTGAGCAACACGACACGCGGCCCGCCCGTTCCCGGCATCGTCGGGCGCAGGCAGAGAGAGCGGAGGTTTTCCAGCAGTTGCCCGGTGTAATGATCCACAGGGCGCACACTGAGATCGGCGAACCAGTCCGGGAAAACGCGCGTCATTGTGGTGCGGTTCGCCAAGACATACGAGACACCGCTGGGGCTGCGGAGGTTGTCTTCTAGCACAAGGTAGCGTCCTTCGGCGTCGCGCACGAGATCGGTGCCGACGATATGGATGTACTGATCGTGTGGGACATCAATGCCGACAACTTCGCGCCGGAAATGGCGCGCGCGGACGATCAACTGGCGCGGCACGACATGATCGTTGAGGATATTTTGATCGTGGTAGATGTCGTGGACGAACATATTGAGTGCTTTGATGCGTTGCTGCAATCCCGCGTCCACGATACGCCATTCGTCTGCGGGGATGAGCCGAGGGATGAGATCGAAGGGGAAGATGCGCTCGGTGCCGTTTTCTTCGTCCGAATAGACCGTGAAGGTGATGCCCTGATGAAGGAACGAGCGGTTTGCAAGATCGCTCGCACGATGGAGGTCGGCGGGCGTGAGCGTATTCAACTGCTCGTACAGGCTGCGATAGTGCGGGCGCGGCTGCACCCCGCCGGGGGAATTGGCGAACATTTCGTCATAAAAACTGCCGGTATTGTACCCGCGAATGAGTGGTGACACCGCAGTATCTGTCACGGGAGGTGAAGCAGCCGCACTCTCCAACCTTCGCCGTATCCTTCCTGAATCCGTCCGTCTTGGTCGCTTGCACTATGGTACGGGCAGGTGATCGCGGCGGCAAGAGTATTGGTGCATAGTCTCCCCGCTATGTATCTGTGCACAATCCCAGTACAAACCCCTTTCGCCCGTGCATCTTTCCGGTTACACTTCTGTACTAGATGCAATGAACGGGAGCGACGATGCGCGGCAGATGGTTACTGGCGGCAATTGGTGGACTATGGGCAGCGTGCCTCTACGGTGCGCCCGTTGCGGCGCACGACGGCGGGCAGGCGATACCAGACGCACCCGCGCCGACGTTCGCCGCTGTGAGTGCATCATCGGGCGAAGATCGTGCGCTTGATGTCGTCCGGCTCTATTTCGTCGCGATTAGCCGCCATGAGTATCGGACCGCCTATGATTTGCTCGGTGCGGCGATGCGACGGCAGCAAACCTACGCGTCGTTCGTTGCAGGGCTTGGCGATGCGGGCTACGATTACTGGGATTGGTCCACAATCACGAGCGGCGCGAGTTACTGGACAATTGACATGAATCTTGCCACGCTCCAACCCGACGGCACGTACCGCATATCCCACGGTCTCTACACAGTCGGTTATGAGAGCGGGAAACTGCGGATTATCGCCGCTGCTGTCGAGGGGGGCATATATCAGTCTGCGGGCAATCCCTAGACCGCAGCAGGGAGCGGGGAGCAGATGCACCCGTCCCCGTTCCCTGCGTGCCGCCCGCGTGACTTACGTATTCCGTGGCAAGTAATGATCGTCGCCGAGGCGTTCCGCGAGATGCATATTTTCGCGGTAATCTACCGGCACTTCGATTAGCGACGGCATATCGAGCTCTAAGGCACGCCGGAGAATTGGCAGAAGATCGTCCGCCGCCTCGACGCGATAGGCGGGCAACCCGAACGACTGCGCGAATTGGACGAAATCGGGGTTGCCAAACTCGATCCCGAAGGCGCGACCGAAGCGGCGGTTCTGGTTCAGTTCGATCACGCCATATCGCCCGTCTTTCCAGACCACCGTGGGAAAAGCAGTCTTCATGCGGCGGGCGGTTTCTAATTCTTGGCAGTTCATCATGAACCCGCCGTCGCCGTTGACCGCGACGACTTTGCGGTGCGGGAAGACGAGTTTGGCGGCGATAGCACCGGGGAGCGCAATGCCCATTGCGGCGAACCCATTGGCGATGATGCAGGTATTCGGCTGCGCGGTGGGGTAGAGGCGTGAGAGCCAGAGTTTGTGCGCCCCGACATCGCTAATGAGAATATCATCGTCATCAAGAGCGTCGCGCAGGGCAGCGATGACCCGTTGCGGCTTCATCGGAAGGCTATCGTCGTCCGCGAAGCGGCGCAACTCTTGCATCTCATCGTTGCTGACGCCGGGGCGCGTCCAGTGCGCCGCGGGTCCTGCAAGGGCATTTCGCAACGAATCGAGGCTATCGGCGATCTCACCGACAACCTCAATCGCTGGTAAGTAGTGGCTATCTATCTCGGCGGGGGTGCTGTCGAGATGGATAATGGTCGTGTTGCCGGTCGGGTTCCAGCGGTCGGGCGACCATTCAACAAGATCGTAGCCGACAGCGATCACGACATCTGCGTCGGCAAGCCCAAATTGGCTTGCTTCTTGTGCCCGCAGCCCGACGGCAGGCTCAGAGAGCGGGTCGCGGTAATCGAGCACCCCTTTTGCCATGAAGGTGCTGGTGACGGTGATGCCGAGATCGCGGGCGAAGGTGCGGAGTGCCTCCGATGCGTGCCGCCGGATAACGCCATTGCCCGCGAGGATGACGGGACGGCGGGCATTGCCGAGAATCTCAGCGGCGCGAGTGACGCTGTTCGGGTCCGCTTTCGGGTAGGTCGTGCGGCGCACAGGCATCGGCATCACGCCGTCGAGTATATGCGCGGCAGCGACATCTTCGGGTAACTCGATATGCGTCGCGCCCGGTTTTTCCAGCCGCGCGAGCCGGAATGCTTTTCGGACGATCTCCGGGAGGCTCGCTGGCTGCTCCACGCGGGCATTCCACTTCGTGACGGGACGGAACATCTCGACCACATCAATGTATTGGTGCGATTCTTTGTGGATTTTGTCCAGCCCTGCCTGCCCGGTAATGGCGACGAGCGGGGCGCGGTCGAGTTGGGCATCTGCAACGCCAGTGAGGAGATTCGTCGCACCGGGGCCGAGGGTTGCGAGGCAGACACCGGGATAGGTGCTGAGCCGCCCGTAGACATCCGCCATGAATGCCGCGCCGCCTTCGTGCCGCACCGTAACGAACTCGATGCTGCTGCCGCCCGCGAACGACTCCATCAGATCGAGGTTCTCCTCCCCCGGCACGCCGAAGATGTACTTCACGCCTTCGTTTTCGAGGCAGGCGACGAGCAAATCTGCCGCCGTGCGTACTGGTTTCTCTATCGCGGTCATTCGCCATACTCCCTTCGTCTGCGGTTGCACGATACTGTATGTCTATCGTACACCCGATGTGAAGTATATTTTCCCTATCGTGGGAATAGGTTGGATAGGCAAAGGGCGCAATTTGTGTCGCATTGACGGCACCGCCCGATTGCGGGACGATAGAGAGTGCAACAGCGATTATCGAAGGGAGCGCACGATGGCAGCGACGGCGACGAAAACATACCAACTCTACATCAACGGACAGTGGCAAGATGCAGCGGGCGGCAAGACATTCGCCGTGTACAACCCCGCGACGGGCGAAGTGCTCGCCGAAGTCGCGGACGGCGGCGCGGCGGCGGCAACCGCAGCGGTCGAGGCGGCGCACGCTGCCTTTCCCGCGTGGGCGAAGCGACCTGCGGACGAACGCGCCGAACTGCTGCACCGCGCCTACGAGTTGCTGCGCGACCGGATCGGCGACCATGCCCGCATCCTGACCGAGGAAAACGGCAAGCCGTTCGCGGAGTCAAAGGGCGAAGCGACCATCGGGGCGGGGTTTGTGCGCTGGAATGCCGAGGAAGCCCGCCGGACGTACGGCGAAGTCGTCCCAAGTCCGACGACGGGTAAGCGCGTACTGACCTTCCGGCAGCCCGTCGGTGTCGTCGCGGCGATTACGCCGTGGAACTTTCCCTACTCAATGATTACGCGCAAAATCGCGCCTGCATTGGCGGCGGGTTGTACCGTCGTCTTGCGACCGTCGTCGGCAACACCGCTCGTCGCGCTGGAAATCATCAAAGCCTTCGACGACGCGGGTTTCCCGGCAGGGGTCGTGAATATCGTCACGTCCAAGTCTGCGCGGGAAGTGAGCAAGGTCTGGGTGGAAAGCAACGAGGTGCGCAAGATCACCTTTACCGGCAGCACCGAAGTCGGCAAGGAACTGATGGCGCAGGCAGCGGGGACCGTGAAGAAAGTCTCGCTCGAACTTGGCGGACATGCCCCGATGATCGTCTTCGATGACGCCGATCTCGAAGCGGCGGCGCAGGGCGCGATCATCTCGCGGTTCCGCAATGCGGGGCAGACATGCATCTGCACGAATCGTCTCTATGTACAGCGCGGCATCTTGGAGACGTTCTCGCAGCGTGTCGCCCAACTTGCGGGCGAATTGAAAGTTGGCAATGGTCTCGACGCGGACGTAAAAATAGGTCCGATGATTGACGAACAGGGATACCAGAAAGTCGAGCAGCAAGTCGCAAATGCTCTCGCAGGGGGCGCAACGGTGCTGACGGGCGGCAAGCCTGCAGTACTCGGTGACGGGCTGAAAGGCTTCTTTTACGAGCCGACGATTCTTGCGAATGTTGCGCCGGATGCCGATATTCTGCACGACGAGACCTTCGGCCCCGCGCTGCCTATCGTGCCGTTCGATACGGAGGACGAAGCGATCCGGCTTGCGAACGATACGCCGTTCGGGTTGGCGGCATACTTCTTTACCCGCGATGTCGGGCGTATCTTCCGGGTAGCGGAAGGACTGGAGTACGGCATCGTCGGCGCGAACGATCCGTTGCCGACCGCGCCGCAGATTCCGTTCGGTGGCTACAAAGAGAGCGGCTTGGGCCGTGAAAATGGCTCAATGGGTATCGGAGAGTTCCTCGAAGTGAAGGCCGTTACTATCGGTCTCTAGGGCGAAATTGCGATGTGGCGAACGAGGGCGGAGGATTGAGCGCGTCGTGCTCCCTCGGCTCTCGTTCTCTTTTTTACATGTGTGGAAGCAGCGAAAAGGAGCATGATGATGGCGGAGCGTCCTCAGTCCTCGGTTCTCAGCCCACAGTCCGCATTCTCGGCTTCGCCCCATCGGGGGCTGGCGCGGTTGCGGAATGCGAAACGGCGGCGGGCGTCGTCGTGGGATCGCACCGGCGGCAACCGCGATTGCATCACCGTTGCGAGGGGTGAGACGGTGGTGCTCGCCGACATCGCGGGTGCGGGATGCGTCACGCATATCTGGTTCACTATTGCCTCGGATGACCCGCTCGCACTACGGAATCTCGCCCTGCGGATGTACTGGGATGGCGAAACATCTCCCTCCGTCGAGACGCCGGTCGGAGATTTCTTCGGTATGGGCCACGCGATGACGCGCAATTTCGCCACACCCATGCTGGCGATGAGCCCGCAGGACGGGCGCGGGCTGAACTGCTACTTTCCAATGCCGTTCGCGGCGGGCGCACGCATCACGCTGACGAACGACGGCGAGACCGCGTGTCGGTCATTTTATTTCTATATAGACTACGAGGAATATACTGCCCTTGAAGACGGCTTGGGGCGGTTCCATGCGTGGTGGCACCGCGAGAACCCGACCGTTGCCGAGGCGCACAACGAGGGCGACGGTAAAAACCTGACGGGGGCGGGCAATTACCTCATCATGGAGGCGACGGGCAAGGGACACTATGTTGGCTGCCACCTCGATTACGACAATGTACACGAACACACTGCCGATGCTTCGGGTGCGGGGCTGGCGGCGGATTGGTCGTGGTATGGCGAGGGCGACGACATGATGTTCATTGACGGCGACGAGATGCCGACGCTCACCGGCACCGGCACCGAGGATTATTACGGCTGTGCGTGGTGTCCGAGCGAGTTCTATGTCGCACCGTATCACGGCATTCTGCTTCCCGGTGGGGCAAACTGGGCGGGTAAAATCACGGTGTACCGCTATCATATCGAAGACCCGGTGATGTTCGACACGAGCCTGCGGGTTACCATCGAGCACGGTCACGCGAATGACCGTAGCGACGATCTCGCTAGCACCGCGTACTGGTATCAGACGGAGCCGCACGCACCGTTTCCGCCGCTCCCGGACACCGCCGCCCGTGCTCCGCGTCCCTCGCGGTACGAGACCCGCTATATCCCTACGGCTCACAAGTGAGCCGCACCACATGCAGGATGAACCGTAGGAACGCACCGAACGACAAAAACGGTTGCGTGGTGCGCCGTCACGGTTGGCTCTATCTCCGACGCCATATACTACGGGCGGGTGTGAGCGGTGGAGAAGGGGGCATACGGGGTGGCAGATGACGGCAAGATGTCCGCAGGGGGTGCGTCGGTTCGGGCGACGGTCGCCGCGCTTGTGGCGTCGGTCGCGCTTGCGCTCGCGTATGGACGTGTGGCGATGGCGAATCTGACGACCGGACTGGTCGGCGGCAACAGCAACGGCTACGAGAATGTCTGGAACGATTGGTGGCTGCGCGAATCGCTGCGGCATCTCCACAACCCTTTTTTCACGAATGCCCTCTTTTATCCCACCGGCGTGAGCCTGCGATTCCACACGCTCAACCCGTTCGGCGGGCTCTTGGCTGTGCCGCTTGTGCCGCTGCTCGGTGAGGCGGGTGCGATGAATGCGAAATTTCTCGCGGCACTGGCGGGGGCGATTTTCTGCGCGTGGCTGCTTCTGTATGACGCGACGGGGAGCGGGCTTGCGGCATTCGGCGGTGCCGCATTGTACGCGCTGGCGAGCGATCAGGCGGTGTATTACTTCAATACGGGCGCGGAAAATTACCTGATGGGAACCGCGCTCCTGCCGCTCTTTCTTTTCTTCGCGCTGCGTGCCGCCGAACGGACGCGCCCGTACGGATGGAGCGCGGCGGCACTGCTGACATTACTGCTGCTCTGCCTCACCGACTGGCAATACACCATGTTCGCGGTGATCGTCACGCTGGTATACGTCGCGGTAACATGGGCAACACGGCGACCGTGGCGTGAGAAGGCGCGGGTGACACTCCGGCTTGCGGTGGTTGGCGTTGGCTGGCTGGCGATTGTCGCATTGCCGCTCGTGCTGCCGATGCTGCGGGAGGCGCGGCAATCGCCGTGGCTGGCAGTCAGCGGACAGGCAACATCGCTCTCCCGCGCTCTTGCACAGTTCGTGCTGCCGGGGATGGGCAACCCCGGGTATCTCGCGCTCATCGTTGCGACAGTCGGGCTTGCGTTGTTCGTCAGGCGGGGGGCGGACGAGCGCGAGCGACGGGCGGTCATCTTTTGGGGCGTCGTAGCGGCGGTCGGGGCGGTACTATCGCTCGGTCCGTACTTGAAACTGACTCCGGGGCGCGAGGCAACAAGCGTCCCGCTACCGTACGCTGTGCTCTACCGCTTGCCCGTACTCAGTGTGGGCCGCAGACCGCAATTATTCTATTTCATCGCGCTGCTCGGTTTCGCGGTGCTGTTCGCGTTTGGGCTGCGCGAGGTGTTGCGAACTGTGGGGCGGTTGCTTGCACGCCGCCCCACGCCGGAACGATGGCGGGCAGTACCGCCAGTGGTAGTGGCATTGCTTGTGGCGGGCATCGTCGCGCCGTTTGCACAGGCGACCGGGGAAGCGCGGGCATTCCCGCTCACCGTGCCGCCGTTCTACCGCGATGTGCTGGCGAAAGACACCGACGATTACGCTATTCTTGAATTGCCGCTATTTGCCATCGAAGGACGCGGCACGAACTGGCCTGCCTTGCAAACCGTGCATCGCAAAGAGGTATTCGACGGCAGCATTTCCCGTGACCACAAACTGGAAAGCCCGAATATCTTCGTCAAACGTGCCACGCTTTACCGCGATCTGTACTGGATCGGGAGACCGGATGTGCGGGAGCAATTTCGCCCGACGCGCACACCGGATTTCCTTGCTGCGCCACCGTATGATACGGTCGGGTTGCCGCTCCTGAATTACTACCACGTGCGGTACATTATCCTCTATCCGGACGCGCTGAATGCGCTCACGGCGGACGGCGCGAATGTGGCGCGGGGCATCGTGCGGCACGCATTGGGCGCAAATAACCAGCCGCTTTACACCGACGCAACAATGGAAGTGTTTCGCGTGCCGGATGCCCCTGCGCTCGCGCAGCCGCTCGTTCTCGATACGGGATCGGTCGGGTGGTACCCCGCAGACAAGTCTACGAACGGTCTGCCGTACCGCTGGGCAGATACATCGGACGGCAGCGCGGCGGAGTTGCTCGTCTGGAATCTCAGCGGTGAACGAAAACGGGGGACCGTGCAGATGACTGTCTACAATTATAAATCGCCACGTACCGTAGAGATCGCCATCAACGGGTACGCGGCAGACAATTTCGCTCTTGCACCCGATCAGGCACGCGAGGTGTCGCTTGTACTCGATTTCCCGCCGGGGCTGAATGTGCTCACGCTGGCGTCGCCGGAGCCGCCCATCCCCGTGCAGATTGCCCCCGGCGGTTCGCGGGACGACCGCTTGCTGAGTTTCGGCACCACGCAGGTGCGTCTCGTGCCATAATATGCACCGTGCCGTCGGGAGATACACCACCGGTACATATTGAGAAGTGCATTTGCCCATGTGGGACAACGACCCGTAATGAAAGGATCGCGGCATATGAACGGTTTGGTATTCGCGGCGATTGCCCCGCACGGCGGTATTTCCATTGCGGAGGCATGCGCTCCCGATGAACGCGATGTGGCGATTCGCACTCGAACCGGCATGGAAGAGCTGGCAGAGCGGTTCGACGCCGCCCGCCCCGATGTGACGGTGCTGCTCACGCCGCACAATGTCCATGTCGAGGGCGCGATGGCAGTCGTGGTCGCCGGGACGATTGCGGGCGCACTCACGGGGGCGGCAAGCCCCGTCGCGCTCTCGGTGCCGATTGATCGCATCTTTGCGTATGCGGTCAAGCAAGCACTCGATGAGGCGGGTATTCCGGTTGTTGGTGTCAGTTACGGCGGCAACGATGCACCGGGCGCGACAATGCCGATGGACTGGGCAACTCTCGTGCCGCTCTGGTTTATGGGCGGGCGCACGATGCCGCCTACCCCCGTCGTGATTGTCGCACCCGCCCGCGATCTCTCGGCGGACGCGCATATCGAAGCGGGGCGGGCGATTGCAGCAGCAGCCCGCGATTCCGGCAAGCGGGTAGTGCTCATCGCCAGCGCGGACAACGGTCATGCACACGACGCGAATGGCCCGTATGGGTATGACCCTGCCGCGCAGGAATACGACCGGGCGATTGTGCAGATCGTGCAAGAGAACAATGTCCCCGCGTTCCGTTCCGTCTCTCCCGCGCTCGTCTCGAATGCGAAAGCGGATAGTTGGTGGCAATTGCTAATGCTCTCCGGTGCACTGGAAGGCGCGAGTTGGCAAGGCGAACTGCTCTCGTATGAGGCACCCACGTACTTCGGGATGCTCTGTGCCGCCTATATCCAGCGGGCAGTCCTCGCGGATTGACATAATCGCCCTACGGGAATTCCTCGACAGCCTCTCCCCTGCCCGCGATACTGTACGCGGGTGATATATGGGGAGGGGTTTGGAGTGAAATTCCGCAGGTTTGTCGTGGTTTCGCTGATTTCGTTGGTTTTGTTGGGTTCGCTCGATAGTTATGGTGGTGTCGTGGCGCGTGCCGCCGCGCCGTTACCACGCTGGGAACCCGCCGCGTGCATGTTTCCATTGCCGGACGGTCAGCGGGAGGGACGCACGGTCGAGTGCGGCTACGTCGTGGTGCCGGAAGTCCATGGCAAGCCGGACGGCGCGACAATGCGCCTCGCTGTTGCCCGTTTCTACAGCAGCACGACCGCAACCGCCCCTGACCCTACCCTTTATCTTGCGGGCGGGCCGGGGCAGGCGGGGCTGCGGGCGGGTGTCCTTCGTACATTGGTGCCGATATTCACGGTAGGACGGCAATTCGTCGTTTTCGACCAGCGTGGCACGGGCAATTCCGAGCCGTCGCTCTCTTGCCCCGAAGTGACGGAGCAGGACCGGCGCGATAGCGGGCGGCTTTTGAGCGCACAAGAACGGGCGGAGAGCGGAATTGCGGCGGTGGATGCCTGTCGCGACCGCCTCGCCCAAAGCACGAACCTCGCGGCGTTCAGCACGACCGAAAGTGCGGCGGATGTGAACGACATCCGCACCGCCCTTGGCTACGACCGTGTCAACCTGCTTGGCGTATCGTATGGCACGCGGCTCGCGCTGACCGTGCAGCGGGATTTTCCGCAGATCGTCCGCAGCGTGATCCTCGATTCGGTCGTGCCGCCGACGGTGGATCAATACGCCCAGTACACGCCCAGTTTCGACCGCGCATTGCGGCTATTATTCGCGCAGTGTGCGGCAGATGCATTGTGCAAGCGGCAATACCCGGCATTTGCGGCAGATTTTTCGCAGGTAGTGCAGCGGCTTAATCGCCAGCCCGTGACGGTAAGCGTGACCGACCGCGATACGAGCGCGAAACGCGATGCCGTTATCACTGGCGACCGCCTCGTATCGTTTATCCATGATGTGCTTTACATCGGTGGGGCGTCCGGCACGATTCCCGCGCTGATCTCGCAACTCAAGAACGGCAGAACAGACCAACTTGCGCTGTTGCTCGGTGTATTTTCGTCGCAGGATGTCGGGGTCGGGATGGCGTATGCGGTGCGGTGCAACGAGTATGTACCGTTCAGTAGCGCGGAAAGCGTGACGGGCGCGACGCTCGGCGTGCTGCCGGAGGTCGTTGCCGCACGGCTGCCGGGAGAACTGGCGATTTTCCGGCTCTGTGAGAAGTGGCACGTGCGTCCCGTGGACCCGCGTGACGGTCAGCCCGTCGTGAGCAATCTGCCGGCGCTCATTCTTGCGAGCGCGAACGACCCCACGACACCGCCCGCATTTGGGCAGGCTGCCGCTGTGACACTTTCGCAAAGTGTGTATGTGGAGACACCGGGCATCGGGCATATAGTGCTGACTAATGGCGGGCAGTGCGCGGCGGGGATCGCACAGCGGTTTCTCGACGATCCCGCGACGAAACCGGACACGTCATGTGTTGCCTCGCTGGGGATTGTCTTTGCTTGAGTGGGAGCGGGGAAATCGTCGGTAAGCAGCCGCTTTCCTCCGCACAATAAACTATCAGATTGCTTTCAGGAATAGCTCAGTGCGCGTTCAGGGTGGGATACTACAGTACATACAGACAACAAACGACGGCTCGCACCGTTGTCCGGAATGTAGAAAACCGAACACCTGACACCGCAAACGGAGCAACAGTCCATGAATTCCAAACGCATCGCCCTACTCAGTGGCACCTCTGCATTCATCGTCGCCCTCGTCCTCGGTCTCGTTCTCGGTGGCGTGTTCGGCACGTTCGCGCCCGGTCGGGAACTTCGCGCCGAGCAGTTTGCTGCAGCCGCGTTTCCGCGCACCGGCAGTGTCGCCGCCCAACCCGCCGCACCCGTAGCTGCCGCGCCATCTGGCACCCAGATGACGACTGAGCAGATCGTCGATCAGGTCGGTCCCGCAGTGGTCACAGTCATCAATAAGCAGAAGTACACCTCGCGTCGTGCATCCGGTAGCGGGACGACATCCCCCGGCGGAAACACTACGCAGCCGGTAGATACGGGTCTCGGTAGCGGCGTCATCTACGACGCGCAAGGGTATATCCTTACCAACAACCATGTGGTTGAGGGCGCGACCGCGATTGATATTGTCCTCGCCGACGGTACTCGCGTTGACGGCACGCTCGTCGGGCGTGATCCTTCTAACGATGTCGCAGTCGTGAAGATTGACCCCGCGAAAGTTCCCGCTGTGGCGGCACTCGGCGATTCTGCCGCTGTCAGGCCCGGTCAGCGTGTGGTCGCCATTGGCAGCCCGGAAACACTGGAAAACACCGTTACGGAGGGCATCGTCTCCGGCACGAACCGCACGATTGACACCTACGTTGGTCTTATCCAGACCGATGCTGCGATCAACCACGGCAACAGCGGTGGCCCGCTCATCAACACATTCGGGCAGGTTATCGGGCTGAACACGCTCGGCTTGCGCGACGACAGTGCTGAGGGGCTGAACTTCGCTATCCCGATCAACAAGGCGAAGCAGGTTGCGACCACGCTTGTCAGCAAAGGCGGCGGCGCAGTCGTCATCAACCGGGCGTATCTCGGAGTTACCTCGGTCACGCTCAACACCGCGAAGGCGACGCAGTACGGCACGAAAGTGACCGACGGCTCGTACATTGACTCGGTGCAGGCGGGTACCCCGGCGGAAAAAGCGGGGCTGAAGAAGGGCGATGTCATCACCGCCGTCAACGGCACGAATCTCAATGCCCGTACCGCTCTCGGCGATGTCCTCAGCACTCTCAACCCCGGCGACAAAGCGACGCTGACAGTCAACCGCGACGGACAGACCGTCACGCTCACTGCGACGCTTACCGAACGTCCTGTGGACAAGCAGCCCTAACGACGCACATTCCTACCCCCTCCCTCCTTTCTCCGGGTTCGGCATTGCTGCCGAACCTTTTTCATGCGGTTCGGTAGGCTATACTATGTGCATGAATACGTTCGATCCGCGAGAATTGAATGAGGCAATTCGCAGGCTGGTAGAGGAATTTCATCCGGAATATATCACGCTGTTCGGGTCGTATGCGTGGGGAAATCCACATGACGACAGCGATATTGATCTCTGGATTGTCGTGCCAACGAGCGACCAGCCACCGCATGAACGCGCTCGCCGGGGGTATCGCGTACTGCGTGGCATTTCCTTGCCAATCGAAGTGCATGTACGCACGCACGCAGAGGCGGAACGGTATCAGCATGTTCCTGCGTCACTGGAACATTTGGTGCAACGCAAAGGGGTGGCAGTGTATGTCCGCTGAAAAGACCGAGTTGGTGCGTGAGTGGCTAGGCATTGCGTATGCAGACCTCGCTTCCGCTGCGGCACTCGGAGGCGGGACAGACATGATTCTCAGCACCGCACTCTATCATTGCCAGCAATGTGCGGAGAAGTCTTTGAAGGCGATGTTCATCTTTCACGATATTGATCCACCGAAAACCCATCTGCTGACATTGTTGCTTGCACGCATCGTGGCAGAAGATAGCCGATTCACCCTTCTCCAAGACCATGCGGACATGCTCACACCCTTTGCAACCGAATATCGTCACTCCGGTGCGCCCCACGCGCCGACACGCGAAGAATTCAGCCGTGCCTATGCCGCAGCGGACGATGTGTATCAATTCGTCTTGTCAATTATGCCTCCCACCATACATCCGTAACGGAGCGTTTTGCTCGATGCGAACTCTGGTAATTTGGGCTAGCAACCGACACACTTCGATTACATTTAGACCGTCGGGACGCCATAAATCGCGTTTGACATGAGAAGTGCATGTATGCGAAAAGATGTTCTGGATTGTGCGTTTTCTCCCGCCCCGCTTGACTTTTTGCGCATCAACGAGTATAACCGTATCAACAATGCCAGTATGTACTGTACGTACTGGAAATACGGGTGCGGAAAGGGACAGACTCTGTCCGTGCGCCCGCAGAGGAGGCGACTGTTATGGCAGCGACCGAAGCAACGACGATGCGGAAGGCCGATCTCGTCAAAAAGGTAATGGAGACGGCAGGGCTGAAGAGCCGCGCTGAAGCGGAGAAGGCGGTGGATGCGGTCTTCGATTCGATCACGGAGTTTCTGAAATCTGCACATGAGAGCGACAAAGTTAGCCTGACCGGGTTTGGCGTCTTTGAAGTCACGAAGCAAGCAGGGCGCGAGGGGCGCAATCCCGCGACTGGCAAGCCGATCCAGATCGAGGAGCGAAAGCGCGTTCGTTTCCGCCTCGGTAGCGAACTTGACGCGATCCGCTGAGCCTTCGGTGATCCGTCGTACGTGACGTGTCGCACATCAGAACGCCGTGGTATGCGATTCCTACCACGGCGTTCCTGTGCGGAGACAGACCACGAATTGTGGAGCCGCCTAGTTGTGTACCGATACCCGCGTGCCGAGCGGTGCCCAATCGAAGAGCAGTTTCGCGCCTGCTTGCGAGACATTGACGCAGCCATGACTTTGCACCGTGCCGAAGTTCGTGTGCCAGTAGGTGCCGTGAATCGCGTAGCCACCGCCGAGGAAATACATTACCCACGGCACATCCGGCAGGTTGTAGTAATCATCGTCGCCCGCCTTGCCGTTAGTCATATCGTCCTTCGTGAGTTTGGCGAAGGTGCGGTATTCACCGGGGGGCGTCGGTGTTGTCGGTTTGCCGGTGCTAATGAGTGTCGTGAAAACGGTCGCATCACCGATGTGCGCGGTCAGCCGTTGCTGCGAAAGGTTGATCTCGATCCACTTGTCGAACATTGTCGGGGTCCACTCGCGTACATTCCCCTGTGGGCGACGCGAAAAATCTGCCTTGATACTCTGCCCGCTCGCTTTGCCCATTAAGCCGATCAGCACGCTGCCGCCACTGACTTCGGGGTGCCATTCCATCCGTGCGCGTTCGAAATATTGCACGGTGTAGGTCTTGCCGTCGTCTGCATTGCGCTCAGAAAACTCTTGCGAGAGCGGATAGCCGTAGATCGGCAAGCCGCCGTTCGCCTGCCAGTACAGCCGGAAGCCGTTCGCAAGAGTGTGTTTCGTCTCCGGGAACCAGAGTGCGCCATCGTCGTTCAGTTCTTTCGTCGTGCTCTGCGAGACTGTTCCGAAGGGCTGATCGGTGCGTGCGCCTGCCAGTTCGCGCCCCAACTGACCGAGCAGCACTTCGTACGGCGTGCCGGCATTTTCGGGGTGGTATTCCATCCGCACACGCTCGAAGAATTGCACTGTCATTGCTTTGCCAGTGGCGTCTTTGAGGGACATCTCCTCCGTAACCGGGAAGCCGAGGCGCGACAGCCCGCCATTGGTGCGCCAGTATTGCAAAAATGCCCCGCCCGCGACATGTCCCGTCTGCGGGAAATAGACCGAAGTCGGGGTGTCTGGCGCGATATCGGGGATGCGGTCATCTGCCGCCGCTGCGGTCCCCGAAAGCATCATCAATCCCGTTAGCAATAGTGCTACTACTCCAAATCTGACCCGCTTCACCACGTTAACCCCCTTATGCTTCATCACGATAGTTCACATTATGACAACCCTACCCGACGCGCCGCTATCTGGCAAACGTCTGGCAAACGAAGGAAGCGATTGGTCGTGTGTTGTTTCTCGCTCGTCCGGCGCGATGCGCGGAACGGTGATAGCGCACTAACGATGCATCGTGCCTGCTACACTTGACGTTCGACCACGGTATTCGGTTGCACGCGAGGAGGCAGTCACCAATGACACAGGAACCGGATACACGCATCATGCGTGCCGCGATGCAAGCAGCGGGGCGGGCGGCATTCGCACGCGGGTTGGTCTGGGCGACCAGCGGCAATATAAGCGGCAAACTTGCGGACGGCACATTGCTTATCTCCAAAGCGGGAACCGATCTTGCGGACCTTGCAGACGACGATTTTGTTATCGCGCCATCCGGTTTCGATGCGCCCATCCCGCCCGATGCATCGAGCGAGATACGGATGCATCGCGCTGCCCACGCAGCGGGCGACGATGTGCAATGCGTCCTCCATCTTTCTCCGACATGGGCAACACTCGCCGCCTGTACCGGCTTGGATGTGCCAATCACGACGACCGCCGAGGCGCATTTGATGCTGCGAGGGCTGGTCCGTGTACCGTGGGCGTGTCCCGGTACCGCCGACCTCGGACGTGCTACCGCCGTAGGGTTGGCGAACGACACTCGTGCGCTGCTGCTGGAAGGTCACGGGGCGTTGACGCTCGGTCGCTCCCCGCTCGATGCCCTGCGCCGCATGGAAACGCTGGAGTTTGTTGCGCGTATGGCAATTCTCGCACGGCAATCTGGCGCATCCCTCGTCCCGCTCACCGCCGACCAGCACGCCCAGATCGAGACGCGGTACGGCGGTCAGTAGCGGGGATGCGCACTGCGAGCGTGTTGCTGGCTATTTCCCATCGAGGGAGCGGACATACCGGATCGCCGCCCAGATTTCCTGATCGCTCAGAGAGCCGGAGAAACCGGGCATCCCGCTACCGGGAACGCCGTGCGAAATCCACCAGTACAGATCCCCGTCGGTATGTCCGTTGACATGTCCCGCCGCAAGGTTGGCGGGACGCACGGGGAGTTGTGCAGCGTAGGTGCCGTCTCCCTTGCCGCCTGCGCCGTGACAGACGGCGCAATTCTGCGCGAAGACTTGTGCGCCGAGATCGCGTGTCTGCGCGGTATTGGGCATAGGGTTCTGTACATCGGTTGTCGGGGTAATATCACTGCTGTAGTACCCGAAAACGACAAGGCCGAGCACGAGCGCACCGCCGCTCCAGAGGGTAGCGATGCGTTGCGTGCGTTCCGGCATTTCGGCACGGAAATGCCGCCGCCGCGTCAGCACGAGCAAGCCACCGCCGCACAGCGCAATTGAAAGCCCTACCCATCCATTGGGGAGGATGCGCGGCACGTGCAGATTACCGACGGTAACGCCCGTACTTTGCGTTGCGGGGGAGGGCATCGTCGCCTGTGCTGCGTAACGTGCGGGGTCGGAGACAAACGAATATTCCAGCCGCACATCGTTCACGATGTTGAACCGCCGGATTACCGTGTCAATGTGCCACTCGCCCTTGATCGGAAAAAACATGCCCTTGGCGCGATACCAGCCTTCGCTGTCGCGTACGAGGGGCACAGTTGTCTGTCCCAAATCCGCGCCGGTGAACGACATAACCGCCGTGACGCGCTGCACATTTGGCAGTTGTACGGGGTCAATCGGCGCACCGTTCGTGCCGATCCGCACGCCATTCTGGTCTTCGTGCGATGGCACGGTGTCAGCATCGAACAGGAGCAGCCCGAGTGTGCTGCCGTCCTTGCCCGTCGTTACCTGCAATGTTCCCATCACATCGCTACTGTGAATCATCTCCGCAGATTGCGGGCCGCTGTTCAGATCGGCATCGGGGCGGTCAACGGCAGCATCTACTGCGCTATACGGTCGCTGTGCGAGGCGCGGATCGTACGCGGCGGCATTGATGCCGTTGAGCGGGTGCGCGGGCGGCAATTGCGTAAGTAATGCCGTCGCAAGGAGCACCGCGACGCCCAAGACTGCTTCGGCTCGCAGCAGACGGGGAAGCCATTGCCGCGCTTGCACAGAATCGCGCAGATGCGGACGCACGACGTGCAAATTGATGGCAGCAACTGCCACCAGTGGCACGATCAGCGCATGTTTGATGAGCAAGGTCTGTCCATACGAGGTGCCGAGGAAAGTTCCGCGGGTCGTATGCAGCGTCATCGCGTATATCCCCGTGGCAATGAGCGTACCGACACTGAGTAGCGCCAGCGTCGAGAATCGCCCGACAACTGCCGCCCGCAGCGTGTTGCGCTTATCGCCGTCATCGAGCGCGGCAACGAGTAGGGGCAGCGCGGCGAGTAAGGCGAGCAATCCGCCGAACCATAATCCCATCGCGCCGAGATGTGCGGCATCCGCCATCAGCGCGAGTACCGGCTCGTGCTGGCTTTCGATGGCGTGGCTGCTGAGCGACAGCGTTGCCACGAGCAGCAATGCACCGCTGAGTGCGATCCGCCACGGCAGCAGTGCAGGTTCCGGCGCGGGAACAGTGAAAGCGTCCGTGCGGCTACTACGCGGTGCCGTAGCGATAATGTTAATGCGTGCGGTGCGGACATTGCGCCGCACCTCCGGTATCGCCCACACGAGTGCAGCGAATGTCAACAACCCGACGATTGCCGTAAGCCGCCAGACGCCGCCGTATGCGGTCTCGTTCATCATGCGGCGTACGATGTCGGGTGTCGTCTGCGTAACGGGCAAATTCGCCACTATTGCGGATTGCACAATGAGCGTCGCGATGTGCGCCGTAAGGAAGATCAATACTCCGCTAACCGCAAGCGGCGCGATCCGCCCCGCTGCCCGACCCCAGATTGCGGCACGTTGTTCATATCCCTCTAGCACAGGCGCGACGATGAGCACGAGCAACCCACATACCCCGACAAGCAGACCGAGCGCGAGATACCGCACCCACCGAACCAGCACTACTGCAATCGTCGGGGCGTTCGTCGTTGTCGTAGCGGCGGCATTGGGCGAGGTATTCGCCGCCCCGATGGGTTGCGGTTCGGCAGGGGCTGCTGCTCCCGCTGCAGCCAGCGTCCACGAGTAATTGCCCTTTGTCAGATGGCCGTCCGGTGCGAGGGCTTGCCACGCCACGGTGTAGACCCCCGGCACGAGCTTCGGAAGCGATACGGCGATGTCGTTCGGGTTTGCGGGGTCGCGTTGTGCTGCGCCGCCTGCAACGATGTGCCCCATTGTATCGAGCAGGGTGATCTGGCTGAACTGTGGATCGGGCGATTGGTCGAGGCGCAACCGCACCGCTGCGGGCGATTGACCGACCGTTGCGCCCGCCACCGGGGTTGCTGCGACAAGCGCAACATGCGCCGATACACGCAACGGCACCGTGCCGACCACAAGCAGCGCGAACAGCCCCGCCATTGTGAGACGCACGAAGCAACGGGGCAAGCAAGACCACGCTAGTGTGGTCGTCATCAGGACAAATCCTCCTGTTGCCGGTTGGCAGCAACGAAACCGCCGAAGACAGCCTATCTCTCAAGTATCCCGCTGGATCGCCCTTCCGTCTATCGTCCATCGTTGCTGTTCTGTAGCGCAGGCGACGTTGACACGCGCCTCGTCCGTGACATACTGCTGCTATCGGTTGACGTGCGGAAGGGAAAGGTGTCGCCATGTTCGTGCTGCCGCGTGGTCCGCTCGATACGAGCCGCCCATATGTGATTGCCGTGTGTGCGCGTGTCTTTCTCATCTGCAGCGTGGTTTTGCTGCCGGTGAGCATCGTGCCGCTGGCGCAGAACTGGAAATCGACTGCGTGGGCATTCTTTACGCTCATGCTTGCCCCCGTGATGGCGTACGCTGCTAATCGCATGTGGGAAGGTTATGACGAATTCTTTGTGCTTGGGCTGATCGCGTCAGTACCGCTTGTACCGTTCGGCATCGGGATTGCTAATATTGTATTGTGTATTAAGGGTTTCAGTGCGTCGCGTGCATGGTGGCCGGAGGAAGAAGAAGTCTGGGGCGAAGATGCTGCCACTCCCGCCAAGACATGGGGCATCGGCACGCCGAATACCCGCCCGCCCGCGTTGCCCGCCACATCACCCGAAACGCCCGCGCCTGAACCCGCAGATTAACCGAATATCCCCGTGCGGCAGTATGGTGGAGGGCGGCGGAGATGGATATCCGCGCGGCATACAGCGCGTGGGCAACAACCTACGACACAGACCGCAACCTAACCCGTGATCTCGATGCGGTCGTGACGCACGAACTCCTTGCATCGTTGCGTTCCGGCACCATCCTTGAGATCGGGTGCGGCACAGGAAAGAACACGGCATTTCTGGCGCAAGATGGCGCACATGTCCTCGCGCTTGACTTCTCTGAGGGGATGCTCGCGCAAGCACGCACCAAACTACCCGCTGCCCTCGCCGCCAATGTGACATTCACCGTCGCGGACCTCACCCGCCGGTGGCCGTGCGCCGACGGGTCCGTTGATCTCGTGGTATGCAATCTGGTGCTCGAACATATTGCTGATCTCGCGTCCGTCTTTGGGGAGGCAGCGCGGTGTTTGCGGGCGGGTGGCACCTTCTTTGTCTGCGAACTGCATCCGTTCAGACAATACGGGGGGAGCAAAGCGGCATTTCAGCGTGGCGACACCCGCACCGAAATTCCCGCATTCGTGCATCATCTCTCGGCATTCCTCGATGCGGCGGCAGGTGCCGGGTTGATGCTCACGCGCCTGCGCGAATGGTGGCATCCTGAAGACCGACAGACGCCGCCCCGCGTAGTGTCGTTCTTGTTTGCAAAATGAGCGCGTGCGACGCAGAACTGCCGAAACCGCGCCGCTTTCCCGTATACTGGCGGCATGATGCTCGCGCACTTCAGTGAGGACTCGTCTATCACGCATTTTGTGCCGCGCCCGTCGCCTGCCGCGCCGGATGCTCTCCCGTGTGTCTGGGCGATTGATCGCTGGCACACACCGCTCTACCTCTTTCCGCGTGCGTGCCCCCGCGTTGCCTTCTGGACACTTGCGACGACGAACGATGTAGACCGCACATGCTGGTTCGGCACCGTCGCTGCCCGCATGGTGATCGTGGTTGAGGCAGCATGGCTTGCCCGCATCCGTGCGACCGCGCTCTTTCGCTACCAGATGCCCCCGGTGACATTCGCCCCGGTATTCGATCACGGTGTGTACACCAGCACCCGCGCTGTTACGCCGGAACACATCCAACCCATCGGTGATTTGCTCGATGCGCTGACGCTGGAAGATGTCGAGGTCCGCGTGACGCCATCACTCGTGCCGCTGGCGCACAAACTGATGCGAACCTCGCTCCATTGGAGCCTCATTCGAATGCGGAATGCGCGAGGGTGGGCAGCGTGATGAGTCATCTGGGGCGTGCTGCGATTCGTATGCGGCACCTGTCTCCCTTTGTTGTCTCTCTCGTAATGCTCCTTGCAGGGTGCGGTATTGACGGAGGAAATGCGAACCCCGCCGGCACTCCGCAGGCAGCAGTCACAAGTGCGACGCCCGCGCCATTGCAGGTCATCACGGCAATTCCTGTGCGGTATCCCGATGCTTCGGTGGGTGCGGGAACGGACGGCTGGACGCTCGACCGCATCGAGGCGAAGACCGTCGGCACGACGACCACCCTCACGATTACTCTCCTTCCGCCGCCCGACGAAACGAGTGTTCCCGCTACATCGGTCTGGTTCGAGCGTGGTGCGCTCACATATGTGCTCGCGATTCGCGGGGTGCGGGCATCAAACATAGTGGTGCGCCCGAACGAGATCATATCGCTCGCCGCACCGCCACTGACGGGGTACTCCGCCTTGCCGGTGCGGGACGATGCCGCAGTCGCACTGGCAATTACCGCGACACGTGCATCGTCGCCGTGGTCACTCTCGATGGGAACCGCTCCCGGCATCATCCAGTTGACCTGTGAAACGAGGTAGAAGGTGCAGCAAACTCCGCCCGGTTTCCCCACCCCTCCGCACGCATCCGTATCCCGTCCCCGCCGCCCGTCGCCACTTAGCGACGGGCTGTTGCAGGCGTCGGCGATCCTCGCGGTACTGACCCTGCTCGGGGCATTCGTCGTCGGGCGGATCGTGGGCAATCTCGCACCGGACGATGTCCCTGCGACGGGAATGCAGACGCCTACTGCCCATGTGGTGCCGGTATTCGGCAGCGTGCCGAGCCGTGTCGAGACGGGCGGTGTGCCGTTGACGGTGACATTGAGAGCGACCGGGACGCGCATCGAGGACGGGCATCGTATCAGCCGTTTCGTTTTCGCTGCCCGCCCGCCGAACGACGAGCCGACGGTGCTTTGCGACAGCCCGACCGAAGGAACGTGTGCGCTCCGGCTCGATGGCAGCCGCCGTCAGAGCGGTACATGGATACTCACGCTCACGACTTATGACGACACCGGTGCCGCTGCCAGCGTCGAGACACGAATGCGGGTCATCTAAACAGTGAATCGTGATGCGATCCTGTCTGTCGCCGCATCATGCGTCATTTGTAGGTACAAGCGAACGCATACCCCGAAGGAGCGTTGTTGAACGACCTCACACGGTTTTTACAGATTACGGTGATTGCGCTTGCTGTACTCACGCTCATTGTCGGGTATCGTGCCTATCAGAGCGGACGGATGGCGCAGGGCGAATTCGTTGCGCTCTGTCTCAATGCGGTTGGTCTCGACCTACTGGCGACCTCGTACCTGCTCAAAGGCGCATCGCCCGCGATCTCCGGGGCGGTGCTGTTCGTCGGGGTCGCGTGCGTCGCGGCGGGTTTTGTCTATCGCAGGCGCAACCGGCGATGAGCAACAATACGAAACGCGATACGGAACTAATGCGTGATACGGAGGGGAACACGATGACCGCGCATACTACGGAATGGGTCGGGTCACTGGTTGGTCGGGCGGCATTGGTCACGGGCGGCGGCATGGGTATCGGGCGTGCGATCGGGGAATCGCTGGCGGCGCGGGGGGCGATGGTCGCGTTTCATGCTTCGCACTCGGTTGCGGGGGCGGAAGAGGCGGCGGCGGGAGTGCGCGAACGCGGCGGACAGGCTATTGCACTCTCCGGCGATCTGCAAGCCGTTGCCGCCGCTCGTCGTATTGTGGATGAGGCGGCGGCGCACTTCGGGCGGCTCGACATTCTCGTGAACAACAGCGGCATCACGCGCAATCTGCCGTTTGAAGAGACGACTGAGGAGACCTTTGCGGAGGTCTTCGATATCAATATCCGGGCGATGTACTTCGCGGCGCAGCAGGCATTGCCGCATCTTAAAGCGGGAACGGGCGGCACAATTCTCAATATTACGAGCGTGCACGGCTTTGCGGGGATGCCGGGACATAGCGCGTATGCTGCTACAAAAGGTGCGATTATCGCCT